>DATABY010000200.1:0-20505 GCA_036259355.1 Nocardioidaceae bacterium
CCTACATCTGTGGCGCCCGCTGGTCCAGGGAGGGATAGGCCAGATCCGGCTCTCATGCGACCCAACTCGAGTCAGTCGCACGGACGACCGACGGGTCTAGGAGCGGACACCCCTCCTGCACCCGAAGTGGAGTGGACCGAAGACGACGCCCGATCGCCGGCCTTGGCCGGTCCCCGACGGGCCGGGATGCCTCCGCGGGCACGGCACGGGATGCGCCCTCGGGCGCCGCCGTGCCGCCGAAATGCGGATCCCTTGTGGCACGTCAGCGGCACGCAGCGGCCCGACTGAGGCGCTATATGGCGTCTGACCTGTGAAAACTCCGGTGGGCGCAGCAGGGATCGAACCTGCGACCCCCTCCTTGTAAGGGAGGTGCTCTACCGCTGAGCTATACGCCCCGAGAGATCGGGCGCGCACAGCCTAATGGCCTGGCGGCAGCCGGCCGCACCAACCCGGCGCGGGGCGAAAAAGGGTGCGGCCGCTGGCGTCTCGGGTCACCAGCGGCCGCACAACCCAATGGAACAGCGTTCGCGGCCACTTCGGCAGAGGAATCGCGAGATTTTGCGTTCCGTCGCGGACCGGTTACGCAGAGAGACCCTTCAGGACCGTCTGATAGTCGCCCAAATCACGCGCTTCGCCCACCCCGTTGAGGATGCGCCACTGCACGACGCCGCCCCTGTCGATGATGAACGACCCCCGTACGGCGGCGCCGAGCCGCTCGTCGAAGACGCCGTACGCCGACGCGACAGCGCCATGCGGCCAGAAGTCGGTCAGCACCGCGAACTGCAAGCCCTCGTGCTCGGCGTACACCCGCTGGGTGAACATGGCATCGCAGGAGACCGCGAGCACCGCGGAGTCCTCGCCCTGCAGCGTCGGCAGGGCGTCGCGGATCTCACGCATCTCGTCGGTGCAGATGCGGCTGAACGACCAGGGGTAGAACACCAGCAACACGTTCTGACGACCGCGGTAGTCCGCCAGCGACACCGTCTGCCCGTGCTGGTCCTTCAGGGCGAAGTCGGGGGCGGTGGCCCCCACGTCGATCGGCATGCGCACATCGTGCCACCCGAAGCCGGTTCGTCGGCGATGGGTCGGGAGCGTCCCGGCGCATGACCGCAGACGAACCGCGGGGTGTCAGTCGGTGTCGAGGTCACGCTTGAGCACCTTGCCGGTGGCGTTGCGGGGCAGCTCGTCGAGGAACGCGACGTCGCGCGGCACCTTGTAGCGGGCCAGGTGGCTCTTCACGTGCTCGCGCAGGTCGTCCTCACTGATCGAGTCGCGGTTGCGGACGACGACGAACGCGCGCAGCCGCTGGCCGAACTTCTCGTCCTCCACGCCGATCGCGGCGGCCTCGACCACCTCCGGATGGCGCACCAGGCAGTCCTCGACCTCGGCCGGGTAGACGTTCTCGCCGCCGGAGACGATCATCTCGTCGTCGCGGCCCTCGATGAACATCCGTCCGTGATCGTCGAACCGGCCGATGTCGCCGGTGGCCATCAGCCCGTCGATCTCGTCCTTGGACCCGCCGCCGGTGTAGCCCTCGAACAGCATCGAGTTGCCGACGAAGATGCGCCCGGGCTCGCCCTCGGGCACCGGTTTGCCCTCGTCGTCGTACAGCCGCACCACCGTGCCCATCGGCGGGCGGCCGGCGGTGCCTGGCGCCAGCCGCAGGTCGCCTGGCGAGGCGATCGTGGCCCAGGCGACCTCCGTCGAGCCGTAGATGTTGTAGAGGGTGTCGCCGAACTCGTCCATCCACGACTCGGCCAGGTCGCCGGGCAGCGCCGACCCGCTGGCCGCGACCACCTTGACGCTGTCGAGCGTGTACGCCGAACGGACCTCCTTGGGCAGCTCCATGATCCGCTGCATCATCACCGGGATGACCGCCAGCGAGTCGCACGCGTGCTGCTGCGTCACCGCGAGGCAGTCCTCCGGGTCGAAGCGGCGGCGCAGCACGATCGTGCTGCCCAGCAGCATGCCCAGCTGCATGTGCGCCCAGCCCCAGGTGTGGAAGAGCGGCGCGGCGATATGGCATGTCCACCGGTGTCGCAGGGGAATCGTCGACAGCAGCGCGACCGCCGCACCGAACTGCCCGCCCTCACCACGGGTGGCGCCCTTGGGGGTGCCGGTCGTGCCGGAAGTGAGGATGACCGTGCGGCCCTGCCGGCCCGGCACGGGGCGGTCGGCCTGGCTGCCCCGCTCGGCCAGCCGGTCGAGGGTCTCGTGCGTGACCTCGTCGCTGTCGCACCAGGCGACGATCCGAAGGGCGTCGGTCTCGCTCTTGTCGATGAGCTCGGTGAACTCCTCGTCGTACACGACCGCACGCGGCTCCTCGCGCTGCAGCACCTCGGCGATCTGCGGGGCGGCGAAGGCGGTGTTGAGGTAGAGGACGTCGGCACCGAGCTTGCCCGCCCCCACGGTCGCGTCGACGAAGCCGCGGTGGTTGCGGCACATGACCGCGACGTGGTCGCCCTCGCGGACGCCGAGCGCGGCCAGCGAGTCGGCGATCGCATTGCTGCGCCGGTCGATGTCGCCGAACGTCAGGGCCCCGCGCTCGTCGACGAGGCCGACCTCGTCGGGGTAGCGCACCGCCAACGTCCGGTAGCCGCCGGCCGGGCCGGATCCCCACCGCGCCAGGGTGTGGGCCAGCCGCCCGAGGGTCGCGGGACCGTAGGGCTGGATGATGCCGGAGGCGGCGAGCGCGGCCAGGCCCCGCGGCCCCATCGACAGGGTGCGGAGCGACCCGGAGACGCGCTGGCCGATCTCGGCTTTGGTCATGGCGGGATCCTCAGCGTCGTTGGTGCGACTTCGGGGCGACCAGCTTGGTGGCTGACCACGCCTTGCCGATGGCCAGGCTGCTCGTCGTGGCCAGTCCCGCGGTCGGTGCGGCGTCGGCGATGTCGGCCGGGTCCACGTGGCCGGTCCGGCCGACCTTCGGCGTCAGCAGGTAGATCGCCCCGCCGTCGACGAGGTCGGTCAGCGCGTCGACCAGACCGTCCACCAAGTCACCGTCGTCCTCACGCCACCACAGCAGCACCCCGTCGACCACGTCTCCGTGCTCGTCGTCGACCAGCTGGTTGCCGGTGAGGTTCTCGATCGCGACGCGCAGCTCCTCGTCGACGTCGTCGTCCCAACCGAGCTCCTGGATCACCATGTCGGGCTTGACGCCCAAGCGAGAGCCCACCCCCTTCTGAGCCGCGTCGCCCGCGGTCGCGCTCACGTCGCCTCCTTGCCGTTCGCCGTGTCGTCGCCCGTCATCGGCTCTGTCATCTCGCTGCCAGCGCCGGGGGTTCCGGATTCGGACACCATAGTGCGTGTGCGCCGGTGGAGGACACTGCTGGCCCCGCCATGGCCACCGCGGGGCTACCCGGCGGTAGAGATGAGTGATATGGCCTCGAGTGCAAGGATGGAGTTTCAGGCACGGGGTACGTGTCTGTAAGGACCCAACGTTTGCCGGTTCGGCGACCCCGGCCGGCGTCGAGGGAAGGACACCTGTGGCATCCGGATCCGACCGCCCCAACGCCGTGGCATCCCGCTCCGAGCGTCCCGCCGTCATCCACGAGGGACTGCCCACCCAGCTCCCGGACATCGACCCGGAGGAGACGCAGGAGTGGCTGGCCTCCCTCGACGCCATGCTCGACGAGCGCGGCAGGGACCGTGCGCGGTTCGTCATGCTGAAGCTGCTCGAGCGCGCGCGGGAGAAGCAGGTCGGGGTACCGGCGCTGCGTAGCACCGACTACATCAACACGATCTCGCCCGAGCGCGAGCCCTGGTTCCCCGGCGACGAGCACATCGAGCGCCGGATCCGGGCCTACATCCGGTGGAACGCCGCCGTCATGGTGTCGCGGGCCAACCGCAAGGGTCTCGAGGTCGGTGGGCACATCGCCACCTACCAGTCCGCAGCCAGCCTGTACGAGGTCGGCTTCAACCACTTCTTCCACGGCAAGGACCACCCCGGCGGCGGCGACCAGGTGTACATCCAGGGACACGCCGCCCCCGGCATCTACGCCCGGGCGTTCCTCGAGGGCCGGCTCGACGAGGACCACCTCGAGGGCTTCCGGCAGGACGTGTCGCGCGGCCCCGGCCGGGGGCTCTCGTCGTACCCGCACCCCCGGCTGATGCCGGAGTTCTGGGAGTTCCCGACAGTCTCCATGGGCCAGGCGGCGGTCAACTCGATCTACCAGGCGCGGTTCAACCGCTACCTGCACCACCGCGGCATCAAGGACACCAGCCAGCAGCAGGTGTGGGCCTTCCTCGGCGACGGCGAGATGGGCGAGCCGGAGTCGCTCGGCGCGATCGGCATCGCCGCGCGCGAGGAGCTCGACAACCTCACGTTCGTGATCAACTGCAACCTGCAGCAGCTCGACGGGCCGGTGCGCGGCAACGGCAAGATCATCCAGGAGCTGGAGTCTTACTTCCGGGGCGCCGGCTGGAACGTCATCAAGGTTGTGTGGGGCCGGGAGTGGGACGAGCTGCTGGCCCGCGACGTCGACGGCGTGCTGGTGAACCAGATGAACCGCACGCCCGACGGGCAGTTCCAGACCTACTCGGTCGAGACCGGGGAGTACATCCGCGACCACTTCTTCGGCGGCGACCCGCGGCTGCGCAAGATGGTCGAGCACCTGTCCGACGAGGACCTGCGCAAGCTGCCGCGCGGCGGCCACGACTACCGCAAGGTGTACGGCGCCTTCAAGGCGGCGACCGAGCACGTCGGCCAGCCGACGGTGATCCTGGCCAAGACCATCAAGGGGTGGACGATCGACGCCCTCGAGGGCCGCAACGCCACCCACCAGATGAAGAAGCTGACCAACGACGACCTGAAGAAGTTCCGCGACCGGCTGTACCTGCCGATCACGGACAAGCAGATCGAGGAGTCCGACGTCGCGCCGTTCTACCACCCCGGCCCGGACGACGAAGAGATCGCGTACATGCGCGAACGCCGGCGCCAGCTCGGGGGGCCGGTCCCGGAGCGCCGGGTGCGCCCGGCGCCGCTCAAGCTGCCGGGCGACGACGTCTACGCCGAGCTCAAGCAGGGGTCGGGCAAGCAGGCGATCGCCACCACGATGGCGTTCGTGCGCCTGCTGCGCGACCTGGTGAAGGATCCCGAGATCGGCAAGCGGATCGTGCCGATCGCCCCCGACGAGTACCGCACCTTCGGCATGGACTCGATGTTCCCGAAGGAGAAGGTGTACTCCCCGCACGGGCAGACCTACGACTCGGTCGACCGCAAGCTGCTGCTGGCGTACAAGGAGTCGCAGCAGGGCCAGCTGCTGCACGAGGGCATCAGCGAGCTGGGGGCGATGGGGTCGACGATCGCGGCCGGCTCGGCGTACGCCACGCACGGCGAGCCGATGATCCCCGTCTACATCTTCTACTCGATGTTCGGCTTCCAGCGCACCGGCGACTGGATGTACGCGATGGCCGACCAGCTCGCGCGCGGGTTCCTCCTCGGCGCGACGGCGGGGCGTACGACGCTGACCGGCGAGGGCCTGCAGCACGCTGACGGGCACTCCCCGCTGATCGCGGCCACCAACCCGGCCGTGGTGCACTACGACGCCGCGTGGGCGTACGAGCTCAGCCACATCACCCAGCATGGCCTGCAGCGGATGTACGGCTCCACCGACGACCACGAGCACGGCGAGAACGTCATCTACTACCTGACGGTCTACAACGAGCCGGTCGTGCAGCCGCCGGAGCCGGATGACCTCGACGTCGACGGGCTGCTGCGGGGTCTCTACCGCTACCGCGAGCACGAGAACGGCGGTGGGGACCAGGCTCCGCGCGCGCAGGTGCTGGCGTCCGGTATCGCGATGCCGTGGGCGCTCGACGCGCAGCGCATGCTGTCCGAGGAGTGGGGAGTCGCCGCCGACGTGTGGTCGGCGACCTCGTGGAACGAGTTGGCCCGTGAGGCGCTGGCGGTCGACGAGTGGAACTTCCTGAACCCCGGTGAGCAGCCGCGGACGCCGTACGTCACGCAGAAGCTCCAGGAGGCCCAGGGGCCGGTCGTCGCGGTCAGCGACTTCATGCGCGCGGTGCCGGACCAGATCGCGCAGTGGGTGCCGGGCGACTGGAGCTCGCTGGGCACCGACGGGTTCGGGTTCGCCGACACCCGCCCGGCGGCGCGCCGCTTCTTCCACGTCGACGCGCAGTCGGTGGTCGTGGGCGTCCTGCAGGCGCTGGCCGTGCGTGGCGAGGTCAAGCCGGAGACCGTGAAGGAGGCGTTCGACAAGTACCAGATCGACGACCCCACGGCCGTCCGGCACGTCAAGCAGTCCGGCGGCGACGCCTGAGCAACTCCTCGGAAGAGGGTTACCACTCCCCGCTGCGCGTGGGCGCAGGTCTCCGACAGCTCGTCAGGCTCGGGTGGCCTTCGCCTGCGGACGGACACCAGAGGGGACTGCGTCCGTCCGCAGGCGTCAGGCCGTCTCCACCGCTTCTAGCGTGGGTGCGGCCGGGCCGCGGCGGAGCACCGCGCGCCAACGGCCGCGGTGGTAGGTCGCCGGTGCAGTCTGGGTGGTGAAGTCGCGCAGGATCTCCGCGAAGCGCTCGGGGTGGTCCTTGTGCGGGAAGTGCCCGGAGTCAGGAAGCACCTCCACCCGCGCGGCCGGCGCGTGCCGACGGGCGATGTCGGCGTGGTGGGACGGGATGATGGTGTCGTCGGCACCCCACACCACGCACATCGGCATGTGCTCGGTGAGGTAGGCGCGGTCGGTCATCGTGACGATCTGGCCGCGGACGTCGATCACGCCGCGCGTGACGTGGCGCAGCGCGGTCCGCGTGGCCGGGTCGGCCAGCCGGGCGTAGATGTCGCCGAGCTCGCTCGCGTCGCGGAAGCAGGCCAGCCGGGTGCGTGACAGCGCGTGCAGCGCGCTGCGGCCGAGGTGGCGGGCCGGGCCGGTGGTCAGGGCGCCGACGGCGAGGCCGGCACCGGGCAGCGTCAGCGCCCGCAGCAACACTGAGACCTCCGGTCCCATGCCCCCCGGCGCCACCAGGCACAGCCGCTCGGTCCGCTCGGGGAACTGGTAGGCGAACTGCATGGCGACGCCCCCGCCGAGGCTGTGCCCGACGACGGTGACCTTGTCGATGCCCAGCACCGTCAGCAGGTCGCGCATGCCGTTGGCGTTGCCGGCCACGCTGTAGTCGCCGCGCGGCTTGTCTGACCGGCCGTGCCCGAGCAGGTCCGGGGCGATCACGGTGAAGTGCCGGCTCAGCTGGGTCAGGACCGGGTCCCAGGTGTGGTGGTCACAGCCCAGCCCGTGCAGCAGGAGCAGCGCAGGACCCTGGCCGACCTTGACGTAGGCCCGCTTGTGGCCGTGCACCACCACGGTCTCCACGTCGTACGTGTGCTGTGTCACGAGCCGCCTCATACCCCGCTGCATCCCTGGTTACACCAACGGAATCCGTTCTTGTTGCCACGAAATCCGTTGTCTTTGCGGCTTTCTCCCACTGCCTCAGCCGAACAGCGCGGCCGCGTCACGGGTGTTCACCACCCGAGCCGGGTCCACCCCGAGCTCGACGGCGCGGGCGCAGCCGTAGTCGAGGAAGTCGAGCTGCCCGGGGGCGTGGGCGTCGGTGTCGATGCTGAACTCGCACCCGGTCTCGTACGCGAGCTTGATGAGCCTGCTCGGCGGGTCCCGCCGCTCGGGCCGGGAGTTGATCTCCACCGCCACCCCGAACTGCCGGCAGGCCTCGAACACCACCTCGGCGTCGAACTGCGACTCCGGGCGGGTGCCGCGACCGCCGGTGATCAGCCGCCCGGTGCAGTGCCCGAGCACGTCGACGTGCGGGTTGGCGACGGCGGTGACCATGCGGCGCGTCATGTCGTCGCGATCCATCCGCAGCTTGGAGTGCACGGAGGCGACCACCACGTCAAGGGACTCCAGGATCTCCTCCTGCTGGTCGAGCCCGCCGTCCTCGAGGATGTCGACCTCGATCCCGGTCAGGATGCGGAACGGCGCGAGCTCCTCGTTGAGCGCGGCGACCAGGTCGAGCTGCTCGCGCAGCCGCTCGACCGACAGGCCGTTGGCCACCCTGAGCCGCGGCGAGTGGTCGGTCAGCGCGATGTAGGCGTGGCCGGCGTCGATCGCCGCCTCGGCCATCTCCCGGATCGGGCTGCCGCCGTCGGACCAGTCCGAGTGCGTGTGCAGGTCGCCGCGGATCAGCGTGCGCATGGCCTGGCCACCCTCGACGAGCCGGGCTGGTCCCTGCTCGCGCAGCTTCAGCAGGTACGCCGGCACGTCCCCGGCGACGGCGTCGGCCACCACCTGCGACGTGACCTTGCCGAGGTTCGGGAGCTCGGTGAGGGTCTCGGCGGCGACCCGCTGCTCGACCTCGGCCGGCTCCAGCCGCTCCAGCGCCCACGCCGCCTTGCGGAACGCGCGCACCCGGTGGGTCGGCGCCAGCTCGCGTTCGAGCCGGTACGCGATCTCCTTCAGCGCCGCGACCGGGTCCATGCCCGCATCTTGCTGCATCGCGGGCCGGACACGGACGCCCACCCGGCTACGCTCGGGTTGTGCCGAGGCGAGCGAGCGTCGTCAACCGACTCAAGAACGCGGTCGGTGACGTCAGCCAGGCTGCGCTGACGCGCATGGACCGCGACCTGCCGTGGTTCCGCCAGCTCAGCGCCGAGGACCGGTCCTGGATCGGCCTGATCGTGCAGGCCGGCACGAACGCCTTCATCAACTGGTACCGCGACCCGGGCGACCCGGGCACGATCACCGCGAACGTGTTCGGCACCGCGCCCCAGGCGCTCACCCGAGTGATCAACCTGGAGCAGACGGTCGAGATGGTTCGCGTCTCGTTCGACGTGGTCGAGGAGGAGATGGAGGCGATCGTCGACCCCGAGGACGCGCCGGCGGTGCGCGAGGCGATCTCCCGCTACGCGCGCGAGGTCGCCTTCAGCACTGCGGAGGTGTACGCGCGGGCCGCGGAGATGCGCGGAGCGTGGGACGCCCGGCTCGAGGCACTCGTCGTCGACTCGGTGCTGCGCGGCGAGGCCGACGAGGCGGTCCGGTCGCGGGCCGCCGCGCTGGGATGGCGATCCGACAGCAGCGTCGTGGTGGTGCTCGGCCGCACGCCGGACCCCGAGGACGTTCCCCGCGACGGCGAGCCGCGCGTCGACGCCATCCGGCGGCGGGCCCGCCAGCACGACCTGGACGCCCTGTGCGCCATCCAGGGCGACCGTATGGTCGTCGTACTCGGTGGCGTCGACGACGCCGACAAGGCGGCCGGGGCCATCGCGGAGTTCTTCGGGGCGGGACCGATCGTGGTCGGCCCGATGGTGCCCGACCTGCTCGTGGCGAACGTGTCGGCCCGGGCAGCCGTGGCGGGGCTGCGGGCGGCCAAAGGCTGGCCCGACGCCCCCCGACCGGTGTGCAGCGACGACCTGCTGCCCGAGCGCGCGCTGGCCGGAGACGGGCACGCACGCCGCCGCCTGGTCACCGACGTCTACACCCCGCTGGCCAGCGGGGGCGCCGTGCTGCTGGACACGGTGGCCGCCTTCCTGGAGGAGGGTGGCTCCATCGAGGCGACCGCACGGCACCTCTACGTGCATCCCAACACGGTGCGCTACCGGCTCCGGCGGGCCGCGGACCTGACCGGGCTGACGCCCACGACCGCGCGACACGCGTACACGCTGCGGTTGGCCCTGACCCTCGGCCGGCTCCTCGCGACCGAGACCTCCCCGCAACCTGAATTGTAGGGTTCCTACAACTTGGCCACCGAGATTTCGTCCCGGTTGGGCGCGCACTGTGCACATCCGACAGGGCATGGTAGACGGGTGTTTGTCGTAGTCGTGTCGAGCAGGGAGCTGGAGTGCTAGTCGTCGTCGCACCGGGACAGGGGGCGCAGGCCCCGGGGTTCCTCGCACCGTGGTTGGAGGACGAGGCGTTCGCCGACCGGCTGAACTGGCTGTCGGCAGTGTCCGGTCTCGACCTGGCCCATTACGGCACCGAGGCCGACGCGGACACCATCCGTGACACCGCGGTCGCGCAGCCGCTGCTGGTCGCTTCCGGGATGCTCGCCGCTCTGTCGCTGTTCCCGCACCCGGCCGACGCCTTCGGCCGGGTGGGCGCGGTCGCCGGGCACAGCGTCGGTGAGATCACCGCAGCGGCCGGAGCGCGCGTGATCACCGCCGAGCAGGCGATGGTGTTCGTCCGCGAGCGTGGTCGCACGATGGCCGAGGCCGCCGCCCGAACCCCCACCGGCATGGCCGCCGTACTCGGTGGCGACCGCGACGCGGTGCTGGCCAAGCTCGAGCAGCACGGCCTCACCGCGGCCAACGACAACGGGCCGGGCCAGGTGGTGGCCGCGGGCACGCGGGACGAGCTCGCAGCGCTCGAGGAGGACCCGCCGGAGAAGGCGCGGGTCAAGGCGCTGGAGGTGGCCGGCGCCTTCCACACCGACCACATGGGCAGCGCCGTGGACACGCTCACGCGGTACGCCCGCGCGATCTCCACCCACGACCCCCGCACCCGCCTGCTCAGCAACCGCGACGGCCAGGTGGTGCACCACGGCCCGGAGGTGCTGCAGCGCCTGGTCCGCCAGGTGAGCTCTCCGGTGCGCTGGGACCTGTGCATGCAGACGATGGCCGACCTCGGCGTCACCGGCCTCCTCGAGCTGCCCCCTGCCGGGACGCTGACCGGCATCGCCAAGCGCGGGCTGAAGGGCGTCGAGACGCTCGCGCTGAAGACGCCGGACCAGCTGGAGGACGCCCGGGCGTTCGTGGACAAGCACGGCACGGCGTCCCCGCTGGACACCTCGCCGACGTCGCAGCTGCTGGTGTCCCCCGCCAAGGGCACATTCCACGCCAAGGACCGGCCGGATGTAGGCAGCAGCATCGATCCGGGTACGGGGGTGGGTGAGGTCCACAGCCTCCGTGACTCGCTGCCGGGCGTCGCACCGCACGGCGGCAGCGTCGTCGAGTGGCTGGTCGAGGACGGCGATCTGGTCTCCCCGGGCCAGCCGCTGGTCCGTCTGCACCCGGAAGGACAGGCATGAAGCAGCTGGAGTACACCACCGGAGCCGCGAACGCCCGGCTCATGGGCGTCGGGGCCTACCGCGCCAGCCGGGTGGTGACCAACGAGGATGTCTGCCAGTACATCGACTCCAGCGACGAGTGGATCCGCGCCCGTTCGGGGATCATCGAGCGCAGGTTCGCCGAGCCGCACGAGACCGTGCAGGCGATGTCGGTCAGTGCAGCCCGCGCGGCGCTGGAGAGCGCCGACGTCCACCCTCAGCAGATCGGGTGCGTCATCGTGGCGACGGTGTCCCACCTGTGGCAGACACCCGCGGTGGCCACGATGATCACCGACGAGCTCGGCGCCACCCCTGCCGCGGCGTTCGACATCTCCGCGGCGTGCGCCGGGTTCTGCCACGGGGTCGCGCTCGGTTCCGACATGGTCCGTACGGGTACGGCGAAGTACGTGCTGGCGATCGGGGTGGAGCGGCTGTCCGACATCACCGACCGCACGGACCGGAGCACGGCGTTCATCTTCGCCGACGGCGCCGGTGCGGCGGTGATCGGCCCGGCCGAGGAGAACGGCATCGGGCCGGTCGTGTGGGGCTCCGACGGCGACAAGTACGACCTGATCGCGCAGAAGGAGTCCTGGATCGACGTCATCGGGGCCGACGTGCCCGCGATGCCGCATCTGCGGATGCAGGGCAACCCGGTCTTCCGCTGGGCGTCGTACGAGATGGCGAAGACCGCGCGTGAGGCGCTGGACCGGGCCGGCATCACCGTCGACGAGCTCGACGCGTTCATCCCGCACCAGGCCAACATGCGTATCACCGACGCGATGGCGCGGGCCCTGAAGCTCCCCGACACGGTCAAGGTCGCGCGCGACATCGCCTACCAGGGCAACACGTCCGCGGCCTCCATCCCACTGGCGATGGACCGGATGATCCGTGACGGCGAGGTCAAGAGCGGCGACACCGCGCTGTTGATCGCGTTCGGCGCCGGCCTGGCCTACGCCGCTCAGGTGGTCACGATCCCGTGACGACCTGAGCACCCGAGTTTCCCCGCGCACGATCGACTATGACGCGGGGATGTCCGCTCCGGCGGACGAAAGCAGACCGACAGCAGACAACACCCGCACCGCTACGGAGGAGCACATGGCCACCACCGAGGAGATCCGTTCCAACCTCGCCGAGATCGTGAACGAGGTCGCCGGCATCCCGGCTGAGGACGTCCAGATGGACAAGTCCTTCGTCGACGACCTCGACGTCGACTCGCTGTCGATGGTCGAGGTGGTCGTCGCCGCCGAGGAGAAGTTCGACGTCAAGATCCCCGACGAGGAGGTCAAGAACCTCCGGACCGTCGGCGACGCCGTGGCCTTCATCGAGCGCGCCGGGGCCTGAGTCGCACTTCGCGCCTTGCGTCCGCCGCCGCGCGCCCCTGGGCGCCGGTCGGCGGCGCAGCGCGGCCCCATCCTTGAGCAGAGCCCGAACAAGAGAAGGTGACAGAGCAGATGAGTAGCACCCGCGTCGTCGTGACCGGCCTCGGTGCGACCACCCCGGTGGGCGGGGATGCGCCGTCCACCTGGGACGCCATGCTGGCGGGAACCTCGGGGGCGGAGACGCTCACCGACGAGTGGGCGCAGGAGCTGAACGCCCGGGTCGCCGCCAGGGTGGCGGTCGACCCCAGCGAGGTGCTCGAGCGTGTCAAGGCCCGGCGGCTGGACCGCTCCGGCCAGTTCGCGGTCGTGGCCGCACGGGAGGCCTGGGCCGACTGCGGCCTCGCCGACGCCGACGTCGACACCGAGCGCCTCGGCGTGGCGATCGCGTCCGGGATCGGGGGCGTCACCACGCTGCTGAACAACTACGACTCGCTCAAGGAGAAGGGACCGCGGCGGGTGTCGCCGCTGGCGATCCCGATGCTGATGCCCAACGGGCCGGCCGCCAGCGTCGGGCTGGCGATCGGCGCGCGCGCCGGTGTGCACACCCCGGTGTCCGCGTGCGCCTCGGGCAACGAGGCGATCGCGCAGGGCATCGACATGATCCGGCTCGGACGCGCCGACGTGGTCGTGGTCGGCGGAACCGAGGCCGCCATCCACCCGCTGCCGATGGCGGCGTTCGGGCAGATGATGGCGCTGTCGAGGCGCAACGACGACCCGGCCGCGGCCTCGCGCCCGTGGGACCGTGACCGCGACGGGTTCGTGCTCGGCGAGGGCGCGACCGTGCTCGTGATCGAGTCGGCCGAGCACGCCGAGCGGCGTGGCGCCAAGGTGTACGCCGAGGTGGCCGGCGCCGGCATCACCGCCGACTCCCACGACATCGCTCAGCCGCACCCGGAGGGCCTGGGCGCGACGCGAGCGATGAAGATGGCGCTGCGCGAGTCGCAGATGCAGCCCGACGAGGTTCTCCACATCAACGCGCACGCGACCTCGACACCGCTCGGTGACGTGGCGGAGATCAAGGCCATCGAGCAGGTCCTCGGCGACGCGGCGCAGGGCGTCGTGCTCACCTCGACGAAGTCGATGACCGGGCACCTGCTGGGCGCCGCGGGCGCCCTGGAGTCGATGGCCACGGTGCTCGCGCTGCACCACCGCCTCGTGCCGCCGACGATCAACCTGGACAACCTCGACGAAGAGGTGAAGCTCGACGTCGCGCGCGAGCAGCGCAAGCTGCCGGACGGCGCGATCGCGGCGCTGAACAACTCCTTCGGCTTCGGCGGGCACAACGTCGCCCTGGCCTTCCGCTCGGTCTGACCCACGCCCCGACTGGGGCACATTGCTACGAAGCCCCTTCGTCGCAGGGGTCCCCCGCAACGCTAGGTTCGTTGCAGGGGACCCCTGCGCTGTTCCGTGTTCGTTGTGCGGGGCCCCACCGGCACCGTGCGGGGCGTCAGCGCAGCGCGCAGGTGTTCACCAGGTCGCCGCTGCGCGGGCGCGCGATCGTGGCGTCGGCCGGCGGCTCGGCGCCGTTCTCCACCCATCCCTCGAGTGCCGCGAAGGCCTCGCGGGCGCACGGGAGCAGCGGACGGAGCCGGTCCGGGTAGGTCGCGTAGAGGCTGTCCACGTGGGTGCCGTCCTCGACCCGGTAGTAGCGGTGCAGGTCCGAGGCGCCGGCACGGTCGATCATCGCGTCGTACACGTCCGAGTCGGTGCGGATCGGCAGCAGCGCGTCCCTCGTGCCGTGCAGCGTCAGCATCGGCCGCTCGAGGTCGCCGTCCAGCGACACGCGACGCATCGCCTCGTGCACCGCCTCCGGCCGGGCGGCGTAGTCGTAGTCGGCGTCGCAGTTCGGCGTACCGCTCTGGCAGAACGGGATGCCGGCCTGCAGGTCGCCGTCGTACGCCGGGTCGAGCTCCTCACGGTAGATGCGCTGGGTGAGGTCCCAGTAGACCGAGTAGTGGTACGGCCAGAGGAACTCCGAGCCCGGCTGGAAGCCGGCCGCGATCATCGCGTCGTGCGCGGCGTCGTCTCCGGTCGCGGCGTAGGCCGGGTAGTGCTCGAGCGCCGCCGGCAGGTAGGTGAGCAGGTGTGGGCCCGGGGCGGTGAACAGCGTGCCCTCCCAGTCGACGCCGCCGTCGAAGAGGTCCGGGCGGTTCTCCAGCTGCCATCGGGTCAGGTAGCCGCCGTTGGAGATCCCGAACATGTACGTGCGCTGCGGCTCCTGCCGGTACCGCGTCTTCACCGCGTGCTTGGCCGCCACGGCCAACTCGGAGACGCGGCGGTGCCACTCTGCGATGGCGTCACCGGGACGGTTCCCGTCGGTGTAGAACGACGAGCTGCTGTTGCCCTTGTCGGTGGAGGCGAACGCGTAGCCGCGGGCCAGCACCCAGTCGCCGATGATGAAGTCGTTGGCGTACTGGGTGCGCACGCCGGGAGCCCCGCTGACCACCAGACCGCCGTTCCAGTCGTCGGGCAGCCGCAGCACGAACTGGGAGTCGTGGTCCCAGCCGTGGTGCTGGTTGAACGTCGAGGTGTCCGGGAAGTAGCCGTCGATCTGGATGCCCGGCACGCCGGAGGGGTTCTCGGTGCCCGGTGCGTGCAGCCCCGCCCAGTCGTTGGGGTCGGTGTGCCCGCTGGCAACGGTGCCGGCGGTCGTCAGGTCGTCCAGGCACGCCTTGACCTGCTTCTCCGCGCCCTTGACGCGGGTCTGCTGCATCCGCGCGCAGTGGCGGTCGGCCGGGCGGTCTGAGGTGGTGCCCACGCCGCCGGAGGAGACGGTCGCGGACGAGGCGGCGACGGGCAGCGCCAGGATCGGGACCGATGCCGCGATCGCAGCCGCGATCCGCCGGACGGGGGGTCGCATGGGCTCTCCTCCAGGGTCGGTGCAGGCCCATGCTTGGCGAACCTCCTGCCCGCCGCAATGGGGCGAACCACCACAACCGGGGCGTCGAGGTGTGGGTCAGACCACCTGGTGCAGCCAGCGGACGGGCGCACCCTCACCCGCGTGGCGGAAGGTCTCCAGCTCGTCGTCCCACGGGCGGCCCAGCATGATCTCGAGCTCGATCTCGAGCGTGGTCTCGCCCTGGGCCGCCTTCTCGAGCACACCCTTCAGCCGGTCCTCGGGGATCATGATGTCGCCGTGGACGCCGGTCACCGCGTGGAACACCCCCAGCGCCGGGGTGTAGGAGTAGCGCGCCCCCTCGCTGCCTGCACTGGGCTCCTCGGTGATCTCGAACCGCAGCTGGTTCCATCCGCGCAGCGCCGACGCGACGCGCGCCGCCGTACCGGCGTCACCCTGCCAGGAGAACTCCGCGCGGTAGGTGCCGGACGCCGCCGGCTGGGGAATCCAGGACAGGCTTACGGGCGCGCCGAAAACGCCGGCCACGGCCCATTCCACATGCGGGCACAGCGCCGACGGTGCGGAGTGCACGAACAGCACTCCCCGGGTTGCCACACGACTGGTCACCAGGACCCCTCCTCCAAGGCTCGAGGTTCGCCTTCCCCAGCGGCCTCGACATGCGGCGGAGCGGTCCGGTGGCGGGCCCAGTCACAACCCACCAGAACTCGGTGTCCCATTGTGCACGATGCGCCACATCTACACCAGCAGGACCTTGAACCCCACGGGGACCGGCGTGTCGGCGGATGACATCCTGAGCGGGTGACGCCCTCCGCTCCTCCCTCGCTCACCGCCGTCGACGAGCGGTGGCAGCGCGCACTCGCCGTGGTGGCCCACCCCGACGACCTCGAGTTCGGCACGGCCGCCGCCATCGCCCGCTGGACCGACGCCGGCAAGCAGGTGGTCTACTGCCTGCTCACCAGTGGCGAGGCCGGGATCGACGGCATGGCGCCGGAGGAGTGCCGCCGGGTCCGCGAGGCCGAGCAGCGCACCTCGGCAGCCCTCGTGGGCGTGGACGAGGTCGAGTTCCTGGGGCTGCCGGACGGCATCCTGGAGTACGGCGTGCCGATGCGTCGCGCGATCGCCGCCGCCGTACGCCGGCATCGCCCCGAGATCGTGGTCACCAACAACTTCCGCGACACCTGGGACGGCGCCTCCGCCCTGAACCAGGCCGACCACATCGCGACCGGCCGGGCCACGCTGGACGCCGTGCGCGACGCCGGCAACCGCTGGGTGTTCCCCGAGCAGGTGTCCGACGGGCTGGAGCCGTGGGGCGGCGTACGCGAGGTGTGGGCGGCGGGGTCCCCGTCGTCCCGGCACGCCGTCGACGTCACGGCCACCTTCGGCCGGGGCGTGGAGTCGCTGCAGGCGCACGAGGCGTACCTGGGCGGGCTGGGCTGGCACATCGACGCCGAGGAGTTCCTGGAGGGTGTCACCCGGCCGGCGGGCGCCCGGCTGGGTACGACGTACGCTGCAGCGTTCGAGGTCTTCAGGCTGGGCTTCGGAAGCGACTGATTGGGGCCGGTTCGGGGAAGGCTGGCAGGATATGGCTCCGACGAGCACGCCGGAGGAGGGCGCACCCCATGACCCCGGACCAGGATGACTTCCGCCGTAGGGCCATCCGGGCTGCCCTGATCGTGGCAGGGATCGCGGCCGCGATCGGACTGGTCATCGGCATCTTCACCGCCGGTGCGGTGTACATGTCCGGCCTGGTGCCCGAGGACAGCCCGGAGCCCACGGTGGCCGAAGCGGAGCCCGACGCGGAGGACTCGCTGCCGAGCCCGTCGCTCTCGCCGACCCCCACGCGCCAGGAGTCCGCGTCGCCCTCTTCCGGCACCCGGCCGGCGGACCGCACCAAACCCAGGCCCTCCCGCGAACCGAGCCCGAGCAGGACCCGGCGGCCGCAACGCGACCAGGGCATCACGCTGCGTGCGAGCGCGAGCAGCGTGGGCAGCTACGGCCGCGTGACCCTCAGCGGACGCTACCCCGGCGGGAACGGCACCACGCTGCAGGTGCAACGGCGCGAGGGCGGCTCGTGGGCGGCCTTCCCCACCTCGGCCACGGTGGACGGAGGCTCCTTCAGCACCTACGTCGCCAGTGGGCAGCCCGGGCCGAACCGGTTCAGGGTCGTGGACCCGACGTCGGGCAAGGGCTCCAACGTGGTGGTCTTCACCGTGTCCTGAGCCGCCGCGCGCCGGACCGGCCGCCCGGCACTGTCCGCTCCGGACAAGGCTCGCAGAGCGTTTGGGGTGGACTGGTCCCGAGGCTGGTCCCGCGACGGTTGACCGCCTTGCGGCTAGTGATGGGCGGTACCAGCCTGACCAACGAGGGCGCCGAACGGGCGGCTCGGGCGCAGACGAGGAGACACCACCATGAAGAACACCTTGCGCTGCGCCGCCCTGCTCGTCGCGGTGGCGACGGTGCCCGCGTCGCCGGCGTTCGCCGGACCGACCGCCGCCGGATCCGCCGCGGGCGGCGGCTCGAGCTGCGTCAGCAGCAACGCCTACGCGCGCATGAGTGTCGGGCAGCGCCTCTCCTACGTCCGCACAGTGGCCGGCGACGGGGCCCAGACCAGCATGCGACGGTGGGGCTCCGGAGCCAGTTCGTACCAGGAGCGCCTGTACGCGATGTGCACGCCGCGGGCCGGGCACGGCACACTCACGACCCGCTTCATGCGTTACAACGGCGCCTGGCGCGCCTTCCTGGTCGATACCCACGTCGGCCCTGAGGACTGAGGAACGGGCGCCAATCCGGGCTGTCAGGGCCTTGGCCGAGACGTCTGCCTTCCGGGAACGCGGGTCAGACGTCGGCGCCTCGGGTGAGACCCAACGTGGCCAGCAGGTCCTCGTGCACCTCGAACCAGACCGTGTGGCACGAGTCGATCCTCGGCTCGTCCACCCACGTCGGCTCACCCTGGTTGACTCTGGCCAGCGCGGCATCGAAGCGATCGGCGTACCCCTCGAATCGGGTCAGCGCCCCCGACACCTGCTCCTCGATCGGCCGTAGCCTGCGTGCCAGACCGGTCAGGGTGTGGAGCACGCGTTCGTCCCATCGCCAGTCACTGTGGTCGTTGGATGCCATGGAGGCCCCACGCCTCGGGCGGATCTGCCAACGGGTGATCGCCTCGAGCAGTCGGGCGTTGAGCTGGACGAACGCCGCGTGCGAGTCGGCCACGACTTCCCGGGCGGCCGCCTCCTCCAGCTCCGCGGCAAGGAGGCGATGGCCCTCGCTGCGACCTGCCTCAGTGAGGGACCAGCCACGAACATCGGCGAACTCCACCCGCTGGATCAGCCCCGATGCCTCGTAGTCCAGGAGGAGATCCTCAACCTCCGCGCGGCCCAGGGAGTAGCGCCGGGACACCGCACCCTCGTCCACCAAGCCCTTGATGCGTACCGCATGCAGCACGAGGAGTTCTGCCGACGAGGCGAAGGACACGTGGTGAGGGTACGCGCAGCGACGAGGCGACTCGCTGTTGCCAGCGATAGGGTGCCGAAGACATCCCGGACTCAACGGCGGCGACGGGAGGGCGCGATGGGGGTGACGTGGCGGTGACCTTGGAGCGTCGTTACCTCGAGGAGCTGTGACCGCTGGGGCGCGCGTCCGCCGCTACTACGACGCGAACACCTGGAAGTTCCTGGTCACCGGCAGCGAGCGGGCCATCCACCGCGAGCTGTGGGGACCCGGCGTCACGACGCGTGCCGAGGCAGTGCACCACATCCACGCCCTGGTGCTCGACGAGCTCGGCGCGAACGACCGACGCGTGCTCGACCTGGGCTGCGGGGTGGGTACCGCCGCGCTGTACCTCGCGCAGCGACGGCCGGTGGACGTGGCCGGGGTGTCGATCAGCCCCACGCAGATTCGCCTGGCCGAGCGGTTCGCCAGCCGGGGCGAGCCGCTGCGGGGACGTGTCCGGTTCGCGGTGGCCGACTTCACAGCGCTGCCGGAGGATCTCGCCGGCTTCGACCTCGCGTTCGCGATCGAGTCGTTCGTTCACGCCGACCCGGCCTCGGCGTTCTTCCGCAACGCCGCGCGCGCACTGCGCCCCGGAGGCGCGCTCGTCGTCGTCGACGACGTACGAGTCGGAGACCCGGCCGATCCCCGGCTGGACGACTTTCGGAGAGGGTGGCACACCGCGGCGCTGCTCTCGGTCTCCGAGCTCACCGCTACGGCCGCCGACGCCGGCCTGGATCTGGTCGCCTCTCGCGACCTCTCGCCGCTGCAGCGACTGGGGCGGCCGCGCGACCGGTTCGTCCGCGCCGTCCAGCCGGTGCTCCGCCGTGTCCGCGACCGCTCGGTGTGGGCCGAGTCGCTGGTCGGCGGCGACGCCCTGCAGCGCTGTCACCGCGCGGGTCTGCTCGAGTACCGCCTGCTGCGCTTTGTTCGGCGGCCGGGGTGACCGTGGGACAGCGAAGGGGGCGTGTCGCCGGCATCGAGTCGGCTCGCAAGCGTGGCGCCGCCCACTGAGGACCGAGTCCTGTCGAGACACCGTGTGCCGGCGACGTGATATCACGCGTCGCCGGCACACGCGTAGCGGTGCTGCTACCGCGGCGTCACCGTGGTGACCTGGGTGGCGCTGTTGTTCACCGTGTCGGTGTCGGGCTCGCCCGCCCGAACCGTCGCGGTGTTGCCGATGGCTCCCGCACCCCTGGGCTCCAGGACGATCGTGACCGTCGCCTGCTCCCCCTCGGCGAGGGGGCCCAGGGCGCAGGTAAGCACGCCGCCGCTGTTGCTGTTGACATCGCGCACGCAGTTTCCATCGTCGGTCGTCGCGGAGACGAAAGTCGGGTCGGCGGGCAGCGTGTCGACCAGCGTCGGGCTCGTGGCGCTACCCGGCCCGAGGTTGTCCACGGTGACCGTGTAGGTCACCTGATCGCGCTCGACGACAGGGTCCGGTGAGTCGCTCATGGACACCGCCAGGTCGGCAGCCGGCCGCATGTCCCGCACGAACGTGTCGAGAAACTCGACGTAGAAGGAGACGACCCGCCCGTCCGGCGTCATCGCCGGAGCGAAGCTCTCCGCCCCGAACTCACCTCCGCCAGGTGCCACGCTGACCACCCGGGTCGAGCCCGCCTGCACGTCGCGCAGGTAGACGTGGTCCCCGAACTCTGCGGGACCGTCGAGGTTGGTCCCTCGAGATTCGAAGGCCACGAAGCGACCGTCGTTGCTGACCGGGCCTGCGTCGCTCTCCTCGTTGGCCTGTTCACCGGCGTCGTTGCGGCTCACCAG
>DATABY010000201.1:0-15075 GCA_036259355.1 Nocardioidaceae bacterium
ACCGCTCCTACGAGGCCTCCCTGGCCTACCTGCGCGACGCGGCGGAGCGCCCGTGACCCTCTCCTCCCCCGTGACGCGCCGGACTTCCGGGAGGCTGGTCGCGTGAAGACCGGGTTCCACTGGTTCCGCCGGTTGGTGCTGGCACCGGCGGTGGTCGCGCTGACGTTCGTGCTGGTCACCACGATCCCGCTGTGGCTGCTGCTGGCGGCCTTCATGTCGCCGGTGGTGAGCGGGCGGCTGCGGCCGTTGCGGGTGCTGTGGGTCGCGGTGCTGCACCTGGTGCTGGAGAGCCTGATGCTGCTCGAGCTCTTCGGACTGTGGATCGCGTCGGGCTTCGGGTGGCGGATCCGCACACCGTTCTTCGAGCGGATCCACTACGACATCGTCGAGGCCTACCTGAGGCTGATGTTCCGCGAGGCCCGCAGGGTGCTGCGGCTGTCCATCGACACCGACGGCCCGACGCCGGACGCGTTCCCCGGTGAGCCGCTGCTCGTGTGCTGCCGGCACGCCGGACCCGGTGACTCGTTCATCCTCCTCCAGGCGCTGATGAACTGGTACCGGCGCGAGCCCCGCGTCGTACTCAAGGACACGCTCGCGTGGGACCCGGCCGTCGACGTCATCCTGAACCGGCTCCCGAGCCGGTTCATCTCACCGACGCCCGGTGCCGGTGGGGAAGCGATCGAGCGCGGGATCGCCGACCTGGCGGCCGGCCTGGACAGCAACGACGCATTCGTGATCTTCCCCGAGGGCGGCAACTTCACGCCGCGCCGGCGGGCACGCGCGATCGAGTCGCTGCGTCGGCGCGGGCACGAGGCGATGGCGCTGCGGGCGGAGAGGCTGCGGCACGTGCTCGCGCCTCGGCCGGGTGGCGTGCTGGCCGCCCTCGAGGCGGCTCCGCCGGAGGCCGACGTGCTCATGGTGGCGCACACCGGGCTCGACCACATGCTCACCGTCGCCGACATCTGGCGGGAGCTGCCGATGGACAAGACCATCACCATGCAGTGGTGGCGGGTGGACCGGTCGGAGATCCCGGAGGGCCGCGAGGCGCAGATCGACTGGCTGTTCTCCTGGTGGGAGCACATCGACGAGTGGATCGAGGCTCGCCGCTGACCTCACCGTCTCCGTGGCGCAAAAGAATTGGCGCCTCACCACGCGGTTGGTGGTGAGGCGCCAGATCCTCGCTCTCTGCCCGCGGTGCTCGCCGTGCCGAAGGCGTCAGCTGAGGTTGCGGTTCTCCAGCGGCGCGTCCGGGTTGGTCGGCGCGTGCGGTGCCTCCCCGGCGTCGGCGAGCGCCTCGTCGGGTGCGGCCGCCGCCGCGTCGTGGTTCTCCGGGTCGGGGACCGCGGTCGGCCGCGGCGGTGCGGCCGCCGGCTGCGGAGGAGTCGGCGTGTAGGACGTCTGCCACGCCGCGTCGTCGTCGCTGGTGAGCTTCTTGGTCACGAAGAAGGCGATCCCGCCGAGTCCGAGCAGCACCAGCAGGTTGCGCAGCTTGTGCGACTTCTTCGGCGGTTCGATCTCACCCTTCACCGCGGCCAGCGTCGCGGCTGACCGCTTCTTGGCCTCCTCGCGGTACGGCTCGGAGGCGGCCGTCGCCGCGGCGACCGCTGCGGTCAGGCTCGGGACGACGTCGTCGTGGAACCGCTCCTGGGCCTTGTGCGCGGCCTCCTCGGCGGCCGGGATCCACTTCGTGTTGGCCTGCTGGCGGGCCTCGTCGACGTACGGCGCCAACCGCGTTGCGGCCTCGTCGACGTACGGCTGCAGGTGCTCACGGGCCTGCTGGACGCGCGGCTCGACGTTCTTGCGCGCCTGCTTCAGATGCGGCTCCATCTGCTTGCGGGCCTGCTTCACGTGGGGAGCCATCTGCTTGCGGGCCTGGTCGATCTGGGGTTGGAGCTTGTCCTTGGCCTGCTCTGCCGCTGGGCCCAGAGTGCCCCGTGCCTTGTCCGCGAACTCCTTCGCGCGGGGCTGCTTCGCGCGCCTGTGCATGGTTTCCCCTTCTCGCCACGGCGGTCGCGGCTGGCTTGTCGACTACTCGATTGCGTTGTTGCGGGTGCCTTACCCGAATCTTGCCTGCTGACCCACCCAACCGGTCGGCCACCCCCGTGCGCAACCGGCGGTTGGCGCGCCGTGTCAGGATGGAACCGCTGCCGCCGCCGTCGGCGGCATCGCTTCCAGCACGCGGGCAGCGACACATCCCCGGTACGCCGTGTCAAGGCAGCGTCGTACCCGAGACGAAGGGCAGTACACGTGGCGGAGGACCTCTACGCGACCCTGAAGACCAACAAGGGCGACGTCGTCATCAAGCTGTTCCCGAACCATGCGCCCACGACCGTGCGCAACTTCGTCGGCCTCGCCGAGGGCACCCAGGAGTGGACCGACCCCCAGACCGGGAAGAAGTCCAGCGAGCGCTTCTACGACGGCCTCGCCTTCCACCGGATCATCGAGGGGTTCATGATCCAGGGCGGCTGCCCGCTGGGCACCGGCACCGGAGGCCCCGGCTACGACTTCAAGGACGAGTTCCACCCCGAGCTGCAGTTCGACCGGCCGTACCTGCTCGCGATGGCCAACGCCGGCCCGAACACCAACGGGTCGCAGTTCTTCATCACCGTCGGCCCCACGCCGCACCTCAACCGCCGGCACACGATCTTCGGCGAGGTCGACGGCGCGGAGAGCCGGCAGGTGGTCGACGCGATCGCCACGACCGACACCGACCCGCGCGACAAGCCGCTCGACCCGGTCGTGATCGAGACCGTCGAGATCACCAAGCGCTGAACCCGCAGAGCACGAGGGGCCGACGATGAGCGGTGGCGTGACCGGGAGCGGCAGTCCGCAACCCCCCGAGCCCCGGCCGGGTTCGCGCGAGGTCCCGCACTGCTACCGCCACCCCGACCGCGAGACCTACATCTCCTGCCAGCGCTGCGGTCGGCCGATCTGCCCCGAGTGCATGAACCAGGCCGCGGTGGGCTTCCACTGCCCCACCTGCGTCGCCGAGGGGCGGGCGTCGCAGGCCAAGGCGCGTACGGCGTACGGCGGCGCGCTCCGCAGCACCGACAACATCGTCACGCTGGTGCTGATCGGGCTTAACGTCGCGATGTACCTGCTGATCCAGGTCACCGGTGGCCGGGGGAGCCGACTGCTGCTGGAGACGGTGATGTTCCCCGCCGGTGTCGCCGATGGTCAGTGGTGGCGGCTGCTCACGTCGACGTTCGTGCACGTCGACCTGCTGCACCTGTTCTTCAACATGTTCGCGCTGTGGATCTTCGGGCCGGGTCTCGAACGCCTGCTGGGCCGGGGGAGGTTCCTCGCGCTGTACCTGCTCAGCGGGCTGGCCGGCTCGGTGGCGGTGCACTGGCTGTCCAGTCCCGGGACGCCGACGCTGGGTGCCTCCGGTGCGGTGTTCGGCCTGCTCGGCGCCGCGCTGGTGGTGTCGGTGCGGCGTGGGTACGACGCCAGCTGGCTGCTCGCCCTGCTCGGCATCAACCTGGTCTTCACCTTCCTCGCGCCGAACATCTCCTGGCAGGGCCACCTCGGCGGGCTCGTCGGTGGGCTCGCGCTCGGCGCGACCCTGGCGTGGGCACCGCGGCGGCTGCGTACGGTGGTGCACGTGGCGGTGTTCGGCGCGGTGTTCGTGCTCTGCGTGCTGCTGATCGTCGTACGCACGGCGGTGCTGGGCGGCGCCTGACCCCGGGAATGGGCTAGGTCGCGCTACGCCCGTCTAGTGCAGACCCTAGAGACCGGTATCGAGCCCTCGATCCACAGCCCCCCGGGGTTGTCCACAGCGACGTCCCGTGGGTCCTCCACACGGACGGCACCGGGTTGTCCACAACACTTGTCCACAGTGTGGAGAAACACATCCGTGTAATCACAGGTGTGGAACACCCGGTGGAGAAAGGCCTACTCCCACTTCATCGCGGTGATGAGGCCGAGCAGGATCAGGCCCATGCCGATGCCGAGGTTCCAGTAGCCCAGGTCGGACATGATTGGGATGTCGGTGCCGGCGAGGTAGAAGACGACGATCCACAGCAGCCCGACGATCAGCAGCGTGATCATCGTCGGTGCGACCCACCGGCCGCCGCCGGGCTTGCCGGCGCGGGACGGCCCACCGGGGGTGGGGGGCTTGGTCTGGCTCTTGGCCTTCTTGCGCGAACGCGACTCCGGCACCGGTAGCTCCTCGATCGGTTGCTTGCTGGCGGTCAGGCGCAGAGCCTGCGCAGGGCACCAGGCGGTCGGGCTGCCGGCCTGGGTTCATCGGCTAGCGTAGTCAACGTCCGCCGCGCCGCCACACGAAGGACCTCGGTGACCGACCCCCAGGCCGACCCGCACGCCGACCCGCAGGGTGCCCCCGGCGGCGAACGCCGCCACGGGGAGCCACCTCGTCACGGGCACGCGCACCGGGACTCCCGGCAGCGGTTCACCGCGCGCCTGGGGCACCTCGCCCGCGCCGGTGCCTCCAACCGCCCCGGCGTGGGCTGGCGGATGGTCGTCCCCGCGGTCTTCGCGGCGGCCGGCTTCCTGTTCGTGACCAGCGCGGAGGCGTCGAACGGGTTCGACCTGCGGCCGCAGCGCCCGGCCAGCCTCGCCGAGCTGGTGCAGAGCGAGAGCAACCGGGTGGACCGGCTGCAGCAGCGGGCGGGTCAGCTCGAGGACCAGATCGACACGCTCACCGCCCGGGTCGACACCAAGGCGATCGAGCGGCTCCAGGATCGGGCCGACGACCTGCGCGGACCGGCCGGCATGCTGCCCGTCAGCGGGTCTGCCCTCAAGGTCACCCTCGACGACGCCCCCGCCGACCAGCCGGTGCCGGAGGGCTTCGACGTCAATGCGATGGTCGTGCACCAGCAGGACCTGCAGGCCGTGGTCAACGCCCTGTGGGCGGGCGGCGCGGAAGGCATCACGCTGCAGGGTGTTCGGCTGATCTCCACCACCGGCATCAAGTGCGTCGGCAACACCGTCGTGCTGCACGGCGTGCCCTACTCCCCGCCGTACGAGATCGTCGCCGTCGGCAACCCGGTCGCGCTCCAGTCAGCAATCGACCGGTCCGAGTACGTCCAGACCTACCTGGAGTACACCGAGGAGCCGGTCAACATCGGCTGGGACGTCGACCTGCTCGCCGACGTCACGCTGCCCGGCCACGAGGCAGCGGTGAACCTGCGCTACGCCGAGGTGGCCGCACGCCCCGGCGGGTGACAGGGCTGACCGACGCCGACCGCCGCTGATCGCGCCGGTCCTCAGTTCCCCTGGCCGGCCCCGTTGCCGTTGCCGCCTCCGTCGCCCGGTGGCTCTGGCGGCACGACGGAGGGTGAGGTGTTCTGCTGCGTCGGCGTGGCGGTCGGGGTCGGCGTTGGCGTGGGTGTCGGTGTCGGCGTTGGCGTCGGCGTCGGGCTCGGACTCGGGGTCGGCTCCTCCTCGGCGGTGGAGACGAAGATGACCACGGTCTCGTCCGAGGACACCGTGCTGCCCTCCTCCGGGAACTGCCGCGACACCGTGCCGGCGTCCTGTGACGCGTTCGGGTCCTCCTCCACGTCATAGTCGATGCCGCGGTCGTCCAGCTCGGCCTCGGCGTCCTGCTGGCTGAGCCCGACCACGTCCGGCATGACCTCCGGACCGTCGGACAGCGCCAGCGTGACTGTGCTGCCCTCCACCGCGCGGGTTCCAGCGCCAGGGTCGCTGGCCAGGACCTCGTTGCGGGCCGCATCGGACTCGTCGTAGAAGGTGTCGACCTCGAAGCCGGCGTCCTCGAGGGCCGCCTCCGCATCCGACAGGTCGTCGCCCACGACGTCGGGTACGGCGGCCCGTGGCGGACCGCTGGAGACGACGAGGTCCACCCGACCACGCCGGTCGAGCAGCTCACCCGGTTCCGGCGACTGCTCCAGCACGATGCCGCGGCGTACGTCCTCGTCGGCCCGGCGGGTCACCTCGCCCACCCGGAGGCCCTCGTCCTGCAGCATCTGCTCCGCCTGCGCCCGCCGTTCACCGGTCACGGTCGGAACCGTCACGCTGTCGGCCTCGTTGGTGCCGCTGAGCAGGCCGGGCAGGAAGACGGCGGCCAGGATGAGGAGCAGCAGCGCGGCCAGCGCGGCCAGTGCGAGCAGCCAGCCGCGGCGGCGGTTCTTCTTCTGCTCCTGCGCGATCGGGGGGACGGTGGCGGTCTCGCCGGGCTCGGGGCTGTAGGGGCTCAGCCGTGACGTCGGCTCCCCGGCGGCCATGGTCGCCCCGACCGCCGCCGGTGCGACCACCGGCTGGCCGGCGAGGGCGCGCTCGATGTCGGCGCGCATCTCGGCCGAGGTCTGGTAGCGGTCGGTGGTGGACTTGGCGAGCGCCTTCGCGCAGATCGCGTCCAGCTCCGGGCTGATCTCCGGGTCGAGCGACGACGGAGCCGGTGGCTCCTCGCGCACGTGCTGGTAGGCGACCGCCACCGGGCTGTCGCCCACGAACGGCGGGCGGCCGGTGAGCAGCTCGAACATCAGTACGCCGGTGGAGTAGATGTCGCTGCGTGCGTCGACCTGCTCGCCCCGCGCCTGCTCGGGGGAAAGGTACTGCGCGGTGCCGACCACGGCCGCCGTCTGGGTCATGGTCGACGACGAGTCGGCGACCGCCCGCGCGATGCCGAAGTCCATGACCTTCACGTCGCCGGACGGGGTCAGCATCACGTTGGCGGGCTTGATGTCGCGGTGGATGATCCCGGCCCGGTGGCTGTAGTCGAGCGCGGCCAGCACGTCGGCGGTGATCTCCAGCGCTCGCTCGGGCAGGATCTTGCGCCCCTCGCGGAGGATGTCGCGCAGCGTCTTGCCCTCGACGTACTCCATCACGATGAAGGGGATCGTCGTGCCGTCCGACGACTCCTCCTCACCGGTGTCGTAGACCGCGACGATCGCAGGGTGGTTCAGCGAGGCGGCCGACTGCGCCTCGCGCCGGAACCTGGCCTGGAAGGTCGAGTCACTGGCCAGGTCGGTACGCAGCCGCTTGATCGCGACGGTGCGGCCGAGCCGCAGGTCGTGGCCCTCCCGGACCTCTGCCATGCCGCCACGGCCGAGCATGCCGCCCAGCTCGTAGCGTTCCCCGACGCGGGGGCGCGACGGGACTCCGCCAGTTGGTGGCTGGGTCGTCATGTCAGCTCAGTCCTCGCCGTCATCGTCGGACTCGCCCTCACCAGACTCGTTCCCGCCCTCGTCTGACCCGGCTTCGCCGGACGTGCCCTTCTCCTGCGACTTGCCCTTGTCGTCGGACTTCCCTTTGTCGTCGGACTTCCCTTGGTCCTCAGACTTGCCCGTGTCCGCGGAGCCGCGCTCGCCCGCCGACTCGTCAGGTGCTCCGGTACCCACACCGGCACCGCCGGACTCGTCGGCCGGCTGCTGCGAGGAGCCGGAGGACACCGGCGACGGACGTGCGGGCCCGTCGCGGCCGGGCGTGGAAGCCTCGGGGCCGGCGCCCGTGGCGAACGCGACGACACCGACCAGCACGAGCACCGTGGCCGCCGCCAGGGCGGGTAGCAGCCATCGAGGCCGGTTCCTGGTCTGCGTCGGCGCCGCGTGCCGACGGTCTGCGGCGGGCATCGCCGCGGTGTCACCGGCCACCGCACCGTCGCCTGTGCTCGCGGCCGTTCCGACGGCGGCCGCTCCCACCAGCGGGGCACCGGCGGCCGGGCTCTCGTGCGTCTGCAGCGGCGGTGCCGAGGACGGCTCCCGCAGGTGAGCGGCGAGCTCCCCGGCCGTCTTGACCCGGTGCGCGGGGTCCTTGGCCAGCGCCCGCATGCACACGGCCGCCAGGTCGGGGGGCACCGAGGGCGGCAGCGGCGGCACCGGCTCGGTCAGGTGCTGCATCGCCAGTGCGACCGCGACCTCGCCGGAGAACGGCCGGTGCCCGCTGAGGCACTCGTAGAGCACCACACCGAGCGAGTAGATGTCGCTGGCCGCCGTACCCCGCTCGCCCGCCGCCTGCTCCGGGGAGATGTAGTGCGGGGTGCCGAGCACCTGGCCGCTCTGGGTGAGCGGGACGGCGTCCCCGGCACGGGCGATGCCGAAGTCGGTCACCTTGACCCTGCCGTCGGGAGTGACCAGGAGGTTCGCCGGCTTCACGTCGCGGTGCACGACACCCTGACCGTGGGCGGCGTCGATCGCCGTGGCGGCCTGCGCCACGATGTCCGCCGCCCGTTGCGGGGCCAGCGCACCGTCACGGGTGAGCACGGCCGACAGCGGCTCCCCGGGGACCAGCTCCATCACCAGGTACGCCACGGTGTGATCGGACCCGGCCCGCGGCGCGTCCCCGTAGTCGAAGACCTGGGCGACGCCCGAGTGGTGCAGACCGGCGGTGTTGCGTGCCTCGGCCTGGAGCCGGGCGCGGAAGGTGGCGTCGTCGGCGAGCCCCGCCTTGAGGATCTTCACCGCGACCTCGCGCCGCAGAACGGTGTCGGTGGCGCGCCAGACCTCGCCCATCCCGCCGGAGGCGATGTGCTCGCGCAGCTCGTATCGCCCGTCCCCGACCGACGCGACCGCGGGCCTCATCGGCCGACCACCGCCTGCATCACCGACTTCGCGATGGGCCCACCCAGTCCGCTGCCGGAGATCTCGTCGCGGGAGACGTCGGCCTCCTCGACGAACACCGCCACGGCGACCTGCGGGTCGTCGGCCGGGGCGAACGACACGTACCAGGCGTAGGGGTTGCGGTCGTCGGAGGACTGCGCCGTACCGGTCTTGCTGCCGACCTCGATGCCCGGGATCGCACCGGTGCCGCCGGTGCCCTCGTTGGTCACCGAGACCATCATGCTCTGCATCTGCTCGGCCGTGCCGGTGGAGGTGGCCTGGCTGAGCTCCTCCGGCTGTACCTCCTCGAGTACGTCGAGGTCCGGTGAGCGGACCTCCGAGACCAGGTGCGGCTTCATCACCGTGCCGTCGTTGGCGATGCCGGCCACCACCATGGCCATCTGCAGCGGTGTCGCCGCCACGTCGAACTGCCCGATCGCCGAGAAGGCCGTCTGCGGAGCGTCGGGGTCCTCCGGGAAGACGCTCTCCACGGAACCCGGTAGGTCCTCGAAGACGTCTTGGCCGAACCCGTACTTCTGGGCCTGCTCCTCGATGCGCTCGGCACCCACCTTCATCCCGACGTCGGCGAACGCGGTGTTGCAGGACACCGCCAGCGCCTGCCGCAGCGTGATGGTGTCGGCGCCGCAGGAGCCCCCGCTCTCGTTCACCATGTTCGTGGTGGTCAGCGGCAGGTCGAGCGCCGCGGTGCCGGTGACCGAGCTGTCCGGGGAGTAGTTGCCGGTCTCCAGGGCGGCCGAGGCGGTCACCAGCTTGAACGTCGAGCCGGGAGGGAAGCGCCCCTGGATGGCGCGGTTGAACATGGGGTCCGCGGGCGCCCGGTTGAGCTGCTTCCACGCCTTCTCGGTCTTGTCGAAGTTGTGGCTGGCCAGCCGGTTCGGGTTGTAGCCCGGCGACGAGGCCATGGCCAGCACCTCACCGGTGTCCGGCCGCAGAGCCACCACGGCGCCCTTGGCCGCGCCCGGGAGGTCCTGCAGGCCGCGGAACGCAGCCCGCTGCGCTGCCCGCTCCACCGTCAGCATCACGCTGCCGCCCTGCGGCTCCTCGCTCGTGACGAGGTCGACGACGCGGTTGACGAACAGCCGTGGGTCGCTGCCGGACAGCACCTCGTTCTGGGTGAGCTCGAGGCCGGAGGAGCCGTAGAGGTACGAGTAGTACCCGGTGAGATGTGAGTAGGTCTGCGCCTGGGGGTAGCGCCGCTGGAACTCGAAGCGGTCGTTGACCGGCCGGCTCACCGCGATCGGGTCGTCGGCGACCAGAATCGGCCCGCGTTCACGGGAGAACTCGGCGACCTGGACCCGGCTGTTGCCGGAGTTGTTGTTGAGGTCCTCGGCGTTGACGAACTGCACGTAGTTGATGTTCAGCAGCAGCGCCATGAACAGCAGGATGCAGCCGATGGAGAGCAGCCTGATGGGACGGTTCATCGCATTCTCACCACCTGCGTGGCGTCGTCGTCCTCGGCCACGCTGATCTGGGGAGCCGGTCGTCGGGCCTGGTCGCTGATCCGCAGGAGCAGGGCGATGATGGCCCAGTTGGCCACCAGTGAGGACCCGCCGGCGGACATGAACGGCGTGGTCAGACCGGTCAGCGGGATCAGCCGGGTCACACCGCCGATGACCACGAACACCTGCAGCGCGAAGCTGACCGCGAGGCCGACCGCGAGCAGCTTGCCGAACGCGTCGCGGCACACCAGGGAGATCCGCAGACCGCGCTCGACGATCAGCGCGAACATCAGGATGACCGCCATCAGGCCGGTCAGCCCGAGCTCCTCGCCGAGTGAGGTGATGATGAAGTCGGACCAGGAGAACGGCACGAGGGTGGGGCTGCCCTCGCCGAGGCCGCGCCCCAGGATCCCGCCGAACGCGAGACCGTACTGCGCCTGCACGATCTGGTAGTAGGTGTCGGTGTCGGAGAACGGGTCGAGCCAGCCCTCGAACCGCTCCTGCACGTGTTCGAACACGGTGTAGCCGAAGTAGGCGCCGGCGGCGAACAACCCGGCTCCCACGAACAGCCAGCCGGGGCGTTCGGTGGCGACGTAGAGCAGCACGACGAAGATCCCGAAGAACAGCAGCGACGAGCCCAGGTCCTGCTGGAACACCAGGATGGCGAGGCTGGCGAGCCAGCCGAGCAGGATCGGGCCGAGGTCGCGGCCGCGCGGGAGGTCGACGCCGAGGAACCGCCGGCCCGCGAGCGCGAGCGCGTCGCGGTTGACCACGAGGTAGCCGGCGAAGAACACGACCAGGCAGATCTTGGCGACCTCGCCGGGCTGGAAGGAGAACCCGAACACCGAGATCCAGATGCGGGCACCGTTGATCTCCCGCCCGATCACGGGCAGCAGCGGCAGGATCAGCAGCACGATCCCGGCCAGCCCGGCCGTGTAGGTGAAGGCCTGCAGCCGCCGGTGGTCGCGCACGAGGAACAGCACGGCGCAGAACAGGAGCACGCCGACGGCCGTCCACACCAGCTGCGGCGGGGCGAACGGGCCCGAGGCAGAGCCCGCCGCCTCGAGCGACTCGTCGATGCGGTGCAGCATGGCCAGACCGATCCCGTTGAGTGCGATCACGACCGGCAGCAGAACGGGGTCGGCGTACGGCGCGAGGAACCGCACCACCAGATGCGCGACGAGCGCGAGCGCGGCCAGTCCCCCGCCGTACGTGAGGATGTTGGCCTGGACCTCGCCCTCACGAGCGAGCCCGACGATCGCGTAGGCGCCGATGCCGATGGCCAGCGCCAGCACCAGGAGCAGCAGCTCGACGCCGCGGCGTTTGCGGTGTACGACGGCGACCGGCGTGTTCTGCACGGCGCTCATGGGGTGGCTCCCGCGCACTCGGGGTCATCGGTCGGGGGCTGCCCGGGGATGGGTTCGCCGGTCGGCGAGTCGGTAGGCGACGGTCCGGACGTCGGCCGGGAGGTGTCACCGGACGTCGGGGCGGGGGCGGCGTCGGTGCGCTGGCGAGCCGACGCCGAGTCGGTCGGCCGCGGGCTCGCGGACGGGCCGGTGGTGGGACCGGTCGTGGGACCGGTCGTGGGACCGGTCGTGGGGCCCGTGGTGGGGGTGGCTTCGGACCGGGCGCAGGCCCGGGCGGTGTCCTGCAGCTGCCGCACGATGTTGTGCGCGTTCGACAGGTCGGTGGCGTCGATCCCGTCGAGCACCCGGCTGCGCCAGTACATCGGCAGGGTGGACAGCTCGACCGGGCTCTGCTCGTGCAACGAGGAGAGCGACACCAGCGGGACGTCGGCGTGGATGCCCTGGTAGATCGCCACGGTGTCACCGGCCTCGGCGACGTAGTACTGGTCCTGCGTCCAGTCGTAGGCGAACTTGCCGGCGAGGCCGAGCAGCGCCAGCACGACCACGAGCAGGGCGATACGGCGCACCCAGCGGAACCGCCGCGGAGCCCGCGGGGCGTAGCGCAGCTCCTCCGGATCGGCGCCGGCGGCGGCTCCGGCTCCCGCGGCACCGTCCGCACCGGCAGCCACCGCCGGCTGGGTGACCGTGTCGCTCATCGGCCCACGGGGACCCTCAGCGGCCGCGCCGACCAGCATCGGGCCGGTGGCGGCGGCCGCCGAGTCGGGGTCGACGGCGGTGGAGTCGTCGACGACGTCGCCGACCACGCACGTGATGTTGTCGGGACCGCCGGCGTCGAGGGCGAGCTGCAGCAGGCCCAGGGCCGCGGAGTCGGGCGTGCCGCTGCGCAGACCACGCTCGATCGCCTCGTCGTCGACGTACCCGCACAATCCGTCGCTGCAGACCAGCAGCCGGTCGCCGGGCCTGGGCTCGAACGTGGTCAGGTCGGGCTCGGCGTCGTGCCGGCCGTCGAGGGCGCGCAGCAGCAGCGACCGGTGCGGGTGGCTACGAGCCTCCAGCTCGGTGATCCGGCCCTCGTCGACCAGGCCCTGCACGAACGTGTGGTCCTGGGTCAGCTGCTTCAGCGTGCCCTCACGCAGCAGATAGGCGCGCGAGTCGCCGATGTGCGCCAGCCCCATCGTGTCGCCGTCGAACATGATCGCGGTGACCGTGGTGCCCATGCCCTCGACGCTCGGGTCGTCCTCGATGATCTCGCCGAGCCGGTCGTTGGCCCGTTGCACCGCACCGGCCAGCGCGCCGAGCATGTCCTCGGGGTGGGCACCGTGCAGGCGACGCATGATCTGCACGGTGACCGAGGACGCGAGGTCGCCGGCGGCGGCTCCGCCCATGCCGTCGGCGACCACGAGCAGGCGCTCGCTGGCGAAGCCGGAGTCCTGGTTGTTCTTGCGGACGCGGCCGACGTCAGAGGTGGCGGAGTAGCGCAGTGCGAGGCTCATCGAACGGATCGCTACTTCCTCAGCTCGACGACGGTCTTGCCGAGGCGAACGGCCGTCCCCGGAGTGATGGCGGTGGCACGGGTCACCCGGGTGTTGCCGATGTAGGTGCCGTTGGTCGATCCCATGTCCTCGATGAACCACTCCTCGCCGTTGGTCACGAAGCGCGCATGGCGGGTCGACACGTAGTCGTCGTCGAGGCGGATGGTGGAGTCGCCGCCGCGACCGAGCATGATCGCCTCACCCGACAGTGGCACGGTCTCGCCGGCGTTGCTTCCCTCGGTGATCACGAGCTTGGTGGGAGCGCCGCGGCGCTTGCGCGGTGGCTTCGGCTGGGACTGTCGGGACCGCTTGCCCCCGGCCTGGTTCGCCGCCTGGGGGGTGTCGACGCGCGCGCCGAACAGGTCGGAGCGGATCACCGACACTGCCGAGAGGACGAAGATCCACAGCAGCGCCAGAAACCCGAACTTGATCAGGGTCAGGGTGAACTCAGACAAGTGGTGTCACCTCGGCCACTCCGAGGAGGGCGGTCGGGGGCTGGATCGGTGGCTCGGACGGTGCTGGGAACGGCGCGGGTCGTCGGTGGTCGACGATTGTGCCGTGTCCGGCTCGCCGCGGCGAGGGTTGCGCAGCACCATCTTCGTGCTCCCGATCTCAACCTCCGCTCCGTCGTCGATGGTGGCGTGCTGGACGCGCTTGCCGTTGACACGGGTGCCGTTGGTGGAGCCGAGGTCGACCACGGTGACGACGACGTCGTCCTCGTCGGGGCGCACCCGAATCTCGACGTGCCGGCGCGAGACCCCGGGGTCGCCGACGCGCAGGTCCGCCTCGCTGCCGCGGCCGATGACCACACCCGGGGGGTCGAGAGGGTGCTTCATGCCGTTGAGCTCGAGGATCACCGGAGCCCGGCGTACGGCGGTGTCGGTCATCCGCTGGCCTTCCACCGGGGTGACCTGTGCCCGCGCCCGTCCGGCGACGCGGAACCGTCCCGTGCTCAGCCGTTCGTTCTCCTCGAACACGATCGCGATCGGGCCGGCGAAGACGTAGCGCTGCTGGTCGGCGTGCTCGCGCAGCAGGTCGGTCAGCTCGGTGGACAGCGTGCCGCCGTACGGCGAGAGCCGCTCGTTGTCGGACGGCGACAGCTCGATGGTGAAGTCGTTGGGCACCAGGCGGCGCTCGCGGCTGAGGATCTGCGCGGAGTTGTCCACCTCACGCTGCAGGGCCGCGGCCAGCTCCACCGGCTGGACCGCGCTGCGGAACGCGCGAGCGAAGGCGCCGGTGACCAGGCCTTCGAGCCGCCGCTCGAAGTTCTGCAGGACACCCACGGTTCCTCCTCTCGTCGCGTTGTGGTCGCACGCCGGTCCAGGCCGGGGGCATGGCTCACCCCATGACGACCACGGCCACGACCCTGATCGTAACGTCCGGCGTGCGGAGCCCCTCCCCCGCGGCGAGCCGGGACGGGGCCGGGCGGGGAACGACGTGCGCTCCGCGTGCTAGTCTTTTCCGGCGCTGGTGGACTTATTCACCGGCGCGACGCGCGAGTGGCGGAATAGGCAGACGCGCACGGTTCAGGTCCGTGTGCCCGAGAGGGCGTGGGGGTTCAACTCCCCCCTCGCGCACAGTTCATCGAATATCCCGCCCCGGGAACGTGAGCGACATTCACTTCGGCTCCGGCGGTCCCCAGCCCAGGTCGAGTAGGCGCTGGGTGAACACTAGGGCCGGTCAGCGACCCGCGTATCGCGAAGGTACGACGCTGGGGACAAACGGGCCTCAGCGGCCGCCTGTGGACGAGAACCGGCCCGGAACCGCTCAGCACGGACTTCCTCATGAGTCCTGGCCCGCGTCCCTGACTAGTGCCGCCGGACCAGGCGGCATGACCTGTTCGATAGGCCGACGGCCCCGTACTGATCAAGTTTTCACCCACGGGTGTCCTCGCGGTCACTGAGCGTCGCCGGAGCCGGTCCGCAAGTGGGGCCTGATCTGGTCCTTTGGGGCGATGTTGTACGGCGGCTTCGGTCGTGCAGTCTGCTGTTGTCAACGCATTCCGTGGGGGCGGAACAGGGGCACAGCGATGACGGTTACACGCCGTGACGTGTTTAAGGTCGGGGGGCTCGGGCTCGTCGGTGCCGCTGGCATCAGCGGTATCGGCGGGTTCCCCTTCGGCGGCAGCGTGCTCGCGCGCGACGCCGGTGACCTGGACGAGGACGATCTGCCGACGCCGTTCGCGGCCGCGTTCTGG
>DATABY010000202.1:0-5975 GCA_036259355.1 Nocardioidaceae bacterium
GTGCCCGAAGAGCGCGTACTCCTGGAAGACGTACCCGCAGCGCCGCCGCTCCGGCGCGACGTCGACGCCTTCGGCGGTGTCGAGCCACCGTTCTCCCCCGCAGGACACGCGGCCGCGATCCGGGCGCACGAGGCCGGCGACGATCCGCAGCACCGACGTCTTGCCGGCGCCGGACGGGCCGGCGAGCGCCAGGCAGCTGCCGGCCGGGATCGCGAGGGCGACGTCGAGGTCGAGGTCCCCGAGCCGCGTGGCGGCCTCAACGCGGAGCACCGCCGAGCGACGCCGAGCCGCTGAGGAGCTTGACGGACAGCAGCAGCGCTCCGGACACGGCCACCAGGACCGCCGACAGCGCCAGCGCTCCGGTGAAGTCGGTCGAGAAGCGCTCGTAGATCGCGAGCGGCACCGTCTGCGTGATGCCGACGGACCCGCCGGCGTGTCGCCTCCGGAACGGCCTCCTCAGCCGGGGGCCTCGACGGCTCCCTCGCAGGTCGCCCGTCGCTGGTTTGACTGCTCCCTCACTTCGGTCGCGGGCGCCGCGCTCACGCCTCGGTCGCGGCCAGCTGCCCGCAGGCGCCGTCGATCTCGCGGCCCCTGGTGTCGCGCACCGTCGTCGGCACGCCGGCCGCCTCGAGCCGGCGGACGAACTCACGCTCGTCCTCCGGTCGCGACGCCGTCCACTTCGACCCCGGCGTGGGGTTCAGCGGGATCAGGTTGACGTGCACCCACCCCCGGCCGCCGTAGGTGTTCAGCACGTCGGCGAGCAGGTCGGCCCGCCAGGCCTGGTCGTTGACGTCCTTGATGAGGGCGTACTCGATCGACACCCGCCGCTTGGTGGTCTCGGCGTACTCGTAGGCCGCCTGCACCGCCTCGTGCACGTTCCAACGGGTGTTGACCGGCACCAGCTCGTCGTGCAGCTCGTCGTCGGGCGCGTGCAGGGACAGGGCCAACGTCACGGGCAGCCCCTCGGTGGCCAGCTGCCGCATCCGCGGCACCAGCCCGACGGTGGAGACGGTGACCCCGCGGGCGGAGACGCCGAGCCCCTCCGGCGCCGGCGCGGTGATGCGGCGTACGGCCCCCATCAGCGCGTTGTAGTTGGCCATCGGCTCCCCCATGCCCATGAACACCACGTTGGAGACCCGCCCCGGGCCGCCCGTCACCTCGCCGTGCGCGAGCGCGCGGGCACCGACGACCACCTGCTCGACGATCTCCGCGGCGGACATGTTGCGCTGCAGGCCGCCCTGGCCGGTGGCACAGAACGGGCAGGCCATGCCGCAGCCGGCCTGCGACGACACGCACATCGTGGCCCGCCCGGGGTAGCGCATCAGCACAGACTCCACGAGCGCCCCGTCGAACAGCCGCCACAGGGTCTTGACCGTGGTGCCGTCGTCGCAGTCGAGGCTGTGCACCGGCGTCAGCAGGGACGGCATCAGCTCGGCGACCAGCGACTCCCGCACGTCGGCGGGCAGGTCGGTCATCTGCGCCGGGTCGGTGACCAGGCGGTCGAAGTAGTGGGTGGAGACCTGCGTGGCGCGGAACGCGGGCAGACCCGCGGCCTCGACAGCGCTGCGGCGCTCGGCGAGGGTCAGGTCGGCCAGGTGCCGAGGTGGCTTGCGGCGGCCGCGTGGCTCGTCGAACACCAGGGGGAGCGGCCGGGGCGGGGAGGGAGTCTGCGTCATGACCGCACCAGTGTCCCACCCCGCCCAACGTCGGCCGAAGTGAGCGCTATGGCGCCCGGTGCGGCGGCCGCGACGAAACGGGCGTCAGACGATGAAGTGCATGACCATCCAGGCGAACGGAACCGTGGCCAGCAGGGAGTCCAGCCGGTCCATCAGCCCGCCGTGGCCGGGAAGCGTCTGGCCCATGTCTTTGATGCCGAGGTCGCGCTTGATCACCGACTCGGTGAGGTCTCCGAGGGTCGCGGTGACGACGGTGATCGCGCCGAGCAGCACACCGGCCCACCACACGCCGTCCAGGAAGTAGACGACGCCGAGCCACCCCGCCGCGCCGCAGGTCAGCGCCGACCCGGCGAAGCCCTCCCAGGACTTCTTCGGGCTGATCGTCGGAGCCATCGGGTGCCTGCCGAAGAGGACGCCGGCGGCGTAGCCGCCGATGTCGGAGGCGATCGTCACCAGGATGAACGTGGCGACCTGCCACTGCCCGTCGTCCGCGCGCAGCATCAGCAGTACGAAGGAGGCCAGAAACGGCACGTAGATCGCGGTGAAGACCCCGGACGTGACGTCGCGGACGTAGCCTGGCGCTCCGCCGCGCAGCCGCCACAGGGCGGTGAGCAGCACGGTCAGGGCGACCGCGACGACCATGGCGTCCGGCCCGCCGAGGTACGCCGCCAGCAGGATCGCGAGCGACCCGAGCTGCACCGGCAGCGCAGGCATGGCGACGCCGACCGTGGTCAGGGCCTTGCGGAGCTCGTCGATCCCGAGCGCCATGGCGACCACCACGATGGCGACGAACGTCTGCTTGAGAAGGACCAGCGACGCCGCGATCATGACGACCAGGGCCACGCCCACCGCGATCGCGGCGGGCAGGTTGCGCCCGGCACGGCTCACCTTCGGCGCCGGCGAGTCCGCGTCGGCGCCCGGTCCGGAAGTCATCGAGCGTCAGACCTCGAGAAGCTCGGCTTCCTTGTGCTTGAGCAGGTCGTCGATCTCGTCGACGTGCTTCTTGGTCAGGCCGTCGAGCCTCTTCTCCGCACCGGTCACGTCGTCCTTGCCGACCTCACCGTCCTTCTCCAGCTTCTCCAGCGCGTGCTTGGCCGTACGACGGATGTTGCGCACCGAGACGCGGCCCTCCTCGGCCTTGTGCCGGGCGACCTTGATGTACTCCTTGCGGCGCTCCTCGGTCAGCTCCGGCATCTGCACCCTGATCACCTTGCCGTCGTCGGTCGGGTTGACTCCGAGGTCGGAGTCGCGGATCGCCTTCTCGATGGCCGCGGTCGCACCCCGGTCGTACGGCTGGATCAGGATCGTGCGCGCCTCGGGGTTCTGGAACGACGCGAGCTGCTGGATGGGGGTGGGGGTGCCGTAGTAGTCGGCGGTGAGCTTGCTGAACATCGCCGGGTGCGCGCGGCCGGTCCGGATCGCCGCGAACTCGTCCTTGGCGAACTCGACCGCCTTGCCCATCTTCTGGTCTGCCTCGCGAAGGGTCTGGTCGATCACGGCCGTGCTCCTAGCTCGGGACGGCGACACGCCGTCGTCGTGGTGGTCTTCTCGGTATGCACAGTAGTGGTGCCGTCGAGGCAGCCGGGGCGGCCGGCTACTGCTCGGCAGCCACCCGTGTGCCGATCCTCTCACCCTGCACGACGCGGCCGATGTTGCCCTCGTCGAGCAGGTTGAACATCACGATCGGCAGCTTGTTGTCGCGGCAGAGGCTGATCGCGGTCGCGTCGGCCACGCGCAGTCCGCGGGCCAGGAACTCGTCGTAGCTGAGGAAGTCGAACTTCTTCGCGTCGGGGTTCACGTTGGGGTCGCTGTCGTAGACGCCGTCGGTGCCCTGCTTTCCCATCAGCAGGACCTGGGCGCCTACCTCCAGCGCCCGCTGCGCCGCGACCGTGTCGGTGGAGAAGTACGGCATCCCGGAGCCGGCGCCGAAGATCACGACCCGGCCCTTCTCCATGTGCCTGATCGCACGCCGCGGGATGTAGGGCTCGGCCACCTGCCCCATCGTGATCGCGGTCTGCACGCGGGTCTCGACGCCCAGCTTCTCGAGGAAGTCCTGCAGGGCCAGACAGTTCATCACCGTGCCGAGCATGCCCATGTAGTCGGCGCGGCTGCGGTCCATGCCCCGCTGCTGCAGCTGCGCGCCCCGGAAGAAGTTGCCGCCACCGACGACGACCGCGACCTGCACCCCCGCGGTGACGACCGCGGCGATCTGCCGGGCGATGGAGTTCACCACGTCGGGGTCGACGCCCACGTTGCCCCCGCCGAAGGTCTCACCGGACAGCTTGAGCAGCACACGCCTGTAGCCGTCGCCCTCGGTGACTCGGTCGGCGGGTACGAGTGAGGAGGCCGGATCGTCGGGTCTGCTGGTCAGGTCCACGGATCCGGCCTCCTCGCCGGCGGCTCGCGCCGCGTCGTTGTTCGCAGATGCTGGTCGTCGCCGGGACGTGTGTGCCTCAGCCCTGTCCGACCTCGAAACGGGCGAACCGCTTGACGGTCACCCCCGCCTCCTCGAGCACCTTCTGGACGGTCTTCTTGCTGTCCTGCACCGAGGGCTGCTCGAGCAGCACGACGTCCTTGAAGAAGCCGTTGACCCGGCCCTCGACGATCTTGGGCAGCGCCTTGTCGGGCTTGCCCTCCTCGCGTGCGGTGGCCTCGGCGATCTCCCGCTCCTTCGCCACGATGTCCTCGGGGACCTCGTCGCGAGAGACGTACTGCGGACGCATGGCGGCGACCTGCATGGCCGCGGCACGCGCGGCGTCGCTGTCGTCGCCGTCGTACTCCACGAGAACGCCGACCGTCGGGGGCAGGTCGGTGGCCCGCCGGTGCATGTAGGCGACGACCTGGCCGTCGAACACGGCCACCCGGCCGAGCTCGAGCTTCTCGCCGATCACGGCGGCCAGCGCCGCGATGCCCTCTTCCACCGTCCTGCCGTCCTCCAACGGCGCGCCGAGCAGCTCGTCGGCGGCGGCCGGCTTGGCCTGGTCGGCTGCGACCGCGATCTCGTTGGCCAGACCCTGGAACTGGTCGCTCTTGGCGACGAAGTCGGTCTCGCTGTTGAACTCGACCAGCGCCGTGCCCGAGGACGCCACCAGGCCGGCCGCCGCGGTGCGTTCGGCCCCCCGCTTGGCGGCCTTCGCCGCACCCTTGACGCGCAGGATCTCGACGGCCTTGTCGAAGTCGCCCTCTGCCTCGGTGAGCGCCTTCTTGCAGTCCATCATCCCCGCGCCGGTGAGGTCGCGGAGCTTCTTGACTTGGGCGGCGCTGATGTCTGCCATCTCGCGACTAGCCTCAACTTCCGTGTGTCGGTGCCCCGGCCTCGGCCGGGACGGGTGGCGGGTTGCTGCGTCGTACGGGACTTACTCGGCGACCTCGGGCCGCTCCGTCGTGACGTCGGACGCCTGCTGCCTCGGCGACTCGGGGTCGGTGGGCCCGGCCTCGGGGTTGCCCTGCTCGGCGGCCGGCGCCGCCGGCTCGGTCACCGTGTCGGCGACGGTCGCCGCCTGGGTCGGGGTAGCCCCGCGCTCGGTGCTCAGCTCGGCATCGGCCTGCGCGCGGTCGCCACCCTCGAGCAGCTCGCGCTCCCACTCCGCCAGCGGCTCCTCGGCACCGATCTCCCCACCGGCCTCGTCACCGGTACGTGCGCCGGAGCGGGCCATCAGCCCGTCGGCGACGCCGTCGGCCACGACGCGGGTGAGCAGGGTGACGGCGCGGATCGCGTCGTCGTTGCCCGGGATCGGGAAGTCGACCTCGTCGGGGTCGCAGTTGGTGTCGAGGATCGCGATGATCGGGATGCGGAGCTTGCGTGCCTCGTCGACGGCGAGGTGCTCCTTCTTGGTGTCGACGATCCACACCGCCGACGGTGTGCGCTGCATGTCGCGGATCCCGCCCAGGGTGCGCTCGAGCTTGTCGTGCTCCCGGCGCAGCTGCAGCAGCTCCTTCTTGGTCTTGCCGGAGCTGGCCACGTCGTCGAAGTTGACCTCCTCCAGCTCCTTGAGCCGCTGCAACCGCTGGTGCACCGTCTGGAAGTTGGTGAGCATGCCGCCGAGCCAGCGCTGGTTGACGTAGGGCATGCCGACGCGGGTGGCCTGTTCGGCGATGGCCTCCTGCGCCTGCTTCTTGGTGCCGACGAACATCACCGAGCCGCCGCGGGCGACCGTCGCCTTGATGAACTCGTAGGCGCGGTCGATGTAGGCCAGCGACTGCTGCAGGTCGATGATGTAGATGCCGTTGCGCTCGGTGAAGATGAAGCGCTTCATCTTGGGGTTCCACCGGCGGGTCTGGTGCCCGAAGTGGACGCCG
>DATABY010000203.1:0-18843 GCA_036259355.1 Nocardioidaceae bacterium
ACGCAGCCCCCGGGGCAGTCCCTTGCCGTCCCAGCGGGCGAACACCTGCTGCAGTGGCTCGCAGACCTCGGGACCGAGCCCGAGCCGCCGCGCGATCTGACCGGTTACCTGGCAGTGCCCGCGCAGCGAGTCCTGCACGCCCCGCGCGCCGGTCGCCACCACCGCTGCGCCGATGCCGACCTTGCGCGGCGTCGAGCCGCCCCCACCGGCATGGCGCAGCAGGTAGCCGAGGAACGGCAGCGGCTTCATGTCCAGGTCGTAGACACCGGCGCGGTAGGCGATGTCGTCGCCGAACCAGGCCGCCGCATCGCGAGAGTCAGCGATGCAACCGACCCAGCCCAGCAGCGTCACGTAGTACAGCGACGCCAGCTCGTCCACGTCCAGCCCCACGCGCCTGCCCAGGCCGCGAGCCAGCAGGCACGAGCGCGTCACGTGCTCCATGGGCTGGCCCAGCCCGAGGTCCACCGCCAGGGACAGCGAGCCCACCAGCTCACAGAGCCGCACCCCGGAGGATCCGGACACTTCCGGCGAGACCGGCTTGCTGGCCGTCATCCGCCCACACTAGGCACCGGCCGCAGTCGCCGTGAGGGGTTTCTGTGATGCTGGGTGACATGGCAGAGGTCAATGTTCGGGTGCTCGGCGAGGACGACTGGCAGGACTACCGGCGGCTTCGGCTGGCCTCGCTGGAGGAGGACCCCGAGGCCTTCGCCGCCACCGTCGCCGAGGAGCGGGAGTACGACGAGGCGTACTGGCGGGAGCGGATGCGGCGCAGCCACCGGCTGCTCGCCGACCGCGACGGTGAGGATCTCGGGATCGCGTCCGTCGGGCAGGCGCGCGACGAGGACGGCGTCATCGAGAACATCGCCGAGCTCTTCGGCATGTGGGTGCGTCCGGACGCGCGCGGCAGCGGAGTGTCCTGGGAGCTGGTCACGGCCGCCGCCGACGAGGCGCGCCGGTCCGGCCACAGCCAGCTGCGGCTGTGGGTCTCCAGCGACAACGGCCGCGCCATCGGCTTCTACAGCAGCTACGGCTTCCGACCGGGCGACGACCGGCGCCCGATGACCACCGACGCCTCCGTCGAGGAGGTCGCGATGACACTTCCGCTGCAGTAGCGGTCAGTGGCGCGTCGCCGACGGCGTCCGGAAACGGATGCGTTGACCGGGGGACAGCTGGGCGCAGCGGTCGACGTCGTCGTCGTGCACGTAGCCGACCACCGGGTAGCCGCCGGTGACCGGGTGGTCGGCCAGGAACAGCACCGGCTTGCCCGAGTGGGGCACCTGCAGCGCTCCGCGGGCCATCCCCTCGCTCGGCAGCTCTTCCGCGCGCGCCCGCTCCAACGGCGGCCCGTCCAGCCGGATACCGATCCGGTTGCTCTCGCTGGTCACCTCGTAGCTCTCGCCCAGCAGCGCCGCCCAGCTGTCCCGCGTGAACCACGCGTCCCGGGGACCGCCGACGACCCGGACCGTCACCTCGCCGGTAGCCGGGTCCGGCACCGGGGCGAGGTCCACGTTCGGAAAGGTCGCGGGGGCGGCACCGACGCCGAGCACGTCGCCCGCCGACACGACCGCCGGACCGAGCTCCGCGAGCAGGTCGGTGGACCGCGAGCCGAGCACCTCGGGTACGGCGATGCCACCGCGCACGGCGACGTAGGTGCGCAGGCCCGCGACCGGTGGCGGAAGCCGCAGGATCGACCCGGCGCGGAGCACCAGCACGGCATTGTGCGGCACATCGCGGCAGCGAGCACCGGTCAGCGCCAGCACGACGTCGGCGTCCGGACGCACCTGCAGGCCACCGAAGGTGACCTCCAGGGCGGCGGCTGCGGGGTCGTTGCCGACCAGGCGGTTCGCCAGCCGGTACGACGTGCGGTCACACGCCCCGGACCGTCCGATGCCCAGTGCTGCCAGACCGATCCGGCCCACGTCCTGCACGGTCGTCAGCGGACCTGGCTCGAGCACGGTCAGAGTCGTGGTGCCGGGTGCGTTCACTCCGGCCGTCCGACGTCGACGAAACGCACCCGGGTGCCCGGCGTCAGCAACGCCGGAGGGTCGCGGTCCAGGTCGAACACGGGCAGGTCGGTGCGGCCGATCAGCTGCCAGCCTCCCGGCGACTCCTGCGGGTACACGCCGGCGAACTCCCCGGCGAGCGCCACCGAGCCGCGCGGCACCTTCGTGCGCGGCGTCGACCGTCGCGCCGTGTCCCACTCCCCGCTTCGGCTCGCCAGATAGCCGAACCCGGGGGCGAACCCGCAGAAGGCGACCGTCCACTCGTCGGCGGTGTGGCGCTCGACCACACCGGCGGCGCCCCAGCCGGTGAGCTCGCCGACCTCGTCGAGGTCCTCGCCGTCGTACACGACCGGGATCTCGACGAGGTCGCCCGCTCGCTCGTCGCCGTAGCGTGGGCTGACCCCGCGCACCGCGCGCTCCACCGTCGCGGGATCGGTCACGGCGGGGTCGAGATGCAGCATCAGGGTGCGGGCCGCGGGGACCAGGTCCACCACACCCGCGGGCCGGTCGTCCACCAGCGCCGCGTACAGCGCCAGCACGTCCTCGAGCGTGGCGACCTCGAACATCAGCGCCGCGCTGCCGCACGCCAGCGCCGTCACGTCCGCGGTCGGGTCGGTGCTCACGGCGTGGCGAACGGAGCCAGCGTCACGCCGGCGTCGGTCAGCGCGGTGCGCACCCGGCGCGCGATCTCCACCGCGCCGGCCGTGTCGCCGTGCACGCAGATGGAGCCGGCCGAGACGTGCAGCTGCCCGCCCTCGACGTCGGTGATGGGCTGCCCGGATGCGATCGCCACACACCGCTGCGCGATGACGTCGACGTCCTCGAGGACGGCGCCGGCCTGGCGGCGGGAGACCAGCGTCGCCTGCGGGGTGTACGGGCGGTCGGCGAACGCCTCCTCCACGGTCGTCAGCCCGGCCGCGTCGGCCAGTCGCAGCCACGCCGAGCCGGGGAGTCCCAGCACCGGGAGGGTGGCGTCGTACGCCTGTACGGCGGCGACCACGGCGGCGGCCTGCTCCTCGTGGTGCACGATGGCGTTGTAGAGGGCGCCGTGCGGCTTGACGTAGCGGACGCGGTCACCGGCGATCCGCGCGAAGCCGTCCAGCGCGGCGACCTGGTAGATGACGTCGTCGGTCAGCGCCTGCGACTCGATGTCGATGAAGCGCCGGCCGAAGCCGGGCAGGTCACGGTAGCCCACCTGGGCGCCGACGACCACGCCATGCTCCACGGCTCGTCCGCAGACGCGCCGCATGATCGAGGCATCGCTCGCGTGGTACCCGCAGGCGACGTTTGCGCTGGTGACGACCTCCAGCAGGGCGTCGTCGTCGCCCAGAGTCCAGTGCCCGAACCCCTCGCCCAGGTCGGAGTTGAGATCGATGGTGGCCATGTGCGTTCAGGGTCCCCTCTCACGGATGGCTGGGTGAGCCGGCCAGGTCCGCGCGGCTCAGTTACTCGCGAACAGCTCGGCCATGGGTTCCAAGGAGCTGTAGGCGAGGTAGAGGCACAGCAGCCAGGCGAGCACTCCGATGGTCAGCAGCCAGGGCGGGTAACGGTAGCCGCGCAGCAGGTCACGGCGACGCCAGGCCACCCAGAGCATGACGCCGACGCCGACCGGCAGCAGGATGCCGTTGAAGGCGCCGGCGAAGACCAGCAGCGTCACCGGCGCCTCGCCGGCGAACACGAACACAACCGTCGAGATGACGATGAACGCGATCACCAGCCAGTTGCGCCGCACGTTGGAGATGCCGGTGGCCGAGGTGAGGAACGACACCGACGTGTACGACGCGCCGATCACGGACGAGATCGCCGCCGCCCAGAACACGATGCCGAAGACCCGCAGGCCCACCTCGCCCGCAGCCGCCTCGAACGCGGTGGCCGGCGGGTTGTCCGTCGCCAGCGAGACCCCGCCGGCGACGACGCCGAGGATGGCGAGGAACAGGACCACCCGCATGATGCCGGTGATGATGATGCCGATGACCGACCCCCGGGTGATGTCACGGACCCGTTCAGGACCGACGACACCGGAGTCGACGAGGCGGTGGGCACCGGAGTAGGTGATGTAGCCGCCGACGGTGCCGCCGATCAGCGTGGTGATGACGAGGAACTCCACGTTCTCCGGGAGAACGGTGTTGCGCAGGGCGTCCACGACCGGTGGGCCGGAGGTGATCGCGACGTAGGTGGTGAGCGCGATCATGACCAGGCCGAGCACCACCACCACCCGGTCCATGGCGATGCCGGCGCGCCTGGACAGGAAGATGCCGATCGCGATCGCTGCGGAGATCACTCCGCCGATCGTCGGGTCCAGCCCGAGCATCGCTTCCGCGCCGAGCCCGGTGCCGCTCACGTTGCCGATGTTGAACACCAGGCCGCCGATGACGATCAGCAGGGACATGAACCAGCCGAGGCCGGGCAGCACACGGTTGCCCAGCTCGTGCGCGCGCTGGCCGGAGACTCCGATGACGCGCCAGATGTTCAGCTGGATGGCGATGTCGACCAGGATCGAGATCAGGATCGCGAACGCGAACGCTGCGCCGAGCTGTCCGGTGAACTCCGCGGTCTGCGTGATGAACCCCGGACCGATGGCCGAGGTCGCCATGAGGAACATCGCACCGAGCAGGGTGGCGCGGATGCTGGTGCCGATCTGGGTCTCGGTCGCCGGGGGCGGGCTCTTCGCGTCGTCGCTCACGACTTTCGAGACTATGGGAAAAGACGCAGTATCTGCCAGAGAGCAGTTTCAGCGTCTTGGAGGCAGCGATGACCATCGACAGCGCCGTACCCGCGCGGGCGGCGACCCGTGCGCCGGTCGAGGCCCGGTCCGCGTTCCGGGCCGGAACGGTGACGCCGACCAGCGGCTGGTGCAACGGCTACACCCAGGCCAACCTGGTGGTGCTGCCGCGGGACTGGGCCTGGGACATGCTGCTGTTCGCGCATCGCAACCCCAAGCCGTGTCCGCTGCTGGACGTCACCGACGCGGGCGCCACGTCCACGGCCCTGGCGCCGGCGGCCGACCTGCGCACGGACCTGCCGCGGTACCGGGTGTGGCGTGACGGCGAGCTGGTCGACGAGCCGACCGACGTGGTCGACCTGTGGCGCGACGACCTGGTGAGCTTCCTGATCGGGTGCAGCTTCAGCTTCGAGACAGCACTGCTGGAGGCTGGCGTACCGCTGCGGCACGTCGAGCAGGGACGGAACGTGTCGATGTACCGCACCAGCCGCGAGTGTCGTCCGGCCGGCCGGCTCTCCGGTCCGCTGGTGGTCTCCATGCGCCCGGTTCCGGCCGCGCTGGTGCCGCTGGCCGTGCAGGCCACCGCGCGCATGCCCGAGGTGCACGGTGCGCCGCTGCACGTCGGCGCGCCGGCGGCGTTGGGGATCGAGGACCTCGCCAGGCCGGACTTCGGGGAGGCGGTGCGGCCCGAGGAGGGCGACGTTCCCGTGTTCTGGGCCTGCGGCGTGACCCCGCAGGCGGCGCTGATGGCGTCCCGGCCGCCGTTCGCGCTCACGCATGCGCCGGGGCACATGTTCATCACCGACGCTGCCGACACCGAGTACCGGCAGCCGTAGCAAGGGAGATCGACGTGGCGGTTCACCTGAACCACACCATCGTGGCGGTGCGCGACAAGCAGGAGTCGGCGACGTTCCTGAGCGAGATCCTGGGTGTCGCAGCGCCTGTGCCGTTCGGTCCGTTCCTGGTGGTGCAGGTCGACAACGACGTGTCCCTCGACTTCGCCGACGACCACGGGCCCGTGCACCCGCAGCACTACGCGTTCCTGGTGAGCGAGGAGGAGTTCGACGAGATCTTCGGCCGGATCCGCGCGTGGGGGCTGACGTACTGGGCGGACCCCGGACGACGCCACGTCGGCGAGATCAACCACAACGACGGCGGTCGCGGCGTGTACTGGGAGGAGCCCAGCGGCCACTTCCTCGAGATCATCACCCGCCCGTACGGCGGCGGGCACTGAGCCGCTCGCGACACCGGAGGCGCTACGCACATGTCCTACCCCGAGCCCAGGTACCACGGCGACGCCGGCGAGGTCAGCGCCACGTACCGCCCGTACGACCACGCCCCCGAGCTGGCCAGTCCGACCGGGACCACGGTGCACTACCTGGCCACCGGGTCCGGCACCGGTGGCGAGTTCGGCCTGTACCGGTGGAACTTCGGCCCCGAGACGAGCGGCCCGGGTCCGCACTTCCACCGCACGATCTCGGAGTCGTTCTTCATCCTGTCCGGCACGGTGCGCCTGTACGACGGGCAGCGGTGGGTCGACGCGACACCTGGCGACTTCTTCTTCGTGCCCCAGGGCGGCATCCACGCGTTCCACAACGCGCCCGGGGGGCCGGCCTCGATGCTGCTGCTCTTCACCCCCGGCGGGCCACGCGAGGAGTACTTCGAGACGCTGTTCGACGTCGCCAACGGGCGGTTGCTCAGCGAGCAGGAGCGCGCCGACCTCTACATCCGCCACGACAACCACTGGATCTGACTGGCCACGGGCAACTGACGGAATTGTGTGTCCCAGCGCCGAAAACCGTCGGTGACTGCCCGGCCGCGCTATCCCCAGACCTCCTGGGCGGTCCGCACGATCAGCTCGAGCTTGGCGACCTGCTGGTCGTACGTGAGCATGTTGCCCTCGACGGTGGAGGAGAACCCGCACTGCGGCGACAGGCACAGCTGCTCCAGCGGCACGTGTCGGCTGGCCTCCTCGATCCGGCGCTTCAGCGTGTCCTTGTCCTCGAGGTCGCCGTGCTTGGTCGTCACCAGTCCGAGAACGACGTTCTTGCCCGGTGGCACGAAGCGCAGCGGCTCGAACCCGCCCGAGCGCTCGTCGTCGTACTCGAGGAAGAAGCCGTCGACGTCGAGCTCGTTGAACAGCGCCTCCGCGACGAAGTCGTACCCGCCCTCCGCGGCCCAGGAGGAGCGGTAGTTGCCGCGGCACATGTGCGTGGTGATCGACATCCCCTCGGGGCGTCCGGCCAGCGCCTTGTTGATGTTGCGGATGTAGTGCTCGTGCTGGTGCTCGGCGTCGCCGCCGCGCCGGGCGACCATCTCGCGCTGCCGTGGGTCGTTGAGATAAGCCAGGCTGGTGTCGTCGAGCTGCAGGTACGTGCAGCCGAGCTCACCCATCCGGCGCACCTGCTCGGCGTACGCGCCGGTCAGGTCCTCCCAGAAGGCCTCCTCGTCGGGGTAGACCTCCGGGTCGAGCGCGGCCGGACCGCCGCGGTAGTGCACCATGCTCGGCGACGGGATCGTCAGCTTCGGCGTCGCGGTCGTCGCAGCGTCGCGGACGAACGAGAACGCGTCGGCGAAGATCGGCTCGTCCAGCCGCACGCGGTCGTGCACCCTGAGCGCGGCCGACTCGAAGTCGAGCTCGCCGCTCTCGTTGTAGAAGTGCACCTCGATCTTCTCGTCGGTGGGGCTGATACCGCCGAGCCGATAGATGAAGTCCATGTGCCAGGCCGTACGACGGAACTCGCCGTCAGTGGCGGTCTGCAGACCGACCTCCTCCTGCATCCTCACCACATCGTGGATGCACTCGTCCTCGACCTCGCGCAACCGGTCGGAGTCCAGCTCCCCGGCGCGGTGCGCTTCCCGGGCCGCGGTGAGGCGCTGCGGGCGGAGCAGACTGCCGACATGGTCGGCCCGGAAGGGAGGGGTGCCGCGCTTGGTCATGGTCTGTGCCTCCACGTCGAGACGATGCGACATCATGGAAACCGTTGCTCCGGTCCCGATGCAACCACCTCACCGTGCGAACCTCTCACCGGAGAGCCCTACCAGGAGGACAGCGATGCTGCAACGAAACCTCGGAAGCCAGGGCCTCGTCGTCCCCGCGCTGGGGCTCGGCTGCATGGGCATGTCGTTCGCGTACGCCGGCGGCGACGACGACGAGTCCGTGCAGACGATCCGGCGGGCGCTCGACCTGGGCGTGACGCACCTCGACACCGCCGACCTGTACGGCCCGTGGACCAACGAGGAGCTGGTCGGCCGCGCGGTCGCGGGCCGGCGCGACCACGTCGTGCTGGCCAGCAAGTTCGGCAACGAGGTGGACGGCGCGGGACGGCCGACAGGCAGGCTCAACGGGCGCCCGGAGTACCTCCGCGACGCCGTGGACGGTTCCCTGCGACGACTCCAGGTCGACCATATCGACCTCTACTACCAGCACCGGGTGGACCCCGATGTCCCGGTCGAGGAGACGTTCGGCGCGCTCGGCGAGCTCGTCGCCGCCGGCAAGGTGCGCCACCTGGGCATCTCCGAGGCGGCGCCCCACACGATCCGGCGGGCCCACGCGGCCTACCCGCTGTCGGCGGTGCAGACCGAGTACTCCCTGTTCTCGCGTGACGTCGAGGACAACGGCGTGCTCGACACGGTGCGCGAGCTCGGCATCGGGTTCGTCGCCTACTCCCCCATCGGCCGCGGGTTCCTCTCCGGCGCCATCCGCAGCGTCGACGACCTCCCCGAGGGAGACTGGCGCCGGACCAACCCGAGGTTCTCGGCCGACAACTTCGCTCGCAACCTCGGCGTCGTCGACAGGGTCACGCAGCTGGCGCGGGACAAGGGCGTGACCCCGGCCCAGCTGGCGATCGCGTGGGTGCTCTCGCGTGGCGACGACGTCGTCGCGATCCCCGGCACCAAGCGCCGCCGCTACCTGGAGGAGAACGTCGGCGCAGTGGAGGTCACGTTGACCGACGAGGACCTGGCCGCGATCGACGAGGTCTCCCCCCGCGGCGTGGCGGCCGGTGAGCGGTACGACGAGCGCGGCCTGCGTGCCGTGCACCGCTGAGCACAGACCCAGCGACGCACCCGGGAGGTGACGTGATGACGAACCAGCAGCAGAGCGCGCGGACGGGCGCGGACACCTCCGCGCCGATGTGGAAGTTCTTCGTCTACAGCCTCGTGGGCGCGTTCGTGTTCTTCGTGCCGATCACCGTGGGCGGCGAGAGCTCGATCGCGCTCGACCACATGGTGACGTTCATCGAGGAGACGGCCACGCCGGCCTTGCCGTACTACGCGCTGGCCGTCATCGTCGCCGGCGCGGTGTACCCGTTCGTGGCGGGCTCGTGGAAGCGCTCCACCGTCGACATGGTCTTCTCGGCGTTCAAGGTCGTGGGCATGGTCGTCGGGTTCATGCTGGTGTTCGAGGTCGGGCCCGGATGGCTGTTCGCCGAGGACATGGGGCCGTTCCTGCTCAACGCCCTGGTGATCCCGGTCGGCCTGCTGGTGCCGATCGGTGCCGTCTTCCTCGCGCTGCTGGTCGGGTACGGGCTGCTCGAGTTCGTCGGCGTCCTCGTGCAGCCGGTCATGAAGCCGGTGTGGAGGACACCCGGCCGCTCCGCCATCGACGCCGTCGCGTCCTTCGTCGGCAGCTACTCGCTCGGGTTGCTCATCACCAACCGCGTGTACAAGGAGGGCAAGTACTCAGGCCGTGAGGCCGCGGTCATCGCCACCGGCTTCTCCACCGTGTCCGCGACGTTCATGGTGGTGGTGGCGTCGACGCTGGACCTGATGGGGTCGTGGAACACCTACTTCTGGGTCACGCTTCTGGTGACCTTCGCGGTGACCGCGGTGACCGTGCGGATCTGGCCGCTGTCGAAGCTGCGCGACGACTACTACCCCGGTGCGACGCCGCAGCCCGAGCACGACGCGACCGGCCATCGTTTCGCGCACGCCTGGAGCGACGCCCGGCAGACGGTCGCCGCAGCGCCGACGCTCCCGCGCAACGTCGCGAACAACCTGCGTGACGGGTTCCTCATGGCGATGGCGATCCTGCCGTCGATCCTGTCGATCGGGCTGCTGGGACTGGTGCTGGCCACCTACACACCCGTCTTCGACGTGATCGGCTACCTGTTCTACCCCGTCACCTGGCTGATGCAGGTCTCCGAGCCGCTGCTGGTCGCGAAGGCGTCGGCGCTGGGAGTGGCCGAGATGTTCCTGCCGGCGCTGCTGGTGACCGAGGCGGCGCCTGCGGTGAAGTTCATCGTCGCGGTCGTGTCGGTCTCGCAGGTCGTCTTCTTCTCGGCGATGGTGCCGTGTGTCGTCGCCACCGAGATCCCGATCTCGGTGCCGAAGATGGTGGTGATCTGGATGGAGCGGGTGTTCCTCACCCTCGTGCTCGTCACCCCGATCGCGTTGCTGCTGTACTGACCTCGACGGAAGTGCACGTGGTGAGCGCTACCCGGACGGTGTCCCCTCGGGTGAGTCGGCCGTGGGCGAGGGGGTTGGCTCCGGGGAGCTTGCCGTCGGAGAACCGGCCGTGGGACTCGCCGCCGTGGTGGGGCTCGGACGCGTGCTCCCCGGTGAGGGTCGACCCTCAGACGTGTGCGGGGTGGAGCTCTCAGTCGTCGGCGAGGGACCTGCACCGGGGTCGCTGGGAGTCGACGTGCTCGGCCCGCCCGCTGACTCGCCTCCCCCGCTGTCCTCGGTGTCTGCGTCGGAGGTGCCGTCGGAGCCTTCGTCGCCGGTGCGCGTCTCGCCATCGCTTGTGTCAACGGGTGCGGTACGCGTGCTCGTGGGCATATCGCCCCCGGCACTGGAGTCATCGCTCGGCGCGCCGGTTCCGGGGTCGGTGCGGATGATCTCGAGGATGCGCTGCTCGTACGCGGTCAGCTCCGCCCGGATGTCAGCAAGCGGCACCTCCTCGATGCGCTCGCCGTACGCGGCGATCTCGGCCCACAGGCGCTGCATCTCGGCCGTCCCGGCCGCGCTCAGCGGCCCGTCCAGGGTGACGACGAGCTGGGTCGCCAAGGCGTACGTCAGGCAGTCCACGCAGTTGTAGTTGACCGCAGCCGCGATGTTCTGCGGCACTACCACGTCGGCCTGTCCGGCCACCAGCAGCACCTGGAACCCGACGGCGACCGACGCGCAGCCGCGGCAGCTGGCGAACGCGTACGCCTCGTTGGTGTTGACGACCGTCTCCTCCTCGACCCACACCAGGGCGAAGGCCACGTCGTACACCACCGAGCCGTCCTGCGTGTTGACGGCCAGTGCCTGGTTGTCACCTGCATCAGGGGGCAGCGGTCGGTCGAACGGGAACACCCACGTGGGCGCCTCCGCCTCCGGCTCGCCCGTGGTGGTCGGCGACTCGACGGTCGCCGACTTGCCGGCAGGCGCCTCCCCGCCCGTGGTGACCGGGTCGCCGGCGACGTCCACGGAGCTCGGCGACGCCACGTTCGTGTCCTGGGCCTCCCGCGGCACCAGGACCAGGGCCAGCAGCGGGCTGTCGGCGGCCGGCATCCGGACCCCGGCCGGCCAGAGGACCTGCGCCCGGCCCGCCTGTCCGTCCGGCATGCCCGACGAGCCGGTCAGGCTCGCGGGGACGGCGTCGGCCACGGTGCCGCGCTCGTAGGGCATGATCGGGCGGTACTTGTCGTCGTCGGGCCACCATGCCCACGCCAGGCCGGCCACGAGAGCACCCGCCGTGAGTGCGGCGAGGCTCCGCTGCACCGGGTGGCCGGAGGTGCGGCGCCACACCGACGCCACGACGCGGCGAACGAGTCGCACCAGGATGTAGCCGATCGCCAGCACAGGGAACGCGACCGCGACCAGCGACAGGATCCGCGCGCCGGCGTCGAACAGGTCGCCCTGCACCCAGCTCGACCCGAGCATCGCCCACTGCTCCTGCAGGCTCGCCCACGCGGTGGCCAGCACGCGCGGCAGCGCCACGACCAGCAGCGTCAGGCACGCCAGCAGAAGCGGTACGACGAGCAGCACCCAGGTCGTCACGACCGCGCGCGCCCACGGCTTCAGCACGCGCGACTGCGGTGACCGCCAGCGCCACGGCAGCAGTCCCAGCAGCGTGGGCTTGATGTGCTGGAACAGGTCGGGGACGCCGGTGACGTCGGCGAGCACGTGGTAGCCGTCGAAGCGGACGAGCGGCGCGAGCTGGCGCACCATCTGCAGGATCTGCGTGACGATCACCAGCAGCAGGCCGTCGTACCCGCTCGCCCACCAGACGGCCACGATGCCCACCGCGACGATCGCGTTGAAGTAGAGCCCGCCGAGGTCGGTGCGCACCCGTCCCCGGCGACCGAGCCGGTAGCTGTCGGTCACGTCGGTGTAGAAGGCGGGCCACACCAGATAGAGGCCCAGGCCCATCACGCCGGGAGTGGCGCCGCCGTACCTCGCCGCGGCGGCGTGGCCGAACTCGTGGAAGCCGGCCGACAGCACCGACACCACGAAGATCAGCAGCAGCAGGGCGGGCTTGTCGAACGCCTCGTACGTCGCCGATGCCAGGCCCTTCTCCCACAGCAGCCACCAGCAGGTCACGCCGAACGCGACCACGAGCGGCAGCACCAGCAGCGGGTGGAACAGCCGGGCGAACGGCGCGGTGATCCGCCGGGTCCTGTGCGGGTCGGTGACGGCGTACCGGAACCGCAGCGCCAGCAGTGGGTCGGCCTTCTGCACCTGGGGCTGCGACCCGTCGGCGCGGGCCAGCAGTCCGAGCGGTCGCAACTGGTTGTCGACGAGTGTCCGCACGTTATCGACACTCACCCGCCGCCCGTACGCCGTGCTCACCCGGGCGGCGATCTCCTCGTCGCTGCGCGCGCCGTCGACGGCCTCCAACACCAGGTACAGCAACCTGGTGAGCTGCAGGGTCTGGCCGTCGCCTCGGCGGACGAGCGCGGGCGGGTTGCGGTAACCGGAGCCCCGCATCTCTCCGATCAGCGCGATGCCGTCGGCACGCGCGAGCGACGTACTCCCGGAGACGAGGGTCATGCCCCGGGGCTACTGCGTGATGTCCGACTGCTGGTCGGCGTTGGCTTCCGCCGACCCCTGGATGTTCTGGTCGATGATCGCGTCCTGCTGCGCGACAGCGACAGCCTCGGAGTCGGCCGAGCCCACGTTGGCGGCGACGGCCGCGTCGATCGGTGCCGCCACGTTGGCGTTCGCCGCGACCGCGCCGTTGATCGGCGCGGCGATGTCCGCGTCGGCGGCGAGGTTGACGTCGACGTTGAGCAGGTCGCCGTCGAGGGCGGTCTCCGGGTCGGTCGGGACCGCACCGACGTCGGCGTCGGGCAGCGCCTCTGTCGTACCGGCTTCCGCGGTCGTGCCGTCGGCGCCCGTCGCGGCGTCGCCATCCGTGGCCGCACCGGTCGTGGTGCTGCCGGCGTCGCCCGTCGTACCGCCGTCGGCGGTGCCCGCCTCGGTCGTGGTGCCGCTCGTGCCGTCGTCGACCACGTCGTTGCTCTGGTCCATGACACTGTCCTGCGTTGCGTTGGCCGTGGCGTCGGCGACGATGTTCTGGTTGATCACGACGCCCTGGTCGGCGAGCGCCTGCGCACTGGAGCCGTCCGAGAGGATGTTGGCGCCCACCGCGGCGTCGATGGGCGCTGCGACGTTGGCGTTGGCTGCCACGGCCAGGTCGATCGGTGCGGCCGCGTCGATGGCCAGGTCGAGGTCGGCGTTGAGGTCGAGGATCGATACGACCTCCTTGTCCGGCAACGCGGTGCCTGCCTCGGCGGCGAGCTCGTCCTCGGTCAGCGGTGTCAGCTCGGGTTCGCTACTCATCGTCGTACTCCGTCTCCGCCCGCGGTGGGATGCCTGGAAGCGAGCAAGTCAAGGTCGCCCATACCCCGAACGGAGAGGCGTATCCGCGTCCGCGGCCGCTTACCGGCAGGTAACGATCCGGCTCTGGACTGCGGGCCGTGGGCGATGGTGCCGCGGCAGGGCGTTCAGTCGACGTGGAAGGAGCGCTTGGCCAGCCCCATCCAGAAGCCGTCGATGACCTGCTTGGGGGCCACCTCGGCGTCGCTCGCCGCGCCGAGCGTGACGAACATCGGCGCGAAGTGCTCCACGGTGGGGTGCGCGTACGGCATGCCCGGCGCGCGGTGCCGGAAGTCGGCCAGCTCGTCGACGGCGCCACGGCGCAGCGTCTCCTCCGCCCACGCGTCGAACTCCCGGGACCAGCCCGGTGCCGTGGCTTCCGGGCGCCAGTCGCGCAGGAACGGTAGCCCGTGGGTGGTGAACCCCGACCCGATGATCAGCACACCCTCCTCGCGCAGCGGGCGCAGGCGACGCCCGAGGTCCAGCAGCCGGTCGGGGTCGAGGGTCGGCAGCGACATCTGCAGCACGGGAACGTCGGCGTCCGGGTACATCACCGTGAGCGGCACGTACGCCCCGTGGTCCAGCCCCCGGTTCGGCTGCCGTACGACGTGCTCGGCCTTCGGCATCAGCGCCTCGACCCGGTCCGCCAGCGCCGGCGCGCCGGGCGCGGCGTACTGCGCCTGGTAGTACTGGGCCGGGAATCCACCGAAGTCGTAGACCAGCGGCACGGTCTCGGTGGCGCCGAGCATCAGTGGTGCCGACTCCCAGTGCGCGGAGACCACGAGGATCGCCTTCGGCCGAGGGAGGTCACCGGCGAGCCCCCGCAGCTCGGAGGTCCACAAAGTGTCGTCGACCAGCGGCGGAGCGCCGTGGCTGAGGTAGAGCGCGGGCATGCCGGTCCGGGACGGCGCCTGCTCTGCAGAGGTGGCTCCGGCAGCCGCTGCGGTGACGGTCATGTCTCCATCTTTCACGGGAGTGGCATTTAGTTGATGCTTCAACTTACTCCCAGCGTAGCGTGGCGGCGTTGAAGCGTCAACTGTTAGCGGTAGGCTCAGGATCATGGCCGAGACCCAGTGGTTGAGTGAGGCGGAGCAGCGCACCTGGCGCAAGCTGGTGGCGGTGCTGATGAAGCTGCCGGCGGGCCTCGAGGGGCAGCTGCAGCGTGACGCCGACATCTCCCACTTCGAGTACTGGGTGCTGGCGTTGCTCAGCGAGGCTCCTGACCGTGCGATGCGGCTGAGCGCCCTCGCGGCGCAGGCGAACTCCTCGCTGTCGCGGCTCTCGCACGTCGTGACCCGGCTCGAGAAGAAGGGGTTCGTGACCCGCGAGCCGTGCCCGGACAGTAGCCGGTCGATGCTCGCCGTACTCAGCGACAACGGCTACCGCAAGCTGGTGGCTGCCGCCCCCGGGCATGTCGAGGCGGTCCGGTCGCTGGTCTTCGAGGGGCTCGGCGTCGAGGAGCTCTCCGACCTCGACCGCGCCTGCGACGCCATCCTCGGACGCATCGGCGGGCCACCGGTTCCGCCGCCCCGCTGAGCCTCAGTCGTCCGGCGGCAGGGTGGAGTCAAGCGGACGCCTCGGGGGCCTCCGCGTGAGGTCGACGACAAACATCCGCCGGGCGACGACCAGGAGCAGGGCCGCGGCGAGCAGCAGGGCGGCCGCCGTACGCCAGGCCGTGGGGTAGCCGGCCACCGCGACGAGCAGGCCGAACAGCACCGGACCGGCCGCACCGCCGGCGAACGCGCCGCCCTGGACCGCGCCCGACGCGGTACCGGGGCTGTCCCGGCCTACGCGCACCACCGCGAACAGGAACAAACCGGGCCACGCCCAACCGATGCCGAAGGCCACCAGTGCTCCGACCACGAGGAACGAGACCCCTTCGACGGACAACAGCACCATGCCCACGGCGCCCGCGACGAGATAGAGAGTGACGACCGGGAGGTTGCGGCCCTGGCGCCGATCGGCGACCGCACCGGAACCGATCCGTACCAGCACCGACAACGCGCTGCCGGCTGCCACGAGGAGCCCTGCGGTGCCGGGGCTGAGGCCGACCCGGAACGCCCAGGCCGGCAGGAACGACCCGAGCGCGTTCACCGAGGCACTGGCCAGGACCATCGCGGTGGCGCTGACCAGCAGGGCCCCGCGCGGGGGACGGTCCAGGGCCATCTGGCGCCGGCCCGAGGTCGGCACCGACCGGGGAACGCGGAGCCCGGCGACGATCACCGCCACCGCGGCCACTGCCGCGGCCCCGAACGTCCAGCGCCAGCCCAGGACGACACCGACCGTGGGCACCGCCAGACCGCCGATCAGCACCGCCACCTGAACAGCGGACTGCTTCACGCCGAACGCGAGGCCTCGTCGCTCCGGCCTGATCGTGCGCGCCAGCGTGACGTTCGCCGTCATCTGCAGTGCGGCGTTGGCCACGCCGCCGAGGACGAGCACCACCAGCAGGACGGCGTACGAACGGGTCGCCACGGCCGTCAGCAGGGCCGCCACGGCGGCGAGGCTTCCGGCCGCCAGGGTGCCGATGCGGCGGCCGAGGCGCTCCACGAGTGCACCGGCCGCCATCGACGTCAGCGCCGCCGAGGCGAAGAAGGCGCTCACGGCCAGACCGAGCTGCGGCTCGCTGAACTCGAGGTCGTCGCGGATGAGGACCGCCTGCGCGCTCAGCAGGAAGACCGGCAGCGCACCGAGGGTCGTCATGGCGGCTGCCGCCAGCATGGTCCGCACCGCGGCAGTCTAGGGAGAACGGATGCCTCGCCGGCCCGTGGCGTAACTTTGGAGGTTCGGAGGTTCCGCACCCGACCACGAGGAGACACAGCCATGAACGTGGCGCGACTCGGCGCACGAGTGATCATCGGCGGGCTGTTCATCGGCCACGGCACGCAGAAGCTCAAGGGATGGTTCGGGGGGCCGGGGATCGAGGGCACCGAGGGCATGATGGAGGCACTCGAGATGCATCCGCCCCGCCGCAACGCCATCGCCGCGGGAACGGCCGAGACCGTCGGCGGCGCCATGCTGGTGGCCGGGTTCGCCACTCCGCTGGCAGCCTCCGCGCTGATCGGCACGATGATCACGGCGATCCGCAAGGTGCACCTGCCCAAGGGTCCGTGGGTCGCCGAAGGCGGCTACGAGTACAACCTCGTGCTGATCGGGGCCCTGCTGGCACTCGCGGAGGAGGGGCCCGGCGACGTGTCCCTCGACAACGCCCTCGGCATGCAGAGGACCGGGCTTCCGTGGGCACTGGGCGCCCTCGTGATGGGCGCGGCGGCCTCGACGGCCACGATCGAGATGGGGCGGCGTAGCTCGCCCGCCACCACCCCGGCGTAGAGCTCGGTCAGGGAGCGGGCGGCGGCGCGCTGGGGTCCGTCTCGGCCGGTGGCTCGACGGCGGCCTGCGGCGCGGTCGTGGGCTCCGGCGCCGGCTCCGGCTCGGGCTCCGGCTCGGGCTCCGGCGTGGGTTCCGGTTCCGGCGCCGGCTCGGGCTCGGGCGTTGGTTCCGGGGCCTCCTGCGTCGGCTCCGGCTCCTCGAGCGCCGGCTCCGGCGCGGGGTCGGACTCCTCCTCCGGGGCCGTGGGCTGCTCACGCTCCGCCGGTGGCTCGTCCGCCGGGTCCACGGCGGAGGAGCCGTCTTCGCCTCGGCCCGAGTCGCGCTGCTCGGGACTGCGCTCCTGCCGTTCGTCCTGACGCCCGGAGCCGCCGAACAGGGACAGGGAGGTCCGCGCTCCGTCGGCGCTGCTGCCGCCGGTGTAGGAGGACACGGAGCGCCCGGTGGCGAGCTCGAACGCCAGGATGGCGCCCATGACCAGCAGGAAGATGCCGAGGGCGGCGGCCAGGATCCGCCTCCAGCGCAGGCCGCTGACCGCTTCCCGCCACGACGGGCGTCCGGCGTCGACCAGGCCGCCATCGTCCGGGCCACCTTCGTCCGGGGCACCTTCGGCGGCGCGCGCAGTCCGCTGGTCGACCAGCGTCGACTGGCCGCCGGCGAACGCCGTACCCGCCCGTCCCGCGGGACGTGCGCGGTAGGCGCGTTCGAGGGCAGCAGCGCGAGCCGCGGCCACACGCTCGCGGCTGGCGTCCAGGTAGTGCGAGTAGACCGCGCTGCCCACGGTGAGGGCGACGCTGCCAAGCGCCGCGCCGATGATCGTGCCGGCCACGCCGACGGTGGACAGCAACACCGCGGACGACATCGCCGCCAGTCCCCCGGCCAGCGTCTGCACCCAGTTGACCTCGATGCGCCGCCGGCCCTTGCTCTCCCCGTTCACTCTGTCGAGTATCCCTCGCGAGGCGAGGAAAACCCCGTGCATTGCAGCCAGAGTGACCAGACGCACAGGCCCGCCTGTCGCAGGCGATCGTCCGCCCTCAGCCAGGGGCAGGGGGCCGCACGACGACATCGTCGAGCTGCCGGCGTCCGTAGCGCACGATCGTGGTGCCGACGGCGACCACGGGGACGGCGAGGAACGCACCGATGATGCCGGCCAGCGAGCTTCCCGCGGTGACCGCGAGGATGACCAGCGCGGCGTGCAGGTCCAGCGCGCGGCCCACCAGGATCGGCTGGAGCACGTTGCCCTCGAGCTGCTGAACGACCAGCACCAGGGCGACCACGATGAGCGCGCTGACCAACCCCTGGGTCACCAGCGCCACCAGCGCCGCCAGCGCGCCGGTGACGAAGGCGCCGATGATCGGGATGAAGGCGCCGAAGAAGATCAGCACGGCCAGCGGAAGGGCCAGCGGCACACCCAGGACCACCAGGCCGACGCCGATCGCCACGGCGTCGACGAGGCCGACGGCGGCCTGTGCCCGGATGAAACCGCTCAACGTGTCCCACACCCGCACGGAGACCGCGGCCACGTGCGGCGCCGCCCGCTGCCCCACGAGCGCGGAGATCCACGGCACGAACCGCGGGCCGTCCTTGAGGAAGAAGAAGCACAGGACCAGCGCGAGGATCGCATTGAGGAGGATCGACCCGGCGGTGGCGACGCCGGTGATGACTCCGCCCGCGATCGACTGGGCGTTGGACTGGAGCTGGTTGATGGCCTGGTCGATGACGTTGTTGATCTGCTCGGTGCCGAAGTTGAACGGCGGCCGTGACACCAGTCCGCGCAGGTCGTTCAGACCGGCGACGACCGCGTCGGCCAGCTCCTGCGACTGCCCGGCGACCTGCGGCGCCAGGACCGCACCGAGCCCGAAGAGCACGAGCAGGCCGCCGACGATGACCAGCAGCGAGGCCAGCGCGGCGGGCAGCCAACGCCGCAGGAGGCGCGCCGGTGGCCACAGCACGGTCGCCAGCAGGAGGCCGAGGAGGAGCGGA
>DATABY010000204.1:0-4149 GCA_036259355.1 Nocardioidaceae bacterium
AGTTCCTGGTCGTCGCCTCCACGCTGCTCGACCTCAAGGCGGCCCGGCTGATCCCGCAGGGCGACGTCGAGGACGAAGAGGACCTGGCGCTGCTCGAGGCTCGCGAACAGCAGGTCGCGAGCCTCGAGCAGCGCCAGGTCCTCCTCGTCCTCGACGTCGCCCTGCGGGATCAGCCGGGCCGCCTTGAGGTCGAGCAGCGTGGAGGCGACGACCAGGAACTCGGTGGTCTGCTCCAGGTCCCACTGCGGGCCGCGTGCCTTGATGTAGGCGATGAACTCGTCCGTGACCCTCGAGAGGGCCACCTCGGTGATGTCGAGCTTGTGCTTGGCGATCAGCCCCAGCAGCAGGTCGAACGGCCCTTCGAAGTTCTCCAGGTGTACGGCGAACGCGGTGTTCTCGACCTCGTCGCCCGCCACCTGCCCGACCTGCTCCGGAGCGACCGCAGCGCTCACGAGTCGCTCAGCCGGCGCACCAGCTCGCTGTCGGCACCGTGCTCGTCGAGGTCCGCGAGCGCCATCGCCACCGCTGCCCGCACCAGCCGCCCTCGGTCGACGGCCGACCCCAGCGTGCGGCGCAACACCAGGCGGGCGTGCTCGACCTCCAGCAGCTCGTCGGCGGTGACGTAGACGGTCATCTTCTCGTCGTGGCGGACCCGGCCGCTCGCGGTGCGCCGGGGCGGACGCGGGGGTTCGGGTTCTTCCGGCGCCGCGGCCAGCGGCGGGCGCAGCCGGACCGGCTCTTCCTGGCTGTCGGCCCCGCCGGGCGAAGCGGTTGCCGCGGACTCGGCCGTGTGCCGGAACAGCTCGTCGGCGCCGGGGAGGCTCACTCGTCGGGACACCGGACGAGCACCTCCCTCGCCAGCTGCCGGTACGACTCCGCGCCCGGGGACGAGGTGGCGTAGGCCGTGATCGGCTCGCCGGCCACGGTGGAGTCGGAGAACTTCACGGTACGGCGGATCACCGTGTGGAACACCGTGTCGCCCCAGGCGTCCACCAGCCGCTGCATGACCTCACGGCTGTGCAGCGTGCGACTGTCGAACATCGTGCCGAGCAGGCCGTCGACCTGCAACGACGGGTTGAGCCGCTCGGTGACCTTGTCGATGGTGTGCTTGAGCAGCGCGACCCCGCGCAGGGCGAAGTACTCGCACTCCAGCGGCACGATGACGCCGTTGGACGCGGTCAGCGCGTTGATGGTCAGCAGGCCGAGAGAGGGCTGGCAGTCGATCAGGATGACGTCGTAGTCCTTCATCACCGGGGCGAGCACCCGGGCCAGCGTCTGCTCGCGTGCCACCTCCCCGACCAGCTGCACCTCGGCGGCGGACAGGTCGATGTTGGAGGGCAGCAGGTCGAGGTTCTCGATGCCGCTGGGGTGGATGACGTCGTTGACATCGACGTCGTGCGACATCAGCAGATCGTAGATCGTCAGCTCGAGGTCGTGCGGGTTGAAACCCAGCCCGACCGACAGCGAGCCCTGCGGGTCGAAGTCGACCAGCAGCACCTTGCGGCCGTACTCCGCCAGCGACGCGCCGAGGTTGATCGTGGTGGTCGTCTTGCCGACGCCGCCCTTCTGGTTGCACATCGCGATCACCCGCGCCGGTCCGTGCTCGCTGCGCTGCGGTGGTACGGGCAGGTGCGGCAGCGGGCGGCCGGTGGGGCCGATCTCCGCGACCGGCTCGCTCTGCGCCGGCGCACCGCTCGGCTGCTCCGGCGGCGGTGCCTGCGTGGGCAGCGTGGTCGTCTCCCGCTCCGGGATCCGATGATCCAGCGAGGGTGACGGGATCACCGGCCGGGGGGGTATCGACGACGCTGCCGCGCCGGTGCCGGAGTAACCGCCTGCGGGGAACCCTGTCGACTCGTTCACAACGCCGTTGCCTCTCCGCGTGTCCCTGGGCTGACCTATGACAAATCGTCGAAACCCGCGCGCGACTCTAGGCGCATCGCCGAAGGCCCAGCAAGGCGCCTTCGACGGGTGTGCACACGGCCGCGCGTGCTGTGCACAACCCTTGCATGCAGTGGGGACAAACCTGGGGAGGAACCGCCGTCGGCGCGGCGATTTGTCGACACGGCGCCCGGCCGCTAGGGCCCCGCTAGCCCAGCGCTCTGGGGTGCGCCGCGGCGTACACCTCGCGCAGCCGGTCCACCGTCACCAGCGTGTAGACCTGCGTGGTGGTCACCGACGCGTGCCCGAGCAGCTCCTGCACCACCCGGACGTCGGCGCCCCCGTCCAGCAGGTGGGTGGCAAAGGAGTGCCGCAGCGTGTGCGGGGACACGTCGCCGCGCACGCCGGCGCGTTCGGCCGCCGAGCGCAGCACCGTCCACGCGCTCTGCCGCGACAGCCGTCCGCCGCGGGCGTTCAGGAACAGCGCGGGCGTGCCCCGGCCGACACCGGCCAGCTGCGGTCGGCCCCGCACCAGGTACGCCGAGATCGCCGCGCAGGCGTAGGAGCCCACCGGCACGGCGCGCTCCTTGCTTCCCTTGCCCAGCAGGCGTACGCCCCCGGTCTCGAGGTCGACGTCGTCCACGTCGAGCCCGACGGCCTCGGAGATCCGCGCGCCGGTGCCGTACAGCATCTCCAGCAGCGCCCGGTCGCGCAGGGCGAGCACCGTGCCCGCCGAGCCGGCCGCGTCGATGATCCGCTCCACCTCGTCCAGCGGCAGCGCCTTGGGCAGCCGTTTGGCCGGTGTCGGCGGCTTCACCCCGCCGGCCGGGTCGACGGTGGACATCCCCTCGCGCAGCAGGAAGCGGTGGAAGCCGCGCACCGCCACCACCGCGCGGGCGGCGCTGCCGGATCCGAGCGGCAGATGCTCCTCGTCGCCCTCCCGCAGCCGCATCAGGAACTCCGTCACGTGCTGCTCCTGCACGTCGTCGGGCCGGCACACCCCCAGCGCGGCCAGGACGCTCACGTAACGACGCAGGTCACGGCGGTACGACGACACCGTGTTGGGCGCGAGCCCGCGCTCGACCGTCAGGTGGTCGAGGTAGGTCTGCGCCGCACGCTCGAGCGTGTCCCCGCTGCCGCTCAGGCCAGCACCTCGCTCAGCTCGGTGTGGGGCAGGCCGTGCGCGGCCGCGACGGGCTCGTTGGTGAGCTGGCCCTGGTGGGTGTTCAGCCCGAGGGCGAGCGGCTGGTCCTCGCGCATGGCGTCCGGCCAGCCCTTGTTGGCGAGCGCGAGGGTGTAGGGCAGGGTGACGTTGGTCAGCGCGTAGGTGGAGGTGTGTGGCACCGCACCGGGCATGTTCGCGACGCAGTAGAACACCGAGTTGTGCACGGTGTAGGTGGGGTCGGCGTGCGTGGTGGGCCGGGAGTCCTCGAAGCACCCGCCCTGGTCGATGGAGATGTCGACGAGCACCGAGCCGCTCTTCATCTCCGACACCAGGTCGCTGGAGATCAGCGTGGGCGCCTTCGCCCCCGGGACGAGTACGGCGCCGATCACCATGTCGGCGTCGCGTACGGCGAGCTCCACCTCGAACTTGTTCGACGCGACCGTCTGCAGGTGGCCCTGGTAGATGCGGTCGGCCTCACGGAGCTTGTCGATGTTCTTGTCCAGCAGCAGCACCTCGGCCTGCATGCCGAGCGCGATCGCAGCGGCGTTCATCCCGCTCACCCCGGCGCCGATGACGACGACCTTGGCGGCGTAGACCCCCGACACTCCGCCCATGAGGACTCCGCGGCCTCCGCCGGAACGCATCAGGTGGTAGGCGCCGGCCTGCGGGGCGAGGCGCCCCGCGACCTCACTCATCGGCGCGAGCAGCGGCAGCCGCCCGTCCGGCATCTGCACGGTCTCGTAGGCGATGCCGGTGACCTTGCGCTCGAGCAGGGCGTCGGTGCACTCACGCGAGGCGGCGAGGTGCAGGTAGGTGAACAGCACCTGGCCCTCCTGCATCCGGTCGTACTCGGAGGCCACCGGTTCCTTCACCTTCAGGACCAGCTCCCCGGTCGACCAGACGGCGTCGGCGTCGGGCAGGATTTGCGCTCCTGCGGCGGTGAACTGCTCGTCGGCTATCGAGGAGCCGGCGCCGGCGGACGCCTCCACGTAGACCTCGTGCCCGTGAGCGGTGAGCTCGTGCACACCGGCCGGCGTTATCGCGACGCGGTACTCGTGGTTCTTGACTTCCTTCGGGACACCGATCCGCATGAGGTCCTTCCCCTC
>DATABY010000205.1:0-14526 GCA_036259355.1 Nocardioidaceae bacterium
CGACGAGGTCATCGACCTGCTGCAGGGCGGCCAGGGCGTGTTCGGCATCGCGATCGGCGGGGTGTGGCGCGAGATCGAGGGTTCGCTGTCCTCGCTGCCGAGCGAGCGTGCCGGACGCCCCGAGTCCACCGGACCCGACGACGAGCTCGCTGCCCGACGCCGCGCCAAGCTGACCAGCTGAGCCGGGACCGGTCTGGCTGCCGCGGCTGGTAGGTTCGAGGGGCTCATGACTGATCACCTCACCCTCGCTGACCTCGACGACGCCACTCCCTTCAGCGCCCGGCACATCGGGCCCGACCGGGACGAGCAGCAGCGGATGCTGGACACGCTGGGCTTCTCCTCGCTCGACGAGCTGATGGACGCCGCGGTGCCCGAAGTCATCCGCACCGACACCGGCGCCGCGCTCGACCTGCCCGATCCGCTCAGTGAGACCGCGGCTCTGGACCGGCTGCGCACGCTCGCGGCGAGGAACCGGCCGCTGGAGCCGATGATCGGCCTGGGCTACCACGGCACGGTCACTCCGGGCGTTATCCGGCGCCGGGTGCTGGAGAGCCCCGCCTGGTACACCGCCTACACGCCGTACCAGCCCGAGATCTCCCAGGGCCGGCTCGAGGCGCTGCTCAACTACCAGACGATGGTCGCCGACCTTACCGGGCTGCCGACCGCCAACGCCTCCCTGCTGGACGAGGCGACCGCTGCCGCGGAGGCGATGACGCTGGTACGCCGGGCCGACCGCAAGCGCGGCGGCGGTGTCTTCATCGTCGACGCCGAGGCGCTGCCCCAGACGATCGCGGTCGTGCAGACCCGCGCCGAGGCGCTCGGCATCGAGGTCCAGGTGCGCGACGTCTTCGCCGACGGACTCCCGGACGACGACCTCTCCGGCGTGCTGCTGCAGTACCCCGGCGCCAGCGGAGTGCTCCGCGACCCGGCCCCGGTGATCGAGCAGACCCACGAGCGCGGCGGGATGGCCGTCGTGGCGGCGGACCTGCTCGGATTGTGCCTACTGCGCTCGCCCGGCGAGATGGGCGCCGACGTCGTCGTCGGCTCGAGCCAGCGGTTCGGCGTACCTCTGTTCTACGGCGGCCCGCACGCCGGCTACATCTCGGTGCGGGCGGGCCTCGAGCGCCACCTGCCCGGCCGACTGGTGGGCGTCTCGGTCGACGCGGAGGGGCGCCCTGCGTTCCGGCTCGCGCTGCAGACCCGCGAGCAGCACATCCGCCGCGACAAGGCGACCTCCAACATCTGCACCGCCCAGGTGCTGCTGGCCGTGGTGTCCGCGATGTACGCCGTCTACCACGGCCCCGAGGGCCTGCGCCGCATCGCGCAGCGGGCCCACCGCTATGCGACGGTCCTGGGCGCGGGGCTGCGCTCCGGCGGTGTCGAGGTCGTGCACGACGACTTCTTCGACACCGTCCTGGCCCGGGTCCCCGGGCGGGCGGAGCGGGTCGTGGCCGCGGCCCGGGAGTCGGGCATCCACGTTCGGCTCGTCGACGACGACCACGTCGGCGTGACCACCGGCGAGACCACCACCGAGCGGCACCTGCGGGCGCTGTGGGCCGCGTTCGGCGTCGACGCCGGCGACACCGCGGAGCTCGACCGGGTCAGCGACGACGCGCTGCCCGACCGGTTGCGGCGCACATCGGCGTACCTCGAGCACCCGGTGTTCCACCAGCACCGGTCCGAGACCGCGATGCTGCGCTACCTGCGCAGCCTCTCCGACAAGGACTACGCGCTCGACCGCGGCATGATCCCGCTCGGCTCGTGCACGATGAAGCTCAACGCGACCACCGAGATGGAGCCGATCAGCTATCCCGGGTTCGCCGACCTGCACCCGTTCGCACCGGTCGAGGACGCGGCCGGCTACGTCGAGCTGGTGGGGGAGCTGGAGGGCTGGCTGGCCGAGGTGACCGGCTACGCCGCGGTGTCCGTGCAGCCCAACGCCGGTTCGCAGGGGGAGCTGGCGGGCCTGCTGGCGATCCGTGCCTACCACCGCGTCAACGGAGGGGAGAAGCGCGACGTGTGCCTGATCCCGTCCAGTGCCCACGGCACCAACGCGGCCTCCGCGGTGATGGCCGGCATGCGTGTGGTCGTGGTGAAGGCGGCCGACGACGGCAGCGTCGACCTCGATCACCTCAAGCAGGTGTGCAGCGAGCACGCCGACGACCTCGCCGCGATCATGGTCACCTACCCCTCGACGCACGGCGCCTTCGAGGACGGCATCCGCACGCTGTGCGACACCGTGCACGAGTACGGCGGCCAGGTCTACGTCGATGGCGCCAACCTGAACGCTCTCCTCGGCTACGCGAAGCCGGGTGCGTTCGGCGGCGACGTGTCGCACCTCAACCTGCACAAGACGTTCTGCATCCCGCACGGCGGCGGGGGCCCTGGCGTGGGTCCGGTGGCGGTGGCCGAGCACCTGGTGCCCTACCTGCCCAGCCATCCCATGCACCCCGACACGGCCCGGCGTACGGGCATCGGCCCGGTCAGCGCCGCGCCGTACGGCTCGGCGGGCATCCTGCCGATCTCGTGGGCCTACATCGCGATGATGGGCGCCGGCGGACTGACCGAGGCGACCGCGGAGGCCGTCCTGTCGGCCAACTACGTGGCCAAGCGGCTGAGCGAGCACTTCCCGGTGCTCTACCAGGGGCACGGCGGTCTGGTCGCCCACGAGTGCATCCTCGACGTGCGCGCGCTCTCCAAGCGCTCCGGCGTGAGCGTCGACGACGTGGCCAAGCGCCTCATCGACTACGGCTTCCACGCGCCCACGATGAGCTTCCCGGTCGCGGGCACGTTCATGGTGGAGCCGACCGAGTCGGAGGACCTGCGCGAGCTCGACCGCTTCTGTGAGGCGATGATCGCGATCCGCGCGGAGATCGAGCAGGTCCTCGACGGCACGGTGGGTGCCGAGGAGTCCCCGCTGCGCGGCGCCCCGCACACGGCCCGCGCGCTGGTCGGGGAGTGGGACCGGTCCTACAGCCGGCACGACGGCGTCTTCCCCTCTGGTCATGTCGACGACAAGTACTGGCCGCCGGTGGCCCGGATCGACCAGGCGTACGGCGACCGCAACCTCGTCTGCTCCTGCCCGGACCCCTCCGCCTTCGCGGAGTGACCGGGTGCTGCCGTCGACCGAGGCGCACCTGAACGCAGCACTGGCGCAGGCCCAGGCGGGCGGACACCTGCCCTCGCTCGTCGCGGGCGTGCTGGTCGACGGTGTGCTCGGCTGGTCGGCGGGGCGCGGGCGCCGGGTGGGGGAGCGGCACGACGCCGCGCGTCCGGACGCCGACACCCAGTACCGCGTCGGTTCCATCACCAAGACCATGACGGCGGCCCTGGTCATGCAGCTGCGCGACGAGGGGCGGCTCGACCTCAACGACACGGTCGGCCGGCACGTCCCGGAGGGCCCGTACGCCGACCGCACGCTGCGGTCGCTGCTGTCCCACACCTCCGGCATGCAGGCGGAGCCCTTCGGCCCCTGGTGGGAGCGCGCACCCGGGCGCAGCTATCCCGAGCTGGTGCAGGCCAACCCCGCGTCCGGTGCGGTGTTGCCGCCCCAGCAGCAGTTCCACTACTCCAACCTGGGCTTCGCCGTGCTCGGTGAGGTGGTCGCGCGACTGTGCGGGTGCTCCTGGGAGCAGGCGCTGCGGAGTCGGCTGCTCGAGCCGCTGGGCATGCACCGGACGTCGTACGCCGCGGAGCCGCCCGCCGCGGACGGGTACGCGGTCGACGCCCTGGCCGGGACGCTGACCCTGGAGCCGGCGCACGACACCGGTGCGATGGCTCCCGCCGGCCAGCTGTGGAGCACCTGCGCCGACCTCACCCGCTGGCTGCAGGCACTGGTCGACCCGCCGGAGCGTGTGCTGAGCCGCAGCAGCGTACGGGAGATGACCATGGTGCAGGGGACGCAGGCACCCGAGGACCTCACCGGCGGCTACGGCCTCGGCCTGCAGATGACGTCCGCCGGGTCGCGCACGCTGGTCGGGCACGGTGGCTCGGTACCCGGCTTCCTGGCCGGCGTCTTCGTCCACCGGGGCACCGGCGTGGGTGCTGTCGTCCTCTGCAACGGCGGCCATGGGCTGGATGGTGTCGGACTGACGCGAACCCTGATCGAGACCGTGCTCGACCACGAGCCCCCGCTACCCCGGGAGTGGGAACCGACGGAGTCCGTCCCCGCCCACCTGCGCGAGCTGCTGGGCACCTGGCACTGGGGCCACATGCCGTTCGTGATGAGCACCGATGGCGAGGAGCTGACCCTGGAGGCCACCTCCGGCAGCAAGGACTTCCGCTTCCGGCCGGCCGGTGAGGACACCTACCTGGGGGTGTCGGGCTACCACACCGGCGAGACCATGCGAGTCGTGCGCCGAGCCGACGGCTCCGTCTCGCACCTTGACCTGGCGACGTTCGTCTACACCCGCGTGCCCTACGACCCCCAGGCGCCGATCCCCGGCGAGCGGGTCTGACCGGTGCAGCCGCTGGCGATGCCGCCGCTGCTCGTGCCCGGCAGCCGGGTGGCGGTGGTGGCGCCGTCCGGGCCGCCGCTCGAGGACCGTCTGGACCGAGGGCTGGCCTGGCTGCGCGCGTCCGGCTTGGAACCGGTGGAGTCGAGGGGTGTGCGGCGCCGCGGCGGCCACGGCCTGGACTTCTTCGGCGGCGACGACGCCACTCGCGCCGCCGACCTCGCCGACGCGTGGTGCGACCCCGACATCGACGGGATCCTGTGTGCCCGGGGCGGCGACGGGGCGCCCCGGCTGATCGAGCGGCTGCCGTGGACCCGCATGCGGGAGGCGCGGCCGAAGGTGTTCGCCGGTCTGTCCGACATCACCACCCTGCACCAGGCGGTCGCGACCCGGCTCGCCCTCGCGACCCTGTGGTCGCCGATGCCCGCCACCCCCGTGCTGGCCGGTGCGTCCACGCAGACACCGGCCGACGCGTCGTCGCGCCGCGGGCTCCTCGACGCGCTGCTCACCGAGCCCGAGGTTCGCGAGGTCGTCCTCGCCGGAGAGACGTCGCGGGGGTCCGGTCCCGTCACGGCACCGCTGGTCGGCGGCACGGTGAGCCTGCTCGCGGCCATGGCCGGCACGCCGGGCGCGGCGCCCGCGACTGGTGCGATCGCTGTGCTCGAGGACGTCAACGAGGAGCCTTACCGCATCGAGCGCTTCCTCACCCAGCTGCGACGCAGCGGCTTCTTCGACGGCGTCGTGGGCGTCGCCGGCGGCGACTTCGTCCGGTGCGGCACCGGCGACCTGGTGCGGCGGGTGCTGGAGGACCGGCTGGGCGACCTGGGCGTGCCCGTCGTACTCGGGCTGCCGTTCGGGCACGGGCCGCAGCAGGCCTCGCTGTGGCTGGGCCGCCCGGCGACGCTCGACGCCGCGAGTGGCACGCTGCGCCAGGCACGCCCCGCCTGAGCGACGGCCGCGAGCCTCTCGACACCGCCGTGCGGGAGTCCGGTACGGAACCCATTTGGCACGGGGGTCCCCGGTGCCAATAGGTACGTCACGGGGGCGCCCCGTGCCAGTCTGCGGCCGATTAGCTGGCCTGGCCGGTTAGCTGGCCTGGCTGACGCTCGACATGTTGAAGTCGGGAACGCGCAGCGCCGGCATCGCGGTGCGCGGGAAGTAGTCGCCCCACTCGCGCGAGATCGTCGGCACCGTCGCGCCGGCCTCGCTGAACCGGCCCAGCAGGTCGACCGGGCTCTCGTTGAAGCGGAAGTTGTTCACCGCGCCGGTCACCTCGCCGTTCTCGACCAGATAGACACCGTCGCGGGTCAGCCCGGTGAGCAGCAGCGTCTGCGGGTCGACCTCCCGGATGTACCAGAGGCAGGTGAGCAGCAGTCCCCGCTCGGTGCGGGCGACGAGGTCCTCGATCGACCCGGTCGACCCGTCGACGGACAGGGCGAGGTTGTCGACCGCAGGGGTGACCGGCAGCGACGTGAGGTCGGCGGAGTGCCGTGTCTGCAGCAGGGAAGCGAGCTTGCCGCCGCTCACCCAGTCGGTCGCGGAGACGGGGAGGCCGTTGTCGAACACGCTGAGCTCGGCCGTGGACTGGCCGGCGACGACGAACGGGCTGCACTCCAGGCCTGGGAGCATCGGGTCGGAGAACAGCCGCACGTCGTTCGAGGACAGCGAGTCGCCCACCCGGGTGCCGCCGCCCGGCCGGGAGAACACCGATCGGCCGTCGAAGGAGTCCCGCGCTGACGCGGACCAGTACATGTAGATCATCAGGTCGGCGACGGACGTCGGCGGCAGAAGCGTCTCGTAGCGGCCCGCGGGCAGGTCGACACTGCGCGCGGCCCAGCCCAGGCGGCGCTCGAGCTCGGCGTCGAGTGCAAGGGCGTCGACGTCGGTGAAGTCGCGGGTGCCTTGGCCCACCCAGGCCGACCTGGTGAGGTCGCTGTCCTTGCCGGTGATGCCGATGTGGCCGCTGGGCTGCTCGTGCCGCAGCCGCAGGCCCGTGGAGGAGCCCAGGTAGGTCGTGGTGATCTCGTGCTCCACATATCCGTACAGCAGCCGCTTGGCATCGCGCGCCCGGCCGAACGCCTCGCCAAGGGCGGGCGCGAACGCGTCGAAGACGCTGATGGTCGTGCGACCGGGCGGCTCCGACCAGGTCGCGGAGGCCTCGCCCTCCACCAGCGGGCGGGCCTCCTCCGCCGGGCTGCCCGCCGCGGCGGCGGCGTCGGCGGCCTCCACGAGGGTGGTGATCTGCTCGTGGGAGCCGGCGCTGCCGGTGACCACGCCGGCCGCGGCGCCGGTCGACGCGCCCTTGGTCGCGACCACGGTCACGGTCGCGTGGTGCATCACACCGTTGGTCGTGAGTGTGTTGTTGGCCCAGCGCAGGTTGGCACTCGTCGTCGTGGCCAGGATGACGACGCAGCCGTCCGACGACGTCGACGTCAGGGCATGCTCGACGAGCTCTTGAGGTGTGACGGTCACAGGTGGGCCCTTTCAGCGGCCGGACTCAGCGGCGGTGTTGAGGATGCGGATGTCGCGGAAGAGCGCGGACGGGCAGCCGTGGCTCACCGGTGCGACCTGTCCCGGCTGCGCCTTGCCGCAGTTGAAGGCGCCTCCGAGCACCCAGGTCCGTGGCCCGCCCACGGCCTCCATCGCTCCCCAGAAGTCGGTCGTGGTGGCCTGGTAGGCGACGTCGCGCAGCTGGCCGGTGATCCGGCCGTTCTCCACGCGGTAGAAGCGCTGCCCGGTGAACTGGAAGTTGTAGCGCTGCATGTCGATCGACCACGACTTGTCACCGACGACGTAGATGCCGCGCTCCATGCCCGAGACCAGATCGTCGGTGGACACGTCGTCGTCCGACGGCTTGATCGACACGTTCGCCATCCGCTGGATCGGGATGTGGCCGGGGGAGTCGGCGAAGGCACAGCCGTTGGAGCGGTCCAGACCCAGCATCGGCGCCATCCGGCGGTCCAGCTGGTAGCCGACGAGTACGCCGTCCTCGATCAGGTCCCACTCCCGGGTCTGGGTTCCCTCGTCGTCGTACCCGATGCTCGACAACCCGTGCTCGACGGTGCGGTCTCCGGTGACCTGCAGGGCGGGCGAGCCGTACTGCAACGAGCCCAGCTTGTCGACGGTCGCGAACGACGTACCGGCGTAGTTGGCCTCGTAGCCCAGTGCGCGGTCCAGCTCGGTGGCGTGGCCGATGGACTCGTGGATGGTCAGCCACAGGTTGGAGGGGTCGACGACGAGGTCGTAGGTTCCCGGCTCGACCGAGGGGGCGGCCAGCTTCTCCGCCAGGTGGGTGGGGATCTCGTCCAGCTCGCCCGGCCAGTCCCAGCCGGTTCCGGTGAGGTACTCCCAGCCGCGGCCGACCGGCGGCGCGATCGTGCGCATGGAGTCGAACCGACCAGAAGCCTCGTCGACCGCGAAGGCCTCGAGCACGGGATACAGCCGGACCCGTTGCTGGGTCGTCGTCGTGCCGGCCAGGTCGGCGTAGAACTTGTTCTCGAAGACCTGCCGGAGGTTCGCGGTCACATGCGCGACCACCGGGTCGCGCAGCAGCTTGCCGCTCCACTCCGCCAGCAGGCCGACCTTGTCGCGGAGCGGGACCGTGAACGGGTCGATGTCGTAGGCGGAGACCCAGGTGCGATCGGGGTGAACGGGCTCGTCGGCCAGCACGATCGGCTCGGAGTTGATCGGCTTGGCGACCTGCGCGACGCGGATGGCCTCCTCGGCCGTGCGCACCGCCGCCTCCTTGGTGAGCACGTCGGTCGAGGCGAAACCCCAGGTGCCGTCCAGGACAACCCGTACCGCGAAGCCGAGCTGCTCGTTGTCGGCGGCGCCCTGCAGCGCCGCGTCCCGCAGGGACAGGTCCTGGGTGCGAATGCGCTCGAGCCGGAAGTCGGCGTGAACGACGCCGAAGTCCTTGGTCCGCTGCAGCGCCGCGTCGGCGAGCCGGTGCAGCGGGAGGGCGGTGAAGGAGGGGTCGATCGGTTGGGTCGGGACCATGCAGGCGACTCTACGTCGCCGTGGCTGTCAGCTCGCGATCAGTCCGAAGGCCTCGGGGTGCACGTCGGTCGGACGGTGCGGTGCGATGACCTGGCCGTTGGGGAGCAGCTCCCCGGTGTCGTCGAACAGCACGATGCCGTTGCACAACAGGCTCCAGCCCTGTTCGGGGTGGGTGGCAATGGTGTGCGCTGCTTCCCTGTCGGGCGCATCGGCCCCGGGGCATGCAGGGGTGTGCGGGCACATGGTTCCTCCGGTGCGTGCGGTGCGTGGATCCCCGTCGGTCGGACGGCTGGACCGGGCAACGTGATCCAGGTCACTGGACCAAGTGTGCACGCTACCTGATTCCCTGTTCACGTTTCTTCCACACCCATCCGGGCACGTCGATACCCGATCTTTACAGAAGACACGCGACGCCGGCACGTCAGGTCGGCTCGACGACAGCGAGCGGAGCCATGGTGGGCTGCTCCGAGCCGCCAGCCGGTTCGCGCGTAATCGCGATCCCCGCTGCGCCACCGACGTCATCGACCACGTGCGCGGAGGCGGTACGCCGGGCCTGGATCAGCACCTCGGCCGGACGGGCCGCACCCGTCCGGTCGATCAGCCACAGCTGGTACACCCGTCTCGGCGGCAGCGCGGGCAGGTCCTCGCTGAGTACGACGGCCCGGTCCAGGTTGCGGGAGCTGACGACCGTCATGCTGCCGCCCCCCCGCAGCCGTGCCCTGGCCGACTGGGCGTCGGGTGCGTTCATCACGGCCGCGATCGCCTCCTGCGGATCCGGTGCGTCGTCATCGAGCACCTGTGCCACGCCGAAGAGTCCCCCACCGAGGAGCACCACGGCGGCCGCCGCGGCGGCGAGCATGGGCCGCCATCTGCGCCGCCGGTCCGCGAGGTCGGAGGGCGGCGGGGTCGGCGGGACCTGCCGGGTGTCGTGAGCGGCGCGCAGCACCCGGGCACGCATCTCCACAGGCGGGGCCTGTGCGGCTGCCAGCCCGAGCTGGGCGGCGGTGACCCGCAGCTCGGCAACCTCCTGCTGGCAGGCGGGACACTCGGCGAGGTGCTCGGAGAAGGCCGCGGCCTCGTCCGCCGGCAGCGCGTCCAGGGCGTAGGCACCGGTGAGCGCGTGCACGTCGGCGTTCATCGTTGACCTCCCAGACAGTCGCGTAGCCGGATGAGCCCGTCGCGCATGCGGGTCTTGATCGTGGACAGGTTGACCTTGAGCAACGACGACACCTCGGGATAGGTGTAGCCGCCGTAGTACGCCAGCGTGACCGCCTCCCGCTGCAGGTCGGTCAGGGTGCCGAGGCACCCACGCACCTGCTCGCCCTCGATCCGCGTCGCGACCTGCTCCTGCACCGAGTCGAACGGCGTGTCGTGTGTGGCCGCCCGCGTCTCCCGTCGTGAGGACGCCTCCTCGGCGCGTACGACGTCCACCGCACGCCGGTGCGTGAGCGTCATCACCCAGGCCTGGGCCGAGCCCTTCTCCGGGTCGAAGCGAGTCGCGAACCGCCACACCGACAAGAACACGTCCTGGGTGATCTCCTCGGCCCGGGCGGGGTCGCGGACCACCCGCTTGGCCAGCCCGAAGACGGCCGGGGCCAGGGCGTCGTACACCTCGCCCAGCGCGGCCTCGTCACCCTTCCCGGTCGCGACGAGCAGGTCGTCCACGCTGGGAAGTCCCGCCCCCTGGGGACCGGACACGACACCCAGGCGGCGGGACCTCTCACTCGGCATGCGGCCAGCCTCTCAGAACCGTGCCCTCAGACCAGGGCCGCGGCCATCGCGTCGATCGCTGCTGTCAGCGTCGCGATGTGCGTCTCGAACGCCTGCTGCACGACGTCGGCCTGCAGCGCGCCGCCGGTCAGCTCCTGCATGGTCTTGCCCTGCTGCACGGCGTAGGCCTGCAGGTTCGCCTCGGCCATCTGCTTGGCCTGCTGGTCATCCTCGGCGACCGCCACCGCGTAGGTCACGAAGTCGTCGATGTGGCTGCGCCAGGCCTGCAGGAAGTTGTCGCCGGTCTTCTTGTCGGTCAGGCTGGTCACGGCCTTGCTGAGCTCGACCGAGTTCGCGTCGAGCGCGGCCGCGGCCGCCTTGAAGGCGTCGCTGTCGGCGCCCTCGACGTACGCGGTGAACACACCGGTGCCGGCGAGGTAGACGTGCTCGGTCAGCTCGGCGTTGAGCAGCGCGCGCACCTGCGAGGCCTGGCTGTTCGGGTCACCCTTCATGCCGGTGGCCTGGTCGATGCCGGTCGCGAGCGCCTGGGCGGTCATCGGCATGTGCCCGGCCGCGGCCTTGAGCTTGTCGAACGCGTGCGCGTCCCCTGCGGCGAACGCGTCGATCGCCGCGGTCAGTGTCTTGACGTGCTCGTCCAGGGAAGCCCGGACAGCGCTGGCGGGCAGGGCGCCGCCGGTGACCTCCTCGAAGAACTGCCCGGCGACCCGCTGGTAGCCCTCGAGGTCCTTCAGTGCCTGCTGCTTGCCGGCCTGGTCGTTGCTCTTGACCGCCACCGCGTAGGTGACGAAGTCGTCGATGTGGCTGCGCCATGCCTGCAGGAACGTCCTGCGGTTGTCCCTGCCGGCCACTGAACCGACCGCGTCGGCGAGCGCGACGGTGTTCTCGTCGAGCGCACCGGCCGCGAGCTTGAACTCCTGCGACTTCGGACCGGCGACGTACGCGGTGTCCACGGCGATGCCGGCCAGGTAGACGTGCTCGGTGAGCAGGTAGGTCAGCGCCGCCCGCAGGTCGGCCGCGTCTGACATCGCGGCGCCGGGAAAGTCGAGTGCGGCGTCGAAGCCGCGGGCGAGCGCGTCCGCGGTCATCGGCATGTGCGAGGCAGCCTGCCGGGTCAGGCCGAACGGGTCGCCGTCGGCGGCATTGCCCATGGGTGTCGTGGCATCGGGCATGGAGTGGTCCATGGACTCCTGCGGGCTCGGCGAGGCTGACGGAGCGGCGGCGGCCTCGCCGTCCGCCGTGTCCTGCGCGCCGCCGCATGCCGGGAGCACGAGCAGCACGGAGCCCGTGAGGGCTGCGACGAGGCGTCGGGTGGGATGGATCTTCATCGTTTGGCTCCGAACGTTTCCGGGATCGTTGTCACCGGGAGTTCGGAGCCGGGCCCGGCCCGGATGGGTCTCAGGTGCGGCCCTCGTGCTCCTGCGCCTCGAACAGGGTGGGCTGCTGCGCCATCCAGGTCGCCTCGAACACCACGAACCCACGCCGGCGGGCGGCCTCGCAGACGGCTGGGTCGTCGTCGACCAGCACCGCGACCCCACGATCCGCCGCGAGCTCGCGCAGGCGGTCCAGCTTGAACGCACGGGCCGGGCGGCGGTCGCCCTCCGGCCGGAGCAGCAGGTCGCCCGGTGGCAGGTCGTGGAGCTCGAGCCAGGCCAGGGTGTCGTCGCGGCAGCGTTCGGGCCGACCGGACAGGTAGACGAGGTCGTGCTCCTGGGCCAGCCGTTCCGCCACCGCCACCCCCTCGTCCAGCAGCGCGTCGTCCGGCGCCGCCGCGAAGAACGCCTCCCAGTCGCGGCGCCGGCCGCTGACGTGGTGCAGGCGGTGGCGTACGTCGGCCAGCACCCCGTCGATGTCGACCACCGCGACCGGTGTCGCGGGCGCGCCGTCGCTCATGCCGACCCGGTCACCGCGCGGCCGTCGGCGCCAGTGACGACCCGGTCCGGGACTTGCGCACGTGCACCTGCGCGGGCACCCGGGACCGCAGGTCGGCCACGTGGCTCACGATGCCGACCGCACGGCCTCCGCTGCGCAGCTGGTCGAGGACGTCCATCACCTCATCGAGCGTATCGGGGTCGAGCGCGCCGAAGCCCTCGTCGACGAAGAGGGTGTTGATCTCGGTGCCTCCCGCCTCGTGTGACACGACGTCGGCGAGCCCGAGCGCCAGCGCGAGGGAGGTGAAGAACGTCTCTCCGCCCGACAGGGTAGCCGGGTCGCGCAGGTCTGCGGTCCAGCCGTCGTGGACCTGCAGACCTAGGCCGCCGCGGCGGTCACCGACCCCTCGCGCCACGGTGTGCCGCAGCGTGTAGCGGCCGCTGCTCATCTGCAGCAGACGCTCGTTGGCCGCGGCGACGACCTGCTCCAGGCGGGCGGCGAGCACGTAGGCCGACAGGCGCATCTTGTGCCGGTTGTCGGCGGAGGTCCCCGCGCACAGCGACGCCATCCGCTCGGCCACCACCAGCTCGGCGCGCAGTGGCTCCCACGCGGCAAGCGCCTCCGTCAGCTCGGTGTCCAGGGCGTCGAGGCGGCGCGCACAGTGGTCGAGCTCGCGCTCGTGGCCGACGGCGGCGTCTCGCCGCCGCTCTGCCTCGGCGAGGCCCTCCTGGAGCGGATACAGGTCCATCTCGGGTGCGAGGGCGGCCTCGCGTACCCGGGGATCCTCGAGCACGGCGCGAACCTGCGCCGCCTGGTCGTCGCGGGCGCGCAGCAGCGCCTCGATGTTGCTGCGCTCGGTGGGGGAGAGGCACGCGCTGCGGGCGTCGGCCTCGTCGGTGAAGCCGGCATCCCGGACGGCGGTGCGAAGCCGGGCGGACGCGTCCTCGTATGCCCCCGCGGCCTCCACGCGCTCGCGCAGGCACTCCAGCAGGCGCTCGTAGGCGCCCGCCACGGCACGTGTGCGGTCGAGCCGCTCGGGCAGGGTGCCCTCACCACCGGTCGCCGCGTCGATGCGCTCCCGCAGCTCGGCCCGCTCGTGCGCACGCAGCCGCGCCCGCTCGGCGACCCGGCTGCGCTCGCCCTCCAGCACCTGACGGCGCTCGACCGCCTCCCGTGCCGCCTCCGCGCACTCGTCGAGCCGCGCGGTCAGCGCGCCGACCTCCGCCGCCGACCTCTGCGCGGCGTCGAGCTGCTCGCGTGACTGGCCCAGCCGGGTCTCGGCCGTCTGCGGGTCGAGGCCCTGACTGCCGGTGGCGAGCGCGGCGACCTCGCGCTCGGCCGCGGTGAGCGCCTCGGTCAGCTCCTGGCGTCGGCGCTCCAGCCGGTGCCAGCTGCGCTCGGCCTCCTCCTCGGCGTCCGGTGACACCGAGGCGTGGTCAGCCGGGGCCGGGGCAGGGTGCTCGGCCGAGCCGCACACCGGGCAGGGTGCTCCGTCGGTCAGGTCGCGCGCGAGCTCGGCCGCCATGCCGTCGATCCTCGCCTGCCGAAGGTCGAGCCACGCGTCGCGGGCGTGCTGCGCCGCGTCGGCCGCCTGCTCCTTGGCCACCGCCAGCTCGTCGCGGCGGTGTCGGGCGTCCGGCAGACCAACGGCCGCACGCGCGGCGCGTTCGGCATGCTGCACACGCTCGCGCAGGGAGTCCACACGGGCGTGGCAGCTCCTCGCCGCGGCGTGCGCCTCCCGCAACAACCTCTCCTCGGCATTTCGCGCCTCGCCCTCGACGTCGAGCCGCTGCAGCTCCGACCAGGTCTGGGCTTCCTGCTGCTCCAGCCGCTCCAGCTCGGCGTCGATCTCGTGCAGGCGGGCCTCGTCGGGCAGCAGCGCCTCGAGCCGGGTGGCCTCGTCGTGGCAACGGCGTGCTGCGCCCGTGACCGCGTCGAGGGCCGTGTCGAGGGCCGTGTCGAGGGCAGTGTCGAGGGGGTCGTCGTCGCTGACGCCATCCGTGGGCACCGCCCACGCGTCGACATCGGCCCCCGCGGGCACGCAAGCACGCACGGAGTCCAGCTGCTGTCGGGCACGGCGCACCCGCCGGACGGCGGCGTCGTGCAGGTCGAGCAACGGCGCCACTGCGGCGGCGAGGGTGGCGCGCTCGAGCCGGTGCCGCTCCCGCGCGGTGCCGTCGGCCAGTGCACGGAGCTCACCGTCGCGGCGCAGCGCCTCACGATGCCGGGCCTGGAGCCGGGCGATGTCCTGTGCCTCCTCCAGCCTGGTGCGGGCCTCCTTGGCCGCGAGGTCTGCGATCCCCCGAGCCTCGACCGCCTCGGCGAGCCGGTCGGCGGTGTCGCGCCGCAGGTCGCCGACCCAGGCTGCCGCCTCCTCAGGCCCGAGGTGCTCGGGACGCTCGCATCGGCAGATCTCCGCCACCCGCTCGAGTACGCCGGCCACCCGGGCGGCGTGCCGGGCCGAGCGCGCCGC
>DATABY010000206.1:0-9155 GCA_036259355.1 Nocardioidaceae bacterium
ACCGGCTCGCCGTCGATCGTGGCCCAGCCCTCGACATCGGGATGCAGCAGCCGGGCGAGGGCTTCGACGTCGCCACCTGCGCATGCTGCGGCGATCTGTTCGGCCACCGTGCGCAACTCGGGGGCCGGGGGGGCCGGCAACCGGTGGTACCTGACCGTAGGCACGACCGGATTGAATACGGCACCGGTCTGCGCGGCTGTCCGACCAACGTAATGCTGCGACCAATTGACTGATAACCAGCCACTACCGGGCGTCCGCGTGCGCCTGCGGGTTCGGGGCGGTCGAGGTCCTGAGGTGCGGACACTTGCGACAGCGCTCGATGACCGCCCATAGTCGCTCCATGTCGCGAACGGACTCGGCATCGCGCGTCATCCAGGCGGAACCTGAGCATGTGTTTGCCGCACTGGTGGACGCGGAGGCGCTGGCGGCGTGGCTTCCGCCCAAAGGCATGACCGGCAAATTCGAGCGGTTCGACCCGCGCCCAGGCGGCTCCTATCGACTCACACTCACCTACGAAGAAGGGTTGCAGGGATCGGGGAAGACCACCAGCGGCTCCGACGTCGTCGAGGCTCGTTTCATCGAGATTTCTGCTAACGAGCGCCTCGTGCAGAGAGTGGACTTCGTGTCCGACGATCCAGCCTTCGCCGGCACCATGACTATGACCTGGGAGTTGTCGGCAGAAGGCAGCAGCACACGACTGGAGGTCCGCGCCGATGACGTACCAGTTGGGATCTCGCCCGAGGATCATGCAGCAGGGCTGGAGTCGTCTCTCGCCAACCTCGCTGCCTTCGTCGAGAGTAGGTAGCGACACCGTACGCACTCGCCGCAGATAGTGCTCACGGGATCCGTTGACGTATGGGGCGTACTGTCCTGTGCGGTGTCGCCTCCACCGCCTGCTGCGCTGACTGCACCCTCGGTCGGCCAAGATTCGCGTCGCAGGGTGTCGGTAGGTGCTCGGCGTCGACCCGTTGCGGTGGACACTGCACCAGGGGAGTGCTGCAGCATGACCCTCCGGCTCCGGGTCCGGTGCCGGGTGGACGCCGCTGGCGATGGGAGGGGCCTGCCATGGAAACGCCACGAAATGGTTGAAAGTTGCACTATAGTGGTCTCGGAGGGGGCTGATAGCCACCCGTGCATACGACCGGATCGTTCGGGGGCGACGATGGAACTCTGTGCTGAGCAGGTACGGGCCGGGCATCGGATCAACGGTGCGGTAGTGCTGTGGGCGCGGCCCATCCCTGACTACAGCTGGCTGTGTGTAGCCGTAGAGGCTGCGGAACCTGGTGGCGCGGATGTTGATTATCAATGGTTCCGTCCAGGTGACCTTGTGACTGTCGACGGTGACAGCGAAGTGGTGTCCAACGACACCGGCGACCGGACGCCCAAGTAGGCCAGCGCTTACAGTCGTCACTTCCTCACTCGATCCCCAGAACTGAACGTCCGCCCACGCCGCGTGGTGCGCGGTTCGCCAAGGCCCAGTCCACGTCCGGCAGAGAACGAGTGGCTCACAGCGCCTTGTTCCAGGATGTTGCCGTGGCCGCCAGCGCGGTACACAGTTGCCTGGTCCGGACGGCGCCCAGGTGTGCCTGCCAGGCGGCTTCAGAGGCACCAGGGAACGGCAAGCGACCAGAAACCCTGGGCTGAGGCCCGATCGGCGCCGGTCAACCGGTCCTGGCCACGGCGAGGCGCTCCCGGTGGGGGAGGGCCTCGCTGGTAACGCTTGACGCAGACCTGTGGGTGTCGCGCGCGCTGCGCTCAGGGTGAGCCGCTGCTACGCGGCAGTGGCCTTCCTTCTGGCTGGTTGCTCCTCGAGCTTTGGCGACCTCGCCCTCAGGAATGCGGTTGCCGCCACCAGTGCCAGGAGGGCCGCGACCAAGCCGATCGGCGTACTCCTGGTCAGACCCAGGGCGACGTACCCGACCACCGACGCCGTCGAGCACACCAGGGCGTACGGCAGCTGCGTGGTGACGTGGTCGATCACATGGATGCCCGAGCCGATCGAGGACAGGATCGTGGTGTCGGACAGTGGCGAGGTGTGGTCCCCGAAGATGGCTCCGGCGAGCACGGCACCGAAGGCGGGGATCAGCAGGGAGAGGTCCACGTTCGCGACGATCTCCGCGGCGATCGGCAGGATCAGCCCGAAGGTGCCGAAGGTGCTGCCCATCGAGAACGCGATGAACGACGCGAGCAGGAAGAGGAGCGCCGGCAGCAGGGACAAGGCCAGGTCACCACTGATGAATCCCGCGAGGTACTCACCGATGCCCAGGATCGAGACGATCTCGGCGGTCATCCATGCGAGGAAGAGCACCGCTCCAGCTGTGAGCATGGAGGCGGCGCCCGTCACTGCGGCACGTCCCACCTGACCTGCCGGCGTGCGCTTGGCCAAGAGCATCGCCGCGGAGACGACACACGCGGCCAGTCCGCCGTAGAACAGCGCCAGTATGACGTCGGTGTTGGCGAGCACCTGCATGGCGGTGAGCGAGCCGTCAGTGCCGGTGATGCCGATCCACAGCGCGATCGCAATCGTAACGCCGATGAGGGTGAATACAGGTACCACGAGCTCGGCAACCCGGCCGTCCTCGCGCTGCTGCAGCTTGCGGCTCGCCTCCCCGGGGACGGTTCCTCGAGACTCGTCCCACAGCGCCCCTTCCCTGACCGCCCGCTCCTCGTGCCTGCGCATCGGACCGAAGTTCAGCCCGAAGACCGCGACCGCGAAGACGAAGAGGAGGGCCGTGATCGCGTAGAAGTTCGACGGGATGCTGAGCAGGAACGCCTCGTAACCGGAGTATTCGGTGATGTCGTTGGTCTCGAAGATGCCGGTCATGGTGGCCGCGATGAAGGCTGCCCACCCGGAGATGGGCATGAGGATGATGACCGGGGCAGCGGTGGAGTCGACGAGGTAGGACAGCTTTGCCCGGGAGATCCGCCGTTGGTCGGTGATCGAACGGCTGACGTTGCCGCCGACGAGGCTGCTGAAGGCGTCGTCGAAGAAGATGATGATGCCCAGGACGATCGGTACGAGCTGTGCCTGCACGCGACTGCGCACCTTCGTCATGGCCCGCTCCGCGAATGCCCCGAGACCGCCGGAGATGTAGACGAGCGCGGTCAGGATGCCCAGCAGGAACACGAAGGCGAGGATGTACATCTCCTCGGTGATCTCGCCTTCGGCGATGACGAGCTCGCTGGCTGTTCCCCATACCAGCTGTGCCGCGCCGACGATGCTCCACTGCGCGTACATCAGTGAACCGAGCGCGATGCCGATGGCGAGCGCCAGAATGATTCGCCTGGTCGCGATGGCGAATCCGATGGTGATCAGCGGGGGGAGCAGGGAGAGGATCGACGGCTCCACGGCGATCAGTCCTTCTCAGGGGTCAGGGTGGTTGAGAGGCGGCCGAGGCCGGCCACTTCGCAGACCACCGTGTCGCCGGGCTGCAACCACACCTTCTCCTGCATGCCGAGGATCACCCCCTCAGGCGTCCCCGTGTAGATAAGGTCGCCGGGCTCAAGGGTCATGATCTGGGACAGGTCGGCGATCAGCGTGGCCACCGGGAAGACCATGTCGCGGGTGTTGGAGTCCTGTCGCAGATCACCGTTCACCCAGGTCCGAAGGTCGAGGTTCTGCGGGTCCGAGACCTCGTCAGCGGTCACCAGGTACGGCCCCAGGGGGGCGAACCCGTCGATCGCCTTCCCGTACATCCACTGGCTGCTGCGCATCTGCAGCTCCCGGGCGGACAGGTCGTTGCCGGTCGCGTAGCCGAAGACGTGCTCGAGGGCCTCGTCGACCGACACCTTGTGGGTGGTCCGGCCGATGACAGCCACCAGCTCGACCTCATAGTCGACATGTGTCGTCACCGCCGGGATGGCCACGTCCTCCCTGTGGCCAGCCAGGCTGTTGCGGAACTTCGCAAAGTAGATCGGTTGCTCGGGGACGGGAAGTCCCGCCTCCTCTGAGTGCTTGAGGTAGTTCGCCCCGACACAGATGAGCTTCCCCGGAGCCGGCACGCAGGGCACCAGGTCGAGGGAGTCGAACTCCACGGTGGGAGGGCCGGTGTTGAGGACCCGCCGGACGGCGTCGAGGGCCTGTTCGCCGTCACTGATCAGGTCCTCGGCGCTGAGGGGCACGTCAGCTCCACCTGCAGCGGTCAGGTCGACGACGCCCCCTTCGGTCTCGACGCCGAGGTGGAGCGTGTCGCCTGAGGAGAAGGACAGAAATCGCATGGGCTCACCGTTCGCTGGTGGGAGGGGCTGTGATCGCCATCACGGCGCATTATGCACAATGCACTATGCGAAAGGGGAGCCAGTCATGTCAACATCTGCCCACCCGGCTCCGCGGTTACGATCGCCACGTGGACCGACGAGCAAACTCATCGGGGAGCCTCGTGTGGGTGCGCTGAGCTTGGAGATCGGATTCGAGCCCGGCAACGTGCCGCGAACCGCGCAACAGTTGGCCTATGAAGTCGTTCGCCGAGCGATCCTCCGTGGAAACCTGACACCCGGCACAAGGCTGGCGCAGAGCGAGATTGCCGCTCAGCTGGCTCTGAGCACCACCCCCGTCCGCGAGGCTCTGCGGCGGTTGGCAAGCGACGGGCTCGTCCGGATCGACGCGCATCGAGGGGCGATCGTCCGTGGCGTAGACGTCGAAGAGCTCCGAGAGATCTACGAGATCCGGATGCTGCTCGAGCCGCTGGCCATGCGTAAGGCCACGATGCGGATCACCAACGAGGCGCTCGACCGCGCCGAGGCACTGTGGCAGCGGATGAACCACGTAACCGATCTGGGGGACTGGGCTGAGGACAACCGTGCCTTCCACGCCATTTTCGCCGACGCCGCAGCGTCGCCCACGCTGATCCGGATCCTCCAGGGACTTCGCGACAGTGCCGCCAACTACGTGCGCTGGCTGGCCGTCGCGGACCCGGACCTGCCGGTCCGGGCGAACCAAGAGCACCGCCAGCTCCTGGACGCTTGCCGGGCTCGGGACGCGGACGAGGCGGCACGGATCGAGGAGGCCCACCTGCTCTCCACGTTCCAGGCCATGCTCGACGACTTCCCCGAGGCGGGACAGGACCCAGGCTGAGCCACACGGCGGATACGCTTCGGTACGGGCGTCGGTCTGAGCCCGCCCGGCTCCGCGTCATCGAGGCCTGAGTTGGAAACGCGCCGGGAGTCGCACGGGTCAGCCGCATCAGGGATGTACAAGGCGATACGACCGAGGTCACACCGGCACCGTCTCGAACATCCCCAGCGCGCTGGTCGTTCTGGGCGTGAGCGCGCTCGCGTGCTGCAGATCTTCGGGATTTCTAGACGGGCACAGACCCGCTGGCGCGGCCGCGACGGGCAAACTCCGCGCGCACCTCCTCCTGGCCAAGCCCCAGAGCCAGCAAAGCCCACAGCAGGAGCCGCGACTTCCGCGGGTCCAGCCAGCCGGCGAGCACGGCACCCCGCCGCAGCAGGTCGCTCTCCGAGCCGGTAAAGCCATAGGTGCCGGACAGGGTCGTTCCGGCACCCGTCCGTGAGGCGACGACCACGGCAACGCGCGCCAGGGCCTCGGACACGACCTCGGCGGCCGGCTCGGACACATGCCCAGCGCCGAAGGCGGCGACCACGATCCCGTCGTACCGGTCCGCGGCCACGCGGAGGAGCTCGCCCCGGTCGTCGAAGGCGCACTCGACCAGCGCGACGCGGGTCTCGCCGACCGTGGACGGCGTCGGCAGCGGCGGCACACGGTCGATGCGACTTGCGGGCACGACGGTGCCCTCGACGACGCGTCCGATCGGGCCCCCGCTTGGAGACCTGAACGCGTCCAGTGCGGTGGGGTCGGACTTGCGGACCCGGACGGCGGCGTGCACCTCATCGTTCATGACGACGAGCACGCCGGAGTCCCGCATCGCCCGGCTCCCGGCGGTGATGACTGCCGCGAGCAGGTTGCCGGGGCCGTCAGCGCTGACCTGCTCGGGGTTGCGCATCGCGCCGGTCAGCACCAACGGGTGAGGGCGGTCCCAGAACAGGTCCAGCAAGTACGCCGACTCCTCGAGCGTGTCGGTTCCCTGCACCAGCACCACCCCGGTGGCGCCGTCATCCACCGCCTCCCGCGCCCAGGCTAGGCACTCCAGCAGGTCCTCGAACCTCAGTGACGCGCCGGGAACCCGGCGCAGCGTGTGGCCGCGGACCTCCGCCACGTCCCTGAGTCCGGGCACCGCGGCCAGCAGATCAGTGGCACCGGCAGACGGGATGACACCAGCGGTCCGGTTCGGCAAGGTGTGCGGGCGTTGCCCCGGGGACGTCATCGTGATCGTGCCGCCCAAGGTGCCCACGGCGACACGTGGGCGCGGGCTTTCGGGCATGAGGAGACCCTAATGCGTGCAAGCCGGCGACGCCGCGTCCGCTTCTGCGCCGCCATGCGCCGTGCGGCTCGATGGTGGGGTTGGCAGCAGGTCAGCCTGCGAGCAGGGTGGTGAGGGGGAAGGTTCCGACATGCGAACCGGACCGGTTGGACAGGGGTGGGCGACGGGGATGGACCCAAGGCAGTTGGCAGAGATCTATGTGAGTACGCCAGCGAGCGCACCGCCGAGAGTCACGTCCGCACGTGGAGCACCGGCACCGACCTCGCCTGCTCGGTGCATCACCATCGCCGGCTGGACCGCACGCAGATGACGCTTTTCCTGCGGCACCACCGCGTCCGATGGCATGAACCACCTCAGACGCGTCCCCCAGCGCCGGTGGATCGCCATGCGCTCTCGCTCGTCCACGTGCCGGAGTGACGCACGAAACGTCCGCCACCGCGTAGTAGGCGCGGCCGGCTACGCTTCCTTGAGCGGCCAGTCCGCGATGCTGCGGTACGTTGCCGGCTCGTCGGTGTTCCGGCGCCATACCGCGCCCCCTTCACTGGACAAGACGACGCGCACATCGGGCCAAGTGGTCGATTGGACGCACTAATCCGCCGCGGTGGGCGCGCACGGTCACGCCGCTGACAGAGCGCCAGCCTTGCACCGGTAGCGGCCGATCGGTGCGGCGAATCGCGGTCAACCGACTGGCGCCCAGGAGCCGGTCGAGGCAACGGCGCATCTGGCGCTCGGCCTGGTCGCTACCGAGGTCCCGGGCTTCGGCATGTTCGTCGCGCGGGCTGAGGAGTCGTCATCGGTGCTATACAGGATTGGTGGCTCGATGCCGCGGGCCTACGGCCGGGGGTGCCCACAGATGAGGCTTGTTCGTCGGCTCGTCACCGGCCTGGTCGTCGTACTGGCGGGATGCTCACCCGCGGTCACCGACACCTCCCCATTATCGGCCGCGCCGCCGACAGCCGGGAGCACGCCGTACTCGCTGCTGCAGATGAACCTGTGCCTGTCGGGACTGGCGCCCTGCCTGGAGTATCCCGAGGTGGTGCGCGAGGCGATCACGGTCATCGTTGAGCGCAGCCCCGATGTGGTGACGCTCAATGAGGTCTGCAGCCGAGACGTCGCCCGCATCGCCGAGGAGACCGGCTACCACCGGCGGTTTTCGACCGTGCTGTACGGCGGACGGGCGCTGCCCTGCCGTGCCCCCAGCGGGCGCGGCGTGTTCGGCAACGCCGTACTCACCGCGTCGGAGATCACCGCGACGGTCGACCGGCGGTTCAGCGCACAGTCGAGCGATCCTGAGCAGCGCCGCTGGCTCTGCGTCGCGACGGCGCAGCGGGTCACCGTGTGTACCACCCATCTGAGTTCGCCGAGTGAGGTCCGCACCGCCGTTCTCCGGCAGTGTGCGGAGCTAAGGGAGGTGCTGGCTGTGTGGGCGCGCCGCGGCCCCACGATCGCAGCCGGTGACATGAACAGGTTCGACAGCTGCGCGCCAGCGGGCATGTGGACGCACACCGACTGGGGGTGGACGCAGAAGCCGGGAATCCAGCATGCCTACGGCAGCCCCCCGCACCTACGCGCCGCGACCTGGGAGACCCTGCCCGCCACGTACACCGATCACGACTTCCTGTACGTCGAGGCGTGGCTGGTGCCACCGGACAAGCGGTGACCGCCGCGGGCGCCGCCGGATCCGTCGACGCCCGCAACCGGCGATGGCGACATCCGCCTACCGACTCCGCCGCGGGGCGAGCGCGCCCAAGGGAGTGGATGACGGGCCCATGCTTGCCTTGCAGTCACCGTGAGCGAGCACTTCAAGCAGTCCTGGGGCGGTTGGATCAGCTCGTCGCAGGGATACGCGATCCGCGTCGGGCGCCGGACGGGCATTGACTACCGGGATCCCGACGGCCGGATCCGGATCGATGCGGAGGCGATGTCGGATACCTGGTATGACGTAGTGGTCTACACAGGCTCGATCCCGGCTTCTCCGGAACGCCACGCTCCCAGGTGCTGGACCGGCTTCGGCGAGCGTTCGAGTTCGCCAGCTTGCGGATGACCCTCGAGGACGCTTGGTTCGACTGACACGCTGGACGACCTCCGGGAGACGTCCGACTTCGCCGCCATCAGCGCGCTGGCGGCATGACAGTCTTGGATGCGCCGGCGCGTCGCAATCGGCCCACGAGATGCAGCACAAGAGCAGTGAGCGTCATGGAGATGAGCGCGCCTACGAGCGCTCCGATAGCGAGTACCCACCACGGCGGGCTCATCGATACCAGCACGGTCTGGCATAGGACTCCGGGCGGCAGACCCTCAGGACACCCGGGTGGCGGCGGTGCCCAGCGCAGGTAGAGCGCCCCCGCGGCCCAGGCTCCTCCCAAGGCACCCAAGAGGCCCATCACCGCGAACAGTGTCCAGCGGCTCGCCAACCCGACGGAAGATGGATGGCCTTGAGCGCTCACACCTGGATCATCTCCGCAGGCCGGAACATCCGCAATCGCCGCTGATGGTGCACGGGACTCCTGGATCTAGCCGCGTCGGATGAATCGGCGCGAGCCGGCGGCGTCGGAGTCTCCGCCGTCGGGTGCCTCGGTGAACACCGCGACCCGGATAGCACGGTGGGAGCCTTCACTGAGGCAACGTGCTGGCAGCCGCGACTGCACCGCTTCCACAGCGTCGGACCACCGGGCTCGCACACCCCGGCAGCGGACCGGCTCGGGCGGGCGCTCGAAGCCGCCGGCCGCCACGAACGTGCGGTCGCCGCGGCGGCGATGTATATGGAGTATCCGAACGGCAGCACCGTTGCCGGCCCGCAGCCGCACGATCACG
>DATABY010000207.1:0-4210 GCA_036259355.1 Nocardioidaceae bacterium
GCCGCCTCGTCGGCGCCCAGCGTCGACGAGGCGGCGACCGAGATGCGGACAGGCGCGTCGAGCGCCCGGATCATCGCCTCCGGGCTGTCGAGCGCGAGGAGCCGCCCGTGGTCCATGACCGCGACCCGGTCGCACAGCGCCTCGGCCTCGTCCATGTAGTGGGTGGTCAGGACGACGGTCCGCCCCGAGTCGCTGATCGTCGCGAGGAGGTCCCACAGGTTTCGGCGCGCCTGCGGGTCGAGCGCCGCGGTGGGCTCGTCGAGGAACACCACCTCCGGACCGTGCACGAGCGTGCAGGCGATCGACAGGCGCTGCTTCTGGCCGCCGGACAGCTTCTCGGTCCGCGTGCCCGCCTTGTCGGCCAGCCCCACCTGCTCGAGCATGGCGTCGGCCCGGTCCGCCGCGACGCCGTACAGCGACGCGAACGTGTGGATCTGCTCCCGAGCGGTGAGCCGCTCGAAGAACGACGACGCCTGCAGCTGTACGCCTATCCGTCGCAGCAGGCTCGGGTCGCGCGGCCACGGACTGCTCCCGAGCAAGGACACCTGTCCGGAGTCGGCCTTGCGCAGGCCCTCGATGATCTCCAGGGTCGTGGTCTTGCCGGCTCCGTTGGGGCCGAGGATGCCGAAGAACTCGCCGGCTTCGACGTCGAACGAGACTCGGTCGACGGCCGGCACGTCGCCGTAGTGCTTGGACAGGTCGCGAATGCTGATGACTGCTCCCACCAGCGCGACGTTACCGAGGGCTGCAACCCGATTTCCTACTGTGCCGACAGCAGCGTGCGTACGACCCGGAGCCCGACCGAGAGCCGAGCCAGGTCAGGCGTCTCGTCTGCCCAGATCTCCTCCAGCGTGGTGGAGGCACGACCGAGTACAACGCCTTCTGTCTCGGACCAGTGCTTGATCCGCTGCTCGGGGTCGTCGCCGTCCTCGGTGTGGGCGAGCACCTGCGCGGTGATCTGCGCGTGCACGGAGTGCAGGTCGTCGCGCAGCGCCGCGCGGGCCATCGTCTGCCAGCGGTCGTCCCGCGGCAGGGCCTGGATTCGCCGGGCCAGGGCACCGATGCCGAGCCGCTCGCCGACCGCGAAGTGGACCCGCGCCACCTCGAGCGGGTCGACGTGGTCGCGCTTGGCCGTGTCGACGATGGCCAGCACGGAGTACGCCGGTGGGACGCCGGCGATGGCCGCGGCCAGCTCGGCGGGCACCTGCTCGTCCAGCAGGGACCTGCGGCGCTCGTCGAACAGCTCGAGCTCCCCGCCGGAGAGTATCTGCGGCAACGCAACGGACACGGTCTGCACGTCCGTGCCGAAGTAGTCGACGGTGCCCTCGCTGTCCATCGGATGCCGTCGGTTGGTGACCATCCAGCGGCTTGCCCGCTCCAGCAGGGTGCGCACCTGCAGGCGCATCTGGGTCTGGGTGTGCGCCGGCACCACGTTGTCGAGCTCGCTGATCTGCTCCAGCAGCGCGTCGGTGGCATAGATCTCCCGGACCACCAGGTGCGCCCGCAGCAGCTCCTCGGCAGTGGCGCCGGTCTCCTGGCTGATGCGGTGGAAGAAGGTGATGCCGGCCGCGTTGACGGTGTCGTTGACGACCTGCGTCGCGATGATCTCGCGGCGCAGCGGATGGGCGTCCATCTGCTTGCGGTACGCGTGCCGCATCGCCCGCGGGAAGTAGGTGTACAGCTGCCCCCGCAGGAACGGGTCGTCGGGTAGCTCGCTGTCGAGCACCTCCTGCGCCAGGACGATCTTGGTGTAGGCGAGCAGCACCGACAGCTCCGGGTCGGTCAGACCGACGCCGTCGGAGCGGCGCTGGGTCATCTGCTTGCTGGAGGGCAGGAACTCCAGCTCACGGTCGAGGAGCCCCGCCTTCTGCAGCCGCTTCATCCAGTCCTCGTGCACGTGCAGCAGTGGAACCGCCTGCGCGCTTGCCTCGGCGAGCGCGATGTTCTGGCCGTAGTTGTCCCTGAGCACCAGCCGGCCGACGTCGTCGGTCATGTCCGCCAGCAGGGTGTTGCGCTGCTTCTCCGTGAGGTCTCCGTCGGAGACCACCCGGTCGAGCAGGATCTTGATGTTGACCTCGTGGTCCGAGGTGTCCACGCCGGCGGAGTTGTCGATGAAGTCGGTGTTGATCCGGCCCCCGGCCCAGGCGTACTCGATGCGCCCCCGCTGGGTGAACCCCAGGTTGCCGCCTTCGCCCACGCACCGGCAGCGCAGGTCCCCACCGTTGACCCGAATCGCGTCGTTGGCCTTGTCACCGACCTCGGCGTTGCTCTCCGCCTCCGCCTTCACGTACGTGCCGATCCCGCCGTTCCAGAGCAGGTCGACCGGCGCCTGCAGGATCGCGCGCATCAGCTCCGCCGGCGTCAGCTTGGTCACGCCGGCCTCGAGGCCCAGCGCTTCTCGTACCTGTGACGAGATCTTGACGGACTTCAGGCTGCGTGGGTACACGCCGCCGCCGGCGGAGATGAGCGACTGGTCGTAGTCGGCCCAGGTCGACCGCGGCTTCTCGAACAGCCGTCGGCGCTCGGCGTAGGACGTGGTGGCGTCGGGCGTGGGGTCGAGGAAGATGTGCCGATGGTCGAAGGCCGCGACGACTCGGGTGTGCTCCGACAGCAGCATGCCGTTGCCGAAGACGTCACCCGACATGTCGCCGATGCCGACACAGGTGAACTCCTCACGCTGGCAGTCGACGCCCATCTCGCGGAAGTGGCGGCGTACCGACTCCCACGCGCCACGTGCCGTGATCCCCATCGCCTTGTGGTCGTAGCCCACGGACCCGCCGGACGCGAACGCGTCACCGAGCCAGAAGCCGTAGTCCTTGGCCACGCCGTTGGCGATGTCGGAGAACGAGGCGGTGCCCTTGTCGGCGGCCACCACGAGGTACGAGTCGTCACCGTCGTGCCGCACCACACGCCGCGGCGGCGCGGTGTCGCCGCCGACCAGGTTGTCGGTGATGTCGAGCAGCCCGGAGATGAACTGCTTGTAGCAGGCCACGCCCTCGGCCAGCCAGGCCTCGCGGTCCGCCGCCGGGTCGGGCAGGTGCTTGCAGACGAAGCCCCCCTTGGCACCCACCGGGACGATCACGGCGTTCTTGACCATCTGCGCCTTGACCAGGCCGAGCACCTCGGTGCGGAAGTCCTCCCGCCGGTCCGACCAGCGCAGCCCGCCGCGCGCGACCGCACCGAAGCGCAGGTGCACCCCCTCGAACCGAGGCGAGTAGACGTAGATCTCGTACGCCGGCCGGGGCTCAGGCAGGTCCGGGATCTTCGTCGGCTCGAGCTTGAACGAGACGTAGTCCTTCGGTTGCCCGTCGGCGGCGGGCTGGAAGAAGCTCGTCCGGAGCGTGGCACGGATCAGGGTGAGATACGACCGCAGGATGCGGTCCTGGTCGAGGCTGGACACCTCGTCGAGCGAGGTCTCGATGCGCCCCTCGACCGCGTCGACCTTCGCGATGCGGGACTCGGAGTCGGCCGCGAGGTCGCCGGACCGGCCAGGGTCGAAGCGGGACTCGAACAGCTCCACCAGCAGCCGGGCGATCGGCACGTTGGCGACCAGCGCGTCCTCGATGTAGTCCTGGCTGAACGCCGTGCCCCCCTGGCGCAGGTACTTGGCGTACGCCCGGAGCACGCTGACCTGGCGCCAGGTCAGGCCGGCCGCCAGCACCAGTCGGTTGAAACCGTCACTCTCGGTGTGCCCACGCCACACCGCCAGGAACGCGTCCTGGAAGAGCTCGCGGCTTTCCTCCGGGAACCGCTCGGGATAGGACAGACCGAAGTCGTAGATGTGCGCGACGTCGCGGCCGGAGGGGTCGATCTCGTACGGGCGTTCGTCGACCACCTCGACGCCCATCTGGCTGAGCAGGGGCAGCACCGTGGACAGCGACAGGGGGCCGCCGGTGCGGTAGACCTTGAACCGTCGCTGCTCGGGCGTGGAGTCGACGTGCTCGTACAGCGACAAAGAGATGCCGTCGTCGACCGGGATCTCCTCCAGCCGGCGCACGTCGGTGGCGGCCGTCCGAGCCGGGAAGTCCTCCTTGTAGGCCTCCGGGAACGCGCCCGCGTAGGACTTGGTCAGCCGGGACGCCTGCTCCTCCCCGAGCAGGTCGTGCAGGGCCTGCAGGAAGTCGTCCGACCACGACCGCGCCGCCTCCGCGAGCCGGTGCTCGAGCTCGGCCAGCGACACCTCGGCCAGGGCGTACTCGGGATCGGTCCG
>DATABY010000208.1:0-4875 GCA_036259355.1 Nocardioidaceae bacterium
CGGGCACCTGCGGGTTCAGCTTCTTCAGGTAGCCGTCGAGCCGCACCAGGTTGTCACCCAGCCGCGCGCCCCGCCCCTCCAGCGCCGTCGCCACCGCGTTCAACGTCGCCGACAGGTCCGCCGGCCGCACCGCCCGCAACAGCGGATACAGGTCCGACAGCACCTTCTGCACCTCGATGCTCAGTTTCGACTCGGTGATCACGTCACCGGCCGAGAGCGTCTCCGAGGAGGCGTTGGCGGGCGTCTGCAACGACACGAACTTCTCTCCGAACAGGGTCTTGGGCAGTATCAGCGCGGTCGCGTTGGCGGGGATCAGGTCCACCTTGTCGGGGTCCAGGGCGAGGTCGAGTACGGCACCGTCGCCGTCGGAACGCATGTCACGGACTTCTCCGACGATGACCCCGCGAATCTTCACGTCCGCCAGCGGCTCCATCTGCAGGCCGATCCTGCTGGTCTGCAGGTTGACCGGCACCACGTCGGTGAACTTCTTGGTGAAGATGGCGTGCGTCAGCCAGCCGAAGGTCACCAGCAGGCACAGGAACGCGACACCCAGCGCCTTCCGGCCGAACGGGCCGCCGAGTCCCAGACGAGGTACTACCCGCGGCATGAGCCATCACCCCGCCAGTCTCACGGTGGTGGTGGTTCCCCAGATCGCCATCGACAGCATCAGGTCGATCACGTTGATCGCCACGATCGAGGTGCGTACGGCATGGCCCACCGCGACGCCCACCCCGGCGGGTCCGCCCTTGGCGTGGTAGCCGTGGTAGCAGTGGATCAGGATGACCACGACGGCGAAGACCAGTACCTTGCCGAACGACCACAACACGTCCGTGGGTGGTAAGAACAGTGTGAAGTAGTGGTCGTACGTGCCCGTACTCTGCCCGAAGAAGGTGGTCACGGTCAGCCGGGTGGCGAAGTACGACGACAGCAGGCCCACGACGTACAGCGGGATGACGGCGATCAGGCCGGCGATGATGCGGGTGGTGACCAGGAACGGCAGCGACGGCACGGCCATCACCTCGAGGGCGTCGACCTCCTCGCTGATGCGCATCGACCCCAGCTGCGCGGTGAAACCACAGCCCACGGTCGCGGCCAGCGCGATGCCGGCGACCAGCGGGGAGATCTCGCGGGTGTTGAAGTACGCGGACACGAAGCCCGAGAACGCCGCCGTGCCGATCTGGTTCAGCGCGGCGTAGCCCTGCAGGCCCACCTCGGTACCGGTGAAGAACGCCAGCGCCGTGATCACGCCGACGGTGCCGCCGATCACCGCGAGCGCGCCGGTGCCTAGGGTCACCTCGGCCAGCAGCCGCAGGATCTCCCTGCTGTACCGGCGGATCGCACGCGGCGTCCAGGCCAGCGCCTTGAGGTAGAACGACAGCTCGCTGCCGAGCTGGTCCAGGGACGCCAGCGGCCGCCGGTAGACCTCGCGTACGTCGGCCACTGCTCAGCCCCCCTTCGGGGGGACGAGCTGGAAGTAGATCGCGCTCATCACGAAGTTCGCGACGAACAGCAGCATGAACGTGATGACGACCGACTCGTTGACGGCGTCGCCCACACCCTTGGGCCCGCCGGCGGCGTTCTGGCCCTTGTAGCAGGCGACGATCGCCGCGATCAGACCGAACACCAGAGCCTTGACCATGCCCTGCCACAGGTCGGGCAGCTGCGCCAGCGCGGTGAAGGACGCCAGGTAGGCGCCCGGTGTGCCGTCCTGCAGGACCACGTTGAAGACGTAGCCGCCGGCCACCCCGACCACGCTCACCAGGCCGTTGAGGAAGACCGCGACCAGCATGCAGGCCAGCACCCGGGGGACCACCAGCCGCTGGATCGGGTCGATGCCCAGCACCTGCATGGCGTCGAGCTCCTCGCGGATCTTGCGGGCACCGAGGTCGGCGGCGATCGCGGAGCCGCCGGCCCCCGCGATCAGCAGCGAGGTCGCGATCGGACCGGCTTCGCGGATGACGGCCAGCACGGCGGCCGACCCGGTGAACGACTGGGCACCGAACTGGCTGATCAGCCCGCCGACCTGGAGGGCGATCACCGCGCCGAACGGGATGGCGACCAGCGCCGCCGGAATGATCGTCACCGACGCGATGAACCAGGACTGCTGGAGGAACTCCCGCAGCTGGAACGGGCGCCGGAACAGTCCGCGGAAGACGTCCAGCGCATAGGCGAAGAGCGTCCCGCTGGCCCGTAGCGGTGCAGTGACGACGCCTCCGGTGAAGGTCGGTGCGCTCACGCGGGGCCCCCTCGAGAACGAGAGCGCAGCGAGCGTTCTCGTGGGAAAGTCATACGCTGGCCTTCTGGGCGTCGGACATGGCGTGGTCCTCGCCGAACGAGCCGGGAGGCGGGGTCACGCCGTTCGAGCGGCACCACTCACCGGGTTCGCGCTGGGTCTTGCGGGGACGTCCGTCGGACGTCTCGAGCTGGACCGGGATCGGCGGCAGCGGCGGCAGCTCCTGGCCGGCCTCCTTCTCCTGCGCCAGCTCGTCGGCGTCCTTCTCCTCGCTCATACCGATGGGACCCTGGCGTTGCGCGTTGAGGAACTGGCGCACGACCGGCTCCTCCGAGGTCAGCAGCATCTCTCGCGGACCGAACATCGCCAGGTGCTTGTGGTAGAGCAGCCCGATGTTGTCCGGCAGCGTGCGCGCGGTGTTGGTGTCGTGGGTGACGATGAGGAAGGTCGCCTCTGTCTGGGCGTTGAGGTCGACGATCAACTGGTTGAGGTACGCCGTACGGACCGGGTCGAGGCCGGAGTCGGGCTCGTCGAAGAGCACGATCTCCGGGTCCAGGACGAGTGCACGGGCGAGTCCCGCCCGCTTGCGCATGCCTCCGGAGATCTCGCCGGGAAGCTTCTTCTCCGCGCCGATCAGACCGACCATGTCCATCTTCTCCATCACGATGCGGTCGATGTCGGACTCGCTCTTCTTGGTGTGCTCACGCAGCGGGAAGGCGACGTTGTCGTACAGGTTCATGGAGCCGAACATCGCGCCGTCCTGGAACAGCACGCCGAACAGCTTGCGGACCTCGTAGAGCTCGCGTTCACGGCAGGTGGCGATGTCGTGGTTCTCGATCCAGATGTGCCCGGTGTCCGGCTTGAGCAGCCCGATCAGCGCCTTCAGGAACACCGACTTGCCGGTTCCCGAAGGACCGAGCATGACACTGATCTCACCCTTGGGCAGCGTCAGCGAGACGTCGCCCCAGATGAGCTGTTTGCCGAACGACTTGCTCAGCCGTTCGACCTTGATCTCCACGCCCACAGCGCAGCCTCCCTAATGCACGACCGGGCGCGCGAGCAGGGTGATCCTGCGATCGCAACCCACTAGCCCAACGAGACGCGGGTGCCTAAGTTACGCAGCAGTTCGCCGTCTGGCGACCGTGTGTGACGTAGGCGACCGGATGATTCCCCCGGTACCGCGGATATATGCCGGAAGGGTGGTCACCCGTTGTGGGTGACCACCCTTCGACTACTGAACGTGACCGCTGGGACAGCCCTGGGTCACGGTAGTGGCTACGCGCGCAGGCGACGCGTCACTTGACCGAGACGCTCGCGCCGGCGGCCTCGAGGGCCTCCTTGGCCTTCTCGGCGGCCTCCTTGTTGACCTTCTCCAGGACCGGCTTCGGCGCGCCCTCGACGAGCTCCTTGGCCTCCTTCAGGCCGAGGCTCGTCAGCGTGCGCACCTCCTTGATGACCTGGATCTTCTTGTCGCCGGCGCCCTCGAGGACGACGTCGAACTCGTCCTGCTCCTCCGCGGCGGCGGCCTCGGCGCCGCCGCCGGCGGCGGCCGGAGCGGCAGCCACAGCGGCCGGCGCGGCCGCGGTGACGTCGAAGGTCTCCTCGAACTGCTTCACGAACTCGCTGAGCTCCAGGAGGGTCATCTCCTTGAAGGCGTCCAGCAGCTCGTCGGTGCTCAGCTTCGCCATGGTCGGCGGTCCTTCCGTAGTGCTGTGGGCCCACGGGCCCGGTTTCGGTGGGTCGGTCCGGGCGTGTCAGCCCTCGGTGGTCTCCTCGGCCGGCTCCTCGACGGCCGGGGAGCTGTCCTCCGAGGGAGCCGGCGTACCGGCGCCACCCTGGAGGATCGACGGGTCCTGCTCGGCCTTCTCCTGAAGCGCGGCCGCGAGGCGGGCGGTCTTCGAGAGCGGGGCCTGGAACAGGGAGGCAGCGTTCTGCATGGATGCCTTGAGCGCACCCGCGAGCTTGGCGAGGATGACCTCGCGCGACTCGAGGTCTGCGATCCTGGCGATCTCGTCGGGGGTGAGCGTCTTGCCGTCGAGGACGCCCGCCTTGATGACGAGTCGTGGATGTGTCCGGGCGAAGTCACGCAGCCCCTTGGCCGCCTCCACCGGGTCGCCCTTGATGAAGGCGATGGCCGAGGGGCCGGTGAGCAGGCCGTCGAAGCTGTCGACGCCCGACTCGCGTACGGCGATCTGGGTCAGCGTGTTCTTCACCACGGCATAGCTGGCGTTCTCACCGAGGGAGCGCCGCAGGTCCTGCAGCTGCTTCACGGTGAGCCCGCGGTACTCGGTCAGCACTGCGCCCGCCGAGGTCCGGAACTCGTCCGTCAGCTCGGCGACCGCCGCCGCCTTGTCCGGCCGCGCCATGGGTCTCCTTCCGCACTTGCACGGTGTTGGTGCCGTGGACCCCCGGACGCGCTCCGGCAAAAGAAAAACGCCCTCGTGCAGGCGCACGGGGCGTGAGTGACATCGCGCGGGCCCGCGGATCGGGCGACGGCGACGATGCGTTCAGCGTCTCGCTCACCTGCGCGGGCCGTCCGCAGCTGCGGAACCTTCGGCCACTGTCCCGGGCTGGAACCGTGGCGACCGGCGGTCTTTGGCGCTCCCAGCGTACGCCGGCCCGCTCCACGAGCACAAATCGGG
>DATABY010000209.1:0-30495 GCA_036259355.1 Nocardioidaceae bacterium
CCGGGCCGAACCGGGTCTCGGGTTCCGGCTCGGCAAGAGAAATGGTGACATGGGTGTGGTTCACGCGTGGGCCAATTCCACGAAATACGCGCAAGCACTTCCGGGCGGGGTGACCAGCGGCATAGTCACCCTGGGCAGGCCCGGCCGTGTCATGCCCAGCGTGACCGAGCGGGCGCAGACTGTCACGTGGGGGCGAGGGGCAATCGGGGGAGGGTTTTCCGTGGAGGCCACGCGTCGAGACGTACTGAAGTTCGGGGGGCTGGGGGCACTGGGGGTGGCCGGGGCGACGGTGCTGCCGTGGGGCGCCGGCGTGGGCGCGAAGGTGACGAGCACGCTGCCGGCGGCCCTGATGCCGCGGCCGTTCCGCACGCGCTTCCAGCGACCGCCGACCTTACGCCCGGTCCGCAGCTTCCGTGACGGCGACGGGGTGTGGGTCGACGCCTTCTCCGTCACCGAGCGGCGCGGCAAGGCGCAGTTCTCTCCGGGAGTCACCAGCACGGTGTTCGGGTACAACGGCATCGCGCCGGGACCGACCATCAAGACGATGAAGGGCCGGCGCTCAATCGTGCGGGTGCGCAACCACCTGCCCGACGTGCACCCGTTGTTCGGCACCGACTTCGCGACGTCGGTGCACCTGCACGGCTCCGCGTCGCTGCCGCAGTACGACGGCTACGCCAGCGACGTGACGCCGCCAGGGTTCTTCAAGGACTATCACTACCCGAACGCGCAGAACGCGCGCACGCTCTGGTACCACGACCACGGCGTGCACCACACCGCGCACAACGCCTACTCCGGCCTCTACGCGCAATACCACATCCACGACCGCGCGGAGATGGACCTGCTGCCCCAGGGCGAGTTCGACGTACCGCTGACGGTTGGCGACCTGCTGTTCGGATCCGACGGCAACCTCGCCTACGACGACCGGTCGCACTCGGGCCTGATGGGCGACGTGATCGGTGTCAACGGCAAGGCCTGGCCGGTGATGAGAGTCCGCCGTCGCGTCTACCGCTTCCGGCTCCTCGTGGCCTCCGCCGCGCGGTCCTACCGGTTCGCGCTCGACACCGGCGACCCGGTGACGATGGTGGCGACCGACGGAGGCCTGATGCCGCAGGCCGTCGAGGTCGACCAGTGGCGGCAGAGCAGCGGCGAGCGCTACGAGTTCCTCATCGACTTCAGCAGGTACCGCGCGGGGCAGCGCATCGTGCTGCGCAACCTCAGCAACGACAACAACGTTGACTTCGCCGACACCGACAAGGTGATGGCGTTCGACGTGACCGACGCCCCGGTGAACAAGCGAGACGCCACCTGGAAGCGCATCCCGACGTTCCTCGTGAGCACGCACGCGATGGAGATCACCGAGGCCCAGTCCAAGCGGGTACGCCGCGACGTCCTCGACCGCACCGGCGGCAACTGGACGATCGACGGCAACAGCTGGCAGGACGTCGTCGACAGCGACTTCCAGCTGATCAGCGCCGACCCCAACCCGGGCGACATCGAGGTGATGGAGTTCGAGAACAAGTCGGGCGGCTGGTTCCACCCGGCGCACCTGCACCTCGTCGACTTCAAGGTGCTGAGCCGCAACGGCAGGCCGCCGTTCGACTACGAGCTCGGACCCAAGGACACGGCGTACATCGGGGAGAACGAGACCGTGCGGGTGCTGGTCGAGTACGGGCCGCACCGCGGCCGCTACATGGTGCACTGCCACAACCTCGCGCACGAGGACCACGACATGATGGTCCAGTACGCCGTCGGCTGGAAGCCCGGCGACCCGGACCCGAATGACCCGCTCTTGGCCGCGCCGTGCCAGGTCGACAACCTGCCGCGTACGCCGTGACCCACCCGCCACGGGGCCCTGGTTCTGGTACTCGTGGCGCCCTCGGCTGGTGAGAGCCAGCCACCCGGTTGACCGTTCTCGACGCTGTGACGCCCTCAAGCCCCCAGAGACGGCACAGCGTCGAGGACGGCGTTCTCAGGCCGCCGAGTGGTGGACGGGTCGTCGCCCAGCGGGGCGCGGAAACAGCCGCTGCTCGAGCAGGTGGACCGTCTGCGGCACGTCGCCGGCTGCGCCCGGGCGGGCCAGCCAGTAGCCCTGAGCGGCGTCGCAACCCAGGCTGTTCAGCTGTCGCCAGGCGGCTTCGGTCTCCACGCCCTCGGCGACGACCCGCAGGCCGAGGTTGCGAGCAAGGTCAATCGTCGACCGGACGATAGTTGCCTCATGGGGGTTGGTGTCCATGGTCTGCACGAACGACTTGTCGATCTTGAGGGTGTCCACGGGCAGCTGGTGCAGGTAGGACAGCGAGGAGTGGCCGGTGCCGTAGTCGTCCACGGAAAGGCGGACGCCGAGCGTCCGCAGCTCGGCCAGCACCTCCAGTGCTCGCCCCGGGTCGATCATCGCGGTCGTCTCGGTGATCTCGAGCTCGAGCGCCTGGGCGGGCACGTCGTGGCTCGCCAGCAACGCCCGCACGGTCTGCGGTAGCTCGCCGTCGAGGAGGCTGCGCGCCGACAGGTTCACGGCCACGGACAGCTCGAGGCCGGCCGCCCGCCAGGTCCGGCAGTCCTGCAGCGCCAGCTCGAGCACGCGCAGCGTCAGGGGGCGGATGAGGCCGGTCTGCTCGGCCAGCGGGACGAACTTCGCCGGGGGCAGTAGACCGTGCTCCGGGTGTGCCCACCGGACCAGCGCCTCCACCCCGGTCACGCGGGCGTGGGTGAGGTCGACCTTGGGCTGGTAGTGCAGCAGCAGCTGTCCTTCGTCGATGGCGCGGCGAAGCTCACCGAACAGGGCCAGCCGGGCCGGCGTGTGCACGTCGAGCGCGGGACGGTAGACGACGACACCGTCGTGGTGCACCTTGGCCTGGTACAGCGCGACGTCCGCGCGCTGCAGCAGCGTGCCCGCGGTCTCGCCGTGCTCGGGGTAGACCGCCACGCCGACGCTGGCGTCGATCTCCAGGGCCAGGTCGCCGACGACGACCGGCGTACGCAGGTCGGCGAGCAGCTCGGCGGCCACCCTGGCGACGACGGAGGCGTCGGTGACGACCGGCAGCAGAACGGCGAACTCGTCGCCGCTCAGCCGGGCGACGGTGTTGTCGTCGGACAGACCGTCGCGCAGTCGAGCGCCCACGGCACGCAGCAGCTCGTCACCGGTGTGATGCCCGAGGGCGTCGTTGACCTGCTTGAACCGGTCGAGGTCGATGAGCAGGACGGCCGCGCCCGTGCCGGTCCGTTCGGCCGCCGTGACCGCCTGAGCGGTGCACTCAGCGAACAGCGCGCGGTTCGGCAGACCGGTCAGCTTGTCGTGCTGGGCGAGCCACTGGGTAGTGCGCGCGTGCTGGCGCAGCCGGCGGGAGGCAGTCGTCACCAGCTGGAACAGCCCCGCCCACAACGCGACGAGACCGAGCCCGAGGACCCACAGCAGCTGGCGGACGTCGCCGGCCACCCCCTGCGCGATGGGGCCGTAGGGCAGGTACATCTCGAAGGCTCCGACGACGTTCTCCCCTCCTGCGGACGAGTCCATCAGGACGGGGACGTAGACCTCCATCACCGCCCCGAGGCTCTGCTCGGACGCCTCGTGCGCCTCTGCCTCGATCTCGGAGGCGATGCCGCCGGCCAATGCCTCCGCGAGATCGTCGGACATGCTCTGCTCGCCGATCAGCTTGGCTTCGTCGGAGTACAGCAGCGTCCCGCGACGGTCGAAGACCTTCACTCGCAGCACCTCGTCGCCGATGCCGACACCGCGCAGGTTGGACTCCAGGGCGGTGAGGCGGTCAGGAGCGATGTGGCCCTGCTCGAAGTCCTGGACGTTCAGGTGCGGCTGCACGGCCATACGGGCCACGCGGGCCGCCGTCTGCTCCGCCTGCGCGAGGGCTCGGTTCTCCACCGTGTCCTTCAGGGCCGCGGCCAGCACCACGCCGAGCCCGGCGACCAGGACCGCGCTGAGGACGCCGAAGCGGACCAGCAGGCTGACCCGGCGCACGCGGCCGTGAGAGGCGGCGTTCCGGGCTCGCGCGCGCGTCAGGCGGCGTCGGCGCACCCGCGGCATGCGGTGCCGGGGCGTCTGCGTGACGGGCACGGCGGACCTCCACTGGACAGGAAGCGACGCCGCGGGTCCGGTGGCAACGCGGCGTACGAGGACGAGGCTGAGGTCCGTATCGGCAGCGGTTGCCGGGCCCTGAGAGGTATGGGGCCGGCCGTGCCCGCCGCCTCGCGCTGAGATCGCAGAAGTGGCCCGCCGCCTCGCGCCGAGATCGCAGAAGTGGACCCGCTAGCGGCTGCCGTTGGCTTCCGGTTGGCCCAGCATCGGCGCGTCAGCTGCCCAGTTCAGCCGCTTCAGCAGGTGCACGACGGAGCCGCCCCCACCCTCGACCTCGTCGAAAGAGGTGTGGTCGGTGAACGCCAGCATCAGCGCGGTGCCGCGGCCCGACTCCGCCGCGGGGTCCGGCAGCTCTGCGACCGGGACGCGTTGGCCGAAGCCCGTCCCCGAGTCGATGACGTCGACGGTCAGGTATGCCTCACTGACGTTGATCACCACCTCGTACGTGTCGCCCTCCTGCGCGTGCCGGAAGACGTTGGTGCAGGCCTCCGTGAGGGCCACCTGCACCTCCGATAGGCAGGTGCTCTCGATGCCGGCCCGCTGGAGGGCCGCCGACACGGTGTGGCGGGCGAGGGGCACGCTGACGGCCTCTCGCGGCAAGGTCAGTGCGACCTGAATCCGCATGTGTGCTCCCACAAAGGCGGTGTGCCCCATTTCCCCGGTACTCAGAGTGGTCCGCCCGGGGGTCCGTGGCAAGAGGCAGCGGAGGTCGGCTCCTCCGTGCTGCCGTGAGCGGGTCCCGACGTGCGTGCGAGGCTACGGGGATGGAGCTCCGCATCTTCACCGAGCCGCAGCAGGGTGCCACCTACGACGATCTGCGGCGCGTGGCCCAGGCGGCGGAGGCTTTCGGATTCGGGGCGTTCTTCCGGTCCGACCACTACGTCGGGATGGGCACTGACGGCCTCCCCGGCCCCACCGACGCCTGGGTGACGTTGGCGGCGCTGGCACGGGACACTACGCGGGTCCGGCTGGGCACGCTGATGACCTCGGCGACGTTCCGGCTGCCCGGCCCGCTGGCGATCTCGGTGGCGCAGATCGACCAGATGAGCGACGGGCGGGTGGAGCTGGGCCTCGGGGCCGGCTGGTTCGAGGCCGAGCACACGGCGTACGGGATCCCCTTTCCCGGGCTGCGGGAGCGGATGGACCGGCTCGAGGAGTCGCTGGCCATCGTCACCGGGCTGTGGACCACGCCCGCGGGGGAGCGGTTCGACTTCGACGGCCGGTACTACCAGCTACGCGACTCCCCGGCGCTGCCGAAGCCGGTGCAGGCGCCCCGGCCCCCGGTGCTCGTCGGCGGCGCGGGCAAGCGGCGTACGCCCGCGCTCGCGGCCCGCTACGCCGACGAGTTCAACCTGCCCTTCCAGACCCTGGAGGACACCGGCCGGTTGTTCGAGCGGGTGCGTACGGCGTGTGACGACACCGGGCGAGACCCGGCGTCGTTGGTCTACTCCAACGCACTCGTGCTGTGCTGTGGCGAGAGCGAGGCCGAGGTCACGCGGCGGGCCGGCGCCATCGGACGAGACGTGGGCGAGCTGCGCGCCAACGGTCTGGCCGGTTCCCCCGACGAGGTCGTCGACAGGATCGGCCGGTACGCCGAGCTGGGCACGCAGCGGACCTACCTCCAGGTGCTCGACCTGGCCGACCTCGACCACCTGCAGCTGGTCGCCGAGAAGGTCATGCCGCAGGTCTGACGTCGGGCCGGCCGCCCCCAGGCGGGAAATGAGCCGTGACCGCGTGTTCTGCTCCCTTCCCGACGCGAATTCGGGCCGGGGACGGGGAAACGTGGTCGGGCAGCCGGGGAGGCCACGCACTGATCGCCGCTGCCGAGCCCTCAGCTGCACGATGTCTGTGACACCTATCGACGGTGTCCCGAGACATCACAGAAGTAGGCCCCGTGGGACTCGAACCCACAACCCGCGGATTAAAAGTCCGCTGCTCTGCCAGTTGAGCTAGAGGCCCAGAGGCCCGGGGATCGTTTTGCCATCGGGCAACCCTCGGGACAGCGCCGGCGTGCTCCGTCGACCGTCGAACCACACTACCGGGCCAGGGTGGGCGTCCCGCACAGCCCGGGCGGCGCTGCAGGTCGCGGCCCAGCGAAAGCCCGGCAGCCACGCGGGAACGCCGGCGGATTCCTCCCGGCAGCTCGCCAGCCTGAGGGCATTGACAGCAGCTGCCTGCTGTGGGTTAACTCTACCGCCAGGCCAGATGTAAACGTTTGCTGGGAGCGGGATGCTCAACGCCACCACCGAGGGCGGAGATGCGCAGACCGTCGAGCCGGCGGACGCGTCTGGCCCGGTGCGCATCGTTGACATCGCCGCAGAGCTGGGACTGTCGGTGGCGACCGTGTCGCGTGCCCTCAACGGGGTCGCCACCGTCAAGCCGGAGGTGGCCGAGAAGGTACGCGAGCACGCGCGGCGCCGCGGTTACGTGCGCAACCGGCTGGCCAAGTCGCTGCGTTCGCGGACCCGCACCTTCATCGGGTTCCTGGTGCCGGATGTGGAGAACCTCGCGTACGCGATCGCCGCCGACGCCTGTGCCAAGTACGTGAGCCGGCTGGGCTATCAGATGATCCTCGCGATCTCCGGTGACGACCCTCAGTCGGAGTGCGCGGCCCTGCGCAGCCTCGCCGAGGCGCAGGTCGCCGGTCTCATCGTCGCCCCGACCGCCGGCATCACCCCCGCCTCCCGCGCACTACTGCGGGGCCGGTCGGTCGTGGAGTTCAACCGCCTGTCCGGCCTGTCGCAGCACTCGGTGGTGTGTGACGACCGGGCCGCCTTCAGCGACGCCGCGCGGCACCTGCTTCAGCTCGGGCACCGGTCGTTCGGCTACATCGGCACGACCGACGCGGTCAGCAACGGTGAGGAACGCCTGGACGGGTTCCGCACGCAGCTGCAGACACACGGCCATCGGCTGCCGCACAACCGCACCCGGCTGCTGCCACCGACCGAGAAGGACGGCTACCGGGCCGCGTGGGAGCTTCTGTCCGGCACTCGGCTGCCGACGGCGCTGGTGGTCGGCAGCAGCAGCCTTTCGATGGGCGTGGCGCGCGCGGTTCGCGAGCTGGGCGTCAAGGTCCCTCAGCAGATGTCTTTGGTGGTGTACGGCGACTCCCGGTGGGGCGCGCTGTACGAGCCGGCGTTGACGACCATCACGGCGCCGTACCAGCTGATGGCTCGAACTGTCGCCGACCTGGTCGCTGACCTGGTGTCGGCGGACGGGGAGCGCCCGGACTCTCCGGTGCGTCTGCCGGCCGAACTCCTTGTCCGCCAGTCGACGGGGCCTCCCCCCGGAAGGAACAGGTAGCGCATGCGCATCACTGACATCCAGGTCGTCGAAGCCCCGCTGCACGCGGCCATGAGCAACGCCGTCATCGACTTCTCGCAGATGACGGTGTCTCTGGTGGCGGTGCACACCGACGTTCGCCGTGATGGTGAGCCCGTGACCGGCTACGGGTTCAACTCCAACGGCCGTTACGCCCAAACGGGGATCCTCAGCGACCGGGTCCTGCCACGGCTGCGATCGGCGGATCCCGCCGAGCTGCTCGACGCGGAAGGCCTTCTCGACCCGGTCGCGGTCCGTGCGGTGGTGATGCGCGACGAGAAGCCCGGCGGACACGGCGACCGCGCGGTCGCGGTAGGCACCTTGGACATGGCCCTCTGGGACGCCGCGGCGAAGGCGCGCGGAAAACCGCTGCATCGCCTGCTGCACGAACGTTTCCGCCCGCACGAGGCTCTGGCGGAGTCGGTCTGGGTGTACGCGGCCGGCGGTTACTACCATCCCGGCGACGACCTGACCCGGCTGCGCAACGAGATCGTGTCCTACCTCGACCTGGGCTACCGGGACGTGAAGATCAAGATCGGCGGCGCACCGCTGGCCGTTGACCGCAAGCGCATCGAGGCGGTGCTGGGCGTCCTGCCGGCCGGCCACCGGCTGGCCGTGGACGCCAACGGCCGGTTCGACTTGCTCACCGCACTGGAGTATGCCCAGGCACTGAGCGAGTACGAGCTGCTCTGGTACGAGGAGCCCTGCGACCCGCTCGACTACCGCTCGCACGCGGTGCTCGCGGAGCATTATCCCGGCGCGCTCGCCACCGGAGAAAACGTTTTCTCGCACCAGGACGTACGTAACCTGCTGCGCTACGGCGGCCTGCGTGGCGACCGTGACCTGCTGCAGATGGACCCGTGCCTGAGCTACGGGGTCGCCGAGTACGCGCAGATGCTGCGGGTGCTGGACGAACACGGGTGGCGCTCGGCGCGGTGCTGTCCGCACGGGGGCCATCAGTACAACCTCGCGGTCGCCGCGGCCTTCGGCCTGGGCGGTTGCGAGTCCTACCCACACGTCTTCGAGCCCTACGGCGGGTTTGCCGACGAGACACCAATCGAGGAGGGGAGGGTCCGGCTGCCTGAGGTGCCCGGCATCGGCATCGAGCACAAGGCGGCGCTGCGTCAGCTGATCCATGAACGGCTGCGGTAACCAACCTCCGCACACATCCCAGGGAGACCAATGATGTTGTCACGACGGTTCAGAGGCGGCGCGGCGCTGTCCGCGGCCGCACTCGCGCTCACCGGCTGTGCCACGCAGACCGACACCGGTAGCGCAGGCGCGCAGGAGTACCCGACCAAGCAGGTGCAGTACGTGATCCCGTTCGACCCCGGCGGCGAGTCCGACGTCACCGCGCGGCTGCAGCAGCAGGCGCTGGAGAAGGCGCTCGGGGAGTCGGTGGTGGTGTCGAACCGTCCGGGCGGCGGCGGCGCGGTCGGCTGGTCGGCGTTGGCGAACAGCACCGCCCCGGACGGCTACACCGTCATGGGCGCCAACCTGCCGCACATCCTGCTGCAGCCGATGGCCCGTGACGACGCCGGCTACCAGACCGAGGAGATCAAGTGGGTGTACATCTTCGAGAGCACCCCGAACGCGTTCCTGGTCGCCAAGGACAGCCCCTACGACACCTTGCAGGAGTTCGTAAAGGCGGCGAAGAAGGAGAAGATGTCGGTCGGCGGCAGCTCGTCGTTCTCGGCCAACCACATGGGGACGCTGGCACTGAACCGTGAGGCCGGCATCGACCTGACCTACGTTCCCTTCAGCGGCACCGCGACCGCTTCGCCGGCTCTGCTGGGCGGTCAGGTGGACGCGCTGATGAGCTACAACACCGAGGCGTTGGAGCTGCAGGACCAGGGCGCCAAGGTGCTCGCGGTCGCCTCCCCTGAGCGGCTGCCGGAGCTGCCGGACGTACCCACGTTCCGGGAGGCGGGGTTCGACGTGGTGGAGGGTGCCTGGCGCGGCGCCGCCGTGCCGCCCGACACGCCGCAACCGATCATCGACGAGCTGGCCGCCGCGTTCGAGCAGGTGAACAAGAACCCACAGGTGCGGCAGCGCATGCAGAAGCTGGGCTTCCACATCGAGGACATGGGGCCCGCCGAAGCAGCCGAGTTCACCCAGCGGCGACAGGTGGATGCGCGTCGGCTGTTGCAGCAGTTCGGCCTGATGGACAAGTGACGGACCCGTGCTTCCAGATGTAGCGCAGGCGCTTGCCGACGTACTCCAGCCGTCCATGCTGCTGTTGTGCCTGGCCGGCACGGTGGCCGGCATGGCAGTCGGGGCGACGCCGGGGCTGAGCGCAACGGTCGGACTGGCGCTGCTGCTGCCCATCACCTTCACCCTTGACCCCACCACCGGGCTGGTGCTGATGGGTGCGTTCTACATGGGCGCCATCTACGGCGGGGCGTTCACCGCCATCCTGGTGAACGCCCCGGGTACCCCGTCGTCGATCGCCACCACGTTCGACGGGTTCCCGATGACCCAGCAGGGGCGCAGCGAGGTGGCGATCATCGGGATCACCGTTGCCTCGGTGGTCGGCGGCCTGGTGGGGGTGCTCGGCCTGGCAACGCTGGCGCCGCTGTTGGCCAACGTGGTCCTGGCGTTCGGTCCGCAGGAGTACTTCTGGATGGGCGTCTTCGGCTTGACCATGATCGCGGGCATCGCCGACTCACTGGTGAAAGGCCTGGCCGCGGGCGCGCTCGGGCTGCTGATCTCCACGGTCGGCATCTCGCCGGTGGGCGGGGAGGTCCGGTTCACCTTCGGTGTCACCGACCTGCAGGGCGGTGTGCCACTGATCGTGGCGCTCATCGGACTGTTCACCATCCCCACCATCATTGACCTGATGGTGGCCCCGGAGGCCCGGTCGGCGGCGATGGCCAAGGAGGCGGAGCAGCGACGACGCGGCGGCGTGCTCGGGAGCACACTGCGCACGGTGCTGTCACGCCCGGTGAACCTGCTGCGTTCCTCAGTGATAGGCACGTTCGTCGGCATCCTTCCCGGTGCCGGCGGAAACGTCGCCAACCTGGTCGCCTACAACGAGGCCAAACGGACCTCACCGCGGCGACGGAACTTCGGTAAGGGAGAGCTGGACGGTGTCGTGGCCCCCGAGGCGGCGAACAACGCCGTGGTCGGGGGCGGGCTGGTGCCGCTGCTCACCCTGGGTATTCCGGGCGCCCCGCCGGACGCGGTGATCTACGGAGTGCTGCTGCTGCACGGGCTGCGCCCGGGCAACGAACTGTTCACCGAGCAGGGCGTGCTCACCTTCACCTTCATTCTGGCGTTGGCCGTGGCGGCGCTACTGATGGCACCGGTCGGGCTGGTGGCCGGCCGCGGGCTGCAGCGTGTCGTGGTGCGCGCACCTACGCAGTACCTGGCCCCGGCGATCGCAGTGTTGACGATCCTCGGCTCCTACGCGGTGCGCAACAACCCCTTGGACGTGGTGCTGATGGTGCTACTCGGAATAGCCGGGTACGGCCTGCGCAAGGTGGGCCTCCCGCCGCCGGCGATCGTGCTCGGAGTAGTGCTCGGGCCGATCATCGAGACCGGTCTCGGGCAGGGCCTGTTGTCGGCCAGCGACCGCGCACTGCCGTGGACGTCCTTCTTCACCCGCCCGCTCTCCCTGCTCATCATCGCCCTCGTCGTGTTGGGAGTCCTGTGGCCACTGCTGAACCGCCGTAAGGACGCGCGGGTGCGGGACCAGGCGCACGAGGAGGTGGCGCCGTGAGAGCCGACCTGGTGGCGGGCAGCGTGCTGCTGCTGGTCGCTGCGCTGTTCTGGGTACAGCGGGACTACAGACCCGGCGGAATGGCCGGCACCTTCCCCGACGTCGTGCTCATCACGCTGGTGGTGTCAGGGGTGTGGATCATCCTCCGCGGCATCGTGAGCGGCGACCGCACCCACCGGCCCCGCGAGGTGAACCTACGGATCCTCGCGGCCGCCGGCGCGCTGCTGGTCGGTTGGGCGCTGGGGATGGGCCTGATCGGGTTCACGATCAGCTCCGTGGTCGCCTTCGTCGCCATGGCGACGCTCATCCGTCGTGCACGCCCGCGCCCCAAGACGCTGGCGGTGGACACGCTGGTGGCGGTCGCCGTGGTCGTCGTCTGCTTCGTCATCTTCACCCGGGTCCTGCTGGTCCCGCTTCCCGTCTCGACACTCATAGGCATGTGAGGAGCAAAGTTTGCGTTACCAGGTGGCCGTAATCCCAGGCGATGGCATCGGCACGGAGGTGGTGCCCGCCGCGCAGGCTGTACTGGAGAAGGCCGGTAGCCGGTTCGGGTTCGAGCTGGCGTGGCAGGAGCTCGACTGGAGCTGTGAACGCTACGCCCAGCAGGGCGCGATGATGCCTCCGGACGGGCTGGACCAGCTGCGGGAGACCGACGCCGTCTTCCTCGGTGCGGTCGGACGGCCTGGGGTGCCCGACCACGTGTCCCTGTGGGGACTGCTGATCCCCATCCGTCGGGCCTTCCGCCAGCACGTGAACCACCGGCCCATCCGGTTGTTCGAAGGCGTCCCCGGGCCGCTGCGCGACCGAGGCAAGCCGATCGACTTCGTCGTGGTGCGGGAGAACAACGAGGGCGAGTACTCCGAGATCGGTGGCCGCCTCTACCGCGGTTCCGAGGACGAGATGGCCGTGCAGGAGTCGGTGTTCACGCGCCGAGGGGTGCAGGCAGTGATGCGCTACGCGTTCGACCTCGCCGGATCCCGCGCCGGTCGGTTGTTGTCGGCGACCAAGTCGAACGGCATCGTGCACACCATGCCGTTCTGGGACGAGATCTTCGCCGAGATGTCGGACCTGTACCCGCAGGTGAAGACCTCGCAGTACCACATCGACGCCCTCGCCGCTCTCTTCGTGACACAGCCGGAGGACCTGGACGTGGTGGTCTCGTCCAACCTGTTCGGCGACATCCTCTCCGACCTGGGGGCCGCGGTGGCCGGCAGCATCGGCATCGCCCCATCGGCGAACCTCAACCCCTCCCGGGAGTTCCCCTCGATGTTCGAGCCCGTGCACGGCTCGGCGCCCGACATCGCCGGACGGGGAATAGCGAACCCGATCGGGCAGGTGTGGTCGGGAGCGTTGATGCTGGAGCATCTCGGGCAGCCGGAGGCCGCGCAGGCGATCTTGGACGCGCTGACAAGGCTGCTGGCAGAGGGCGGTCCCCGCACCCCCGACCTCGGGGGCACGGCGGATACGGGCGAGGTCACCGACGCGCTGCTGGGGGCACTCTGACTCCGTGTCAGGGGGCAAGCAGGGCCCGTCGACGTGATGTCGCGTCGAGCGTGCCGATGAACCTTGGTCCTGGCGGCTCTGGGTGGCGAGGCGGTCGCCTCAGTCGGCGACGCGGAGCCGCAGCCGGGTGCGCGGGTTCACCGCCTGCGACACCGAGCCGCGACGGGGCCTGACCTCGAAGTGCAGGTGGCAGCCGTCGGGGGCACCCATGTCGGAGGCTCGCGCGATCGGCTGTCCACGCCGCACGCGCTCGCCGGGACGCACGAACACCCGCCGGGTGTGCCCGATCACGATGTCGCGGTTGAACCGGTGGTTGCGGATGCGGAAGGCGTTGCGCCCGTACGCCGATCCGAGGGCGCCCGGCGAGTTCGGGTGCACGACGCGACCACGCAGCGCGGAGAACAGCCGCGTGCCGCACGGCATCGCGATGTCGAGCCCGTGATGGAAGCCGCGTCGCCGAGCGCATCGCGGGTCTGGTGAGTAGTACGGCGCCGCAGTGCAACCGAAGTTGATCATCCGCCGGTGCGCCCCGGCGTACCAGGGCGAGCGGTAGCGCCGCTTGTCCTTCACCCAGAAGCGCCGCCCGCCCGCCTGGCGTACGGCGGGCGCCCGGGCCACCCCTGCAGCGGCCTGCAGCGGCGCGGCCGCCGACCGCGCCTCTCGCGGCTCCTGCTGGGACCGGTCGGCCGCGGGTACGGCGCAGCCGGCGAGACCCAACGCCGTCACGGCGACGAGAAGCGCGAGCGCACGGCAACCTGACATGGGCTCTCCCGACCACAGGTTCGACACTGCAGTCTCCCGCGTCGGAGGCCGTAGGAGAAGCCCCTCGTCTTGACCTCCCGGCCGAGCCGGTGGCGCGAATTTGATCGGTCAGCTGCCGTTGGCACCCGTCTCGACCAGCCAGACTCCGGCGATGATGAGCAGGAAGCCGGCCCACATCACGACCGTGAGCGGCTCCCCGAAGACCAGCCGCCCGAACAGCGCCACCAGCGCCACTCCGGCGCCGGCCCAGATGCCGTACGCCACACCGACCGGCACGCCCTGCTTGAGGACCATGCTCAGCAGCGTGAACGCTCCGAGGTAGGCGACCAGCGTGAGCACGGTGAAGCCGAGCCGGGTGAACCCCTCGGAGGCGCGCATCGACAGCGTCCCGGTCACCTCGAGGACGATCGCGAGCCCGAGCATGACCCAGCTCATGACGGTTCCGCCGCGATGCCCACGATCGCCTCGACCACCCGCTCGCGCTGGCGCGGCGGAAAGCGTGAGGGGTCGATCAGGTCGCTGAACCACAGCCCGTCCAGGGCCAGGCGAGCCACCAGGGCGGTGAGCCCCCTGTCGCTCACGTCCGCCGCGTCGCCGGCGTCGAGGTCACGCTGCACCTGCGCCCACGAGCGCAGCAGCGCAGGGTTGTTGGCCAGGGCTACCGCGAGCGCGACATGCCCGCGTTCGGGTGCCCACGCGGTGCACGCCTCGTAGTAGGCGCGGATGCGCTCCTCGCTGCCGCGGGTGCGTGCCTCGGCGTCGTCGAGACCCGCCACCTCGCGTACGGCGTCGATGTCCTGGTCCACCAGTGCCTGGAGCAGGGCGTCCTTGGACGGGAAGTGGTAGAGCACCCCGCCGCGGCTCATCCCCGCCTCGGTCACCACCGCGTCGATCGTCACCGCTCCGGGCCCGTCTCGCAGTGCCACCGCCGCGGCCGCGTCCAGGACGCGGGCACGGTTCGACGGCCTCCCGGGCCGCTTCGGGGTCGCGTTGCTCATGCCAATTACTGTACCGGACGTACTGTTCATAAACGAGCGCTGGTGTCCCCAGATTGCCCGAATTGGGCCACGACCGTCGGCGGACGCTGATACAAGTGACGCAGCCACGCGAACCACCACACCATCACTGTCTCGGGGGGATCCATGCGACGTGCGTTCAGCCTGCTCACGGCCACACTGCTCACGGCGGCGGTGCTCGCGCCAGCCACCACGGCCGCCCAGGCGACCGCCCGGACCCACGCGCAGGCAAGCCTCCAGAGCACCACCGCTGCGGCCACCCGGATCACGCTCCGGCTGCGCGCAGCGGTCAAGCGGCTGCCGGTGGCGCGGGAGACCGGGCGGGGTTACGACCGTGACAAGTTCCGCCACTGGGTCGACGCCAACCGCGACTGCCAGGACACCCGCGACGAGGTCCTCGCCGCCGAGTCACGCACCCGCATCCGCGCCTGTGACGTACGGCGTGGGCGCTGGTTCTCCTACTACGACCGGCGGACCTGGCGGAACTCCGGCGACGTCGACATCGACCACCTGGTCGCGCTGGCCGAGGCCTGGGACTCCGGGGCCAAGCGGTGGAGAGCCGGCACGCGCAACCGCTACGCCAACGACCTCGGCGACCGGCGCAGTCTGGTCGCGGTCACCGACAACGTGAACATGTCCAAGAGCGACCGTGACCCGGCCGACTGGCTGCCGCGCTTCGGCAAGTGCCGCTACGTCCGGGAGTGGACCGCGGTGAAGCTCCGCTGGTCACTGAAGGTTGACCGCACCGAGAAGCGTGTTCTGCAGCGCCGTGCCAACCGCTGCGCCAACACTCGTCTGCACGTCCGCAAGGCGCGGATCGCCCTGCGGCGGTCCGGTGGCGGCGGTGGCGGAGGTGGCGGCACCGACCCGCGGTTCGACACCTGCAGCGAGGCCAACGCCCGCGGGTACGGCAACTATCGGCGCGGTCGCGACCGGGAGTACAGCTGGTACATCGACGGCGACAGCGATGGTGTGGCCTGCGAGTTCTGAGGTTCCCGGACCCAGCTGAGTGCCGCACCGGAGGCCTGGCCAGCACTCGCGTCGGCGTGGCGGTGGCCCTCCCCGGGGTAGCGTGGCGGGCGCCAGCCCAGCCACAGGAAGGTTGCCGATGCCGCAGGGTCGCCCGGCCGAGGTGGTCGTCTTCGACGTCAACGAGACGCTGTCGGACATGTCCCCGATGGCACAGCGCTTCGCCGACGTCGGGGCCGATCCGGGGCTCGCGCAGACGTGGTTCGCCGCGCTGCTGCGCGACGGCTTCGGTCTGGCCGCCGCGGGAGCGAACGAGAAGTTCGCCACGCTGGCCCAGGAAGGTCTGCGGGTGCTGTTCGCCGGCGCCGATCTCGACCGTGCGACCGACACGGCCATCCACCACGTGATGGACGGTTTCGGCTCCCTCGACGTACATCCCGACGTCGTCGACGGGGTCCGCAGGCTGGCCGAGAGCGGCCTGCGGCTGGTCACGCTCACCAACGGGGCCGCCGCGGTCGCCGACGGCCTGCTGCACCGCGCCGGCGTGCGTGAGGCCTTCGAGCAGCTGCTCACCGTCGAGGACGCCGCGTTGTGGAAGCCCGCGGCCGCGCCGTACGAGTATGCCGCCCGGCAGTGCCGGGTCGACGTCGGCGCGATGCTGCTGGTCGCCGTGCACCCGTGGGACATCGACGGGGCTGCCCGCGTCGGGCTACAGACCGCGTGGGTCAACCGGACCGGAGGAACGTATCCGGCGTACTACAACACTCCCGACCGCACGGTGACCGGCATCGACGACCTGGCGATGCAGCTGACCTGACATCGTCGACCGAAGAGAGGGCAGGAGATGGGAGTTCCCGGGCAGGCGCAGCCTTCGCCACCACCTGCCGGGCTGGCCGACAGCGAGCTGTTCGCGGTGGATGCGTACCGGCGCGAGTTCGACAGCCGTGTGGTGGAGGTCGACGACGCGCAGCGTCGCGTCGCGCTCGCCCGTACGGCGTTCTACCCCGGTGGCGGCGGCCAGCCGTGCGACGTCGGGACGCTGCGGCTCGGGACCGGCGTGGCGCCGGTCGTGAAGGTCAAGCGCGAGGGCGGCCGGATCTGGCACTGGCTCGACGCCGAGGAGCTGCCGCAGCCCGGCGAGGAGGTGTACGGCGAGCTCGACTGGGACCGACGGCACCTGCTCATGCGCACGCACACCGCGCTGCACATCCTCTGCGGCGTCATCTGGACCGAGTTCTCCGTCGCGGTGACCGGCGGCAACATGGACCCGGGCAAGGGACGCCTGGACTTCCCGCTGGAGTCGATGTCGACCGAGCTCGGGCACCGGGTGGAGCGCCGCATCAACGAGGAGATCGAGCGGGCCCGCGAGATCGTCGTCGACTTCGTCGGCCGGGACGCCGCCGACCGGGATCCCGCGCTGATCAGGACCGCGGCCGACCTGATCCCCCGCGAGGTCGACCCGCTGCGCGTGATCGACATCGTGGGGCTGGACAAGCAGGCCGACGGCGGCACCCACGTCACCAGCACCGCCGACGTCGGCCGGGTCCTCGTCACCGGCACCGAGTCCAAGGGCAGGGGCAACAAGCGCATCCGCCTCGAGGTCGGCGACCCCGACGAGCCCTGACACGACGACGGCCCCCACCGAACAGGCGGGGGCCATCGCTGCGAAGCTGGGGTCCGACTCAGAGCGGGCGGACGTTCTCAGCCTGCGGACCCTTCGGGCCCTGCGTGATGTCGAACTCGACCTTCTGGTTCTCGTCGAGCGTGCGGTAACCGCTGGTCTGGATCGCGGAGTAGTGGACGAACACGTCGTCGCCGCCGTCCTCCTGGGCGATGAAGCCGAAGCCCTTGTCGGCGTTGAACCACTTGACCGTGCCCTGAGACATACTTTCTCTCTCCTCAAACAGGGGCGGATTCCGGCCACCACCGCGGTGGCCTCCCGCCATCTTTCTCTTTGTCTTCCTCACCGGCCACTAGAGCAAGAAACGCCCGCCGGATGATCAACTCCGCGGGCGTTTACAAACGAGCGTGGAACTGCGAGTAAGACGGCGTCGAGCCTACACGTTTTCGAGGCGGTTGTGCACCCAGCCCGGGACGGTCGGCGGGACGGGGGAACATGGGCAGATGACCGCCCCCACGTTGAGCACCGCCCGCGCCACGACCGCTGAACAGGTCATCCGCGCGCTGGCCGGGCCGCAAGCCACCCTGCGTGACGACCAGCAGCACGCGGTCGCGGCGCTGTGCGAGCCGGGCGCCCGCGTGCTCGTCGTGCAGGCGACCGGCTGGGGGAAGTCGGCGGTCTACTGGGCCGCCACTTTGATCCGGCGCGCCGAGGGCGCCGGCCCCACGCTGGTGGTGTCGCCGCTGCTGGCGCTGATGCGCGACCAGGTCGAGGCGGCCGGCCGGGCGGGCCTGCGCGCCGCGACGCTCAACTCCGCCAACGTCGACGAGTGGTCCTCGATCGAGGGACGGGTCCGCGCCGACGAGGTCGACGTGCTCCTCGTGTCGCCCGAGCGGCTGGCCAACCCGACGTTCGGCGACCGGGTGCTCAGTCTGCTGACCGGTCGCCTCGGCATGCTGGTGATCGACGAGGCGCACGCCGTGTCCGACTGGGGACACGACTTCCGCCCCGACTACCGCCGGGTCGCCGACGTGCTCCGCGGGCTCGACCCACGCACGCCCGTGCTGGCGACCACCGCCACCGCGAACGCCCGGGTCACCGCCGACCTGGCCGACCAGCTCGGCGCCGCGACCGTGGTGCTGCGTGGGCCGCTGGCGCGCACCAGCCTGCAGCTGGTCAGCATCGACGGGCTCGACCCGTTGGAGCGGTACGCCTGGGTGCTCGACAACCTGCCCCGGCTGCCCGGCTCCGGCATCGTCTACACCTTGACCGTGGCCGACGCCGAACGCCTGGCCGGGGTCCTCGCCCAGCACTCCGAGCGTCTGGGGCCGGTGCGCTGCTACACCGGTGCGCTGGCTGCCGAGGACCGCGCGGCCGTCGAGCGCCAGCTGCGCCGCAACGAGGTCAAGGTCGTGGTGGCGACGTCGGCGCTGGGCATGGGCTTCGACAAGCCCGACCTCGGTTTCGTCGTACACGTGGGTGCGCCGCCGACTCCTGTGGCCTACTACCAGCAGGTCGGCCGCGCCGGTCGCGGTCTCGACCACGCACCCGCAGTCCTGCTCTCCTCCCGCAGCGACGAGCCGGTCTGGGACTACTTCATCACCGCCACGGTGCCCGACCCCGAGCAGGTGCGGGTGCTGCTGCAGGCGCTGACCACGGCCAACGCGAGCGGCGGCCCCGCGTCCGTCCCCGCGCTGGAGGCCGCGTCAGGCGTACGCCGGGGCCGCGTCGACCTGCTGCTCAAGCAGCTGGCGGTCGAGCGGGTGGTGGACCGCGTCGACGGTGGGTGGGTCGCCACCGGGGCGCCGTGGCAGTTCGACGCCGACCGTTACGACGCGGTGGTCGCCGGGCGCCGTCGCGAGGCCGACCTCATGCGTGCGTACGCCCGGGGTGAGCAGTGCCTGATGATGCTGCTCCAGCGGGCGCTCGACGACCCCGGTGCGGCTCCGTGCGGTCGGTGCTCGGCTTGCCTGTCCGCGGTGCCGGAGCCGCTCAGCGCCGACGTCGATCCCGAGACCGTGCGCGCGGTCGCGACGCGGCTGCGTGGCGACGTGCAGGCGGTCGAGCCGCGCAAGATGTGGCCCGGCGGCGCGTGGGGCTCGCGCGGCCGCATCCCCGCCGGCGAGCTCGCCGAGCCCGGACGCGCGGTCGCGTTCGCCTCGGCGCCCGAGTGGGCGCAGCTGGTGTCGCGGACGTTCGCGCAGGACGCGGCGGCCGACGAGGAGCTGGTCGACGCGGCAGTGCGGGTGCTCGCCGGCTGGCGTGACGGCTGGGTGGCCAGACCACAGGTGATGGTGTCGTTGCCGGCAGCCGGCTTCGACACGCTGACCCGAACGCTCACCGAGCGGCTGGCGGCGATCGGACGCGTGCCCGCGCACCATCTGGTCGTCGAGGGCCGCCCGCGTGAGGGTGAGCTGACCTCCGCCGACGAGGCCGTGCGCTGGCGCGAGGCACTGACGCTGCCTGCCGACCTGGTCGGCCGGCTCGAGGGCCGCCCTGTGCTGCTGGTGGTCGACCGCACCTCCCGGCTCTGGCCCGTCACGGTCGCCACGGCGCTGCTGCGACGAGCCGGTGCGGGTCCGGTGCTGCCGCTGGTCGTGCACCGGGAGCCCTGAGCCTTCCGGCGAGAAGCGGTGGTCCCGGGTCTGGATTACCGACGCCGATGGGACAAGAGTGGACCCATGCGCACACGCACTGTGATCTCTGCTCTTGTCGGCACCCTGTCCGCGGCCTGCGTGCTGGGTTCCTTGCCACTGTCAGCGACCGGGAGCACCCAGGTCACGCAGGCGCGGGCGGAGGCCCGGGCCGCGGCCGCCCCGGCCCTGCGCGTCCGGGTCGTGATGCGCAACCTCGACATCCCGTGGGACACCGCGTTCCTGCCCAACGGGGCCATGCTGGTGACCGAGCGCAGCCGCAAGCGCATCCTGCTGCGGATGCCGCGCGGGCGTGTCCGGGTGGTCGCGCGCAACCCCCGCGGCATCTGGGCCAGTGGCGAGACCGGCCTGATGGACCTGGCGGTCGACCCGCGGTTCCGCCGCAACCGCCGCTTCTACACCTGCCACGGGGCCAACCGGCGCGGCGGCGGACACGACGTACGCGTGGTCGCCTGGCGGCTCAACGGCCGGTCGACCCGGGCGCGCCGCGTGGAGACACTCCTGGCGGGAATCCCGGCGACCAGCGGCCGACACGGCGGCTGCCGTGTCGAGATCGACCCGCGCGGCCGGATGTGGATCGCCACCGGTGACGCGGCCATCGGGCGCAACCCGCAGCGGCTGCGCAGCCTGGGCGGCAAGGTCCTGCGCATCAACCGCTTCACCGGCCGACCGGCCGCCGGAAACCCGTACCGCCGGGCAGGCAACCGCAACAAGCGCAAGGTCGTCACGCACGGGCACCGCAACGTGCAGGGACTGGCCTGGCGACCGGGCGACGGCATGTGGTCGGTCGAGCACGGGAGCTTCCGGGACGACGAGGTCAACCGGCTCGTCGGGCGCGGCGACTACGGCTGGCACCCGGTCCCCGGCTACAACGAGCAGGTGCCCATGACCGACCACCGTCTCCCGGGCCGGCAGCGCGCCGCCAAGTGGCGCTCGGGCGCCCCCACTGTCGCCACGTCCGGCGCCGACTGGCTCACCCACCGGCGCTGGGGCGCCTGGCGCGGTCGCCTCGCGGTCGCCGCGCTGAAGGACTCGTCGCTGCGGATCATGCGGTTCAGCGGCCGCAACCGCCTGGTGGGCGTGCAGCGGCCCCGGGCGCTCACCCGGTTCGGGCGGCTGCGCTCGGTCACGCTCGGGCCCCGCGGCGCGCTTTACATCACCACCTCGAACGGCGGTGGCAACGACCGGGTCCTCCGGGTGGTGCCGCGCCGCCGCTGACCCGCCGCTGGCGCATGGCAGGGCTCCCGGCCACTGCGAGACCTTCGCATCACGCGGAGTCAAGGCGACGCGCCGACGACTTTTGCAGTTTTCCAGACAGCGCATGCCGCCGAGCCCGACGATGGTGACCATAAGTGACGATTTGTCACATCAAGTCACTGACGCGGGATCTCTCGGGGGAACCTCATGCTGCTCCGTCTTCGTCGTGCTGCCGTCGTCCTCGTCGGGGCTGCGCTGGCCGCCACGGCCCTCGTCCCGTCCGCCAGCGCGGCACCGGCCACGCCGGTGGTCTTCCCGGCCAAACCGAAGGGCCTGACCGCACCCGTCACCCAGCCCGGTGACCTCGACGCGACCCCTCGCTACTCCCCCCAGGTCACCTGCAACCCGGTCATGCTCCCGGGGGTGAGCAAGTTCCGTGACCTCGCGCTGGCCACCTACCGGCAGGGGTACGACGGCGGCATCACCCGCAGCTGCGTCACCGGGGGGTCCTCCGAGCACAAGGAGGGCCGCGCCTGGGACTGGATGCTCAACGTGAACGACACCGGCCAGCGGAACGCGGCGGCCAACTTCCTGGGCTGGCTCACCGCGGCCAACGGAGCCCAGGCGCGCCGGCTCGGCGTGATGTACGTCATCTACAACCGCAAGATGTGGCGGGCGTACGACACCGGCCGCGGCTGGACCGCCTACTCCGGCGCCTCCCCGCACACCGACCACATCCACCTGTCCTTCACCTGGGCGGGGGCGCGCGGCGGGACCTCGTTCTGGACCGGCCGGGCCAGCGACACCGACTACGGCCCCTGCGCGGTGTTCGAGGGCCAGCTGGCGCCGCTGTCCAGGGCGGCGAACCCCGAGCCCTGCGCGAGCCCCGTTCCGTCGGTCAAGCGCAGCAACCGGGCGACGGTGCTGTACGGCGCCACCGACAGCCGGCCGGTCCGCCGGGCACAACGCAGGCTCGGCGTCGACGTGTCCGGCAGCTTCGACTCGACCACGTGGACCGCGGTGAAGCGCTACCAGCGTGCCCACGACCTGCCGGTCACCGGGGTCCTGGACCAGCCCACCTGGGCCTCGCTGGCGCCCCGGTCGGTGACCTGGAGCGTCACCGGGGCCCGCTCCCCGCGGCAGGCGGCCCGCTACGCGAACCGGCACTTCTCGCAGGTGCCGTTGCGTCGCGGCTCGGCCGGCGCCGCGGTCGCGTTCCTGCAGACCGCGCTCGAGCTCCCGGTCGCGGACCGCAACGGGCTGCTCGCGCGCCGCACGGCCGCGGCCGTGCGTGAGTTCAAGGTCGCGAACGGCTTCGGACCCAACGCTCTTGTCAGCCCGGCCGTCTGGCAGGCCATCGCCGCAGCCTCGTAGTCGCGGCGCACCGCCACCCGGAACGCACACCCGCCACCCAGCACGCACCAGCCACCGACACAAGAGGTAACTCATCGTGCTCGTCCACTCGCGCCACAACCTGCTCTCCGTCGTGCTGGCGGTCACCGCGGCCGCCGCGCTCGTGGCCACCCTGCTCGTCGCCGGACTCACCGCGTCCTCCAGCGCGGCCCGGGCCACTCCGGTGCCCTTCCCGCGCCAGCCGCGGGGACTGGCCGCCCCGGTGGCGCAACCGTCCGGTGCGGAGCAGCCGTCCGGCTACTTCGGTCAGGTGTCGTGCAACCCGAAGCTGATGCCCGGCGTACGGATGCTGCGCGACCTGGCGCTCCGGACCTACGGACGCGGGCATGACGGCGGAGTCACGCGCAGCTGCGTGTCCGGCGGCACCTCCGAGCACAAGGAGGGTCGCGCCTGGGACTGGATGCTCAACGTCAACCAGCGCCGCGACCGGCGGGCCGCCGCCGACTTCCTGGCCTGGCTGACCGCGCCGGGACGGGACGGCCTGCCGGGCCTGCAGGCCCGCCGGCTCGGCGTCATGTACGTGATCTACAACAAGCGGATCTGGGCGAGCTACCGGCCGCAGTGGCTGCCGTACGACGGGTACTCCCCGCACACCGACCACATCCACCTCTCGTTCGGCTGGGCGGGCGCCCGGGGGCGCACGTCGTTCTGGACCGGCAGGGTCGCCGGTACCGACTACGGTCCGTGCTCGGTCTTCAGAGGGCAGCCGGCCGCCATCTCGCGGCGTGCCAACCCGCGGCCGTGTGGCGAACCAGCGGCGCTGGTCAAGCGCAGCTTCCGACCGACCAGGCTCTTCGGCGGCACCGGCCGCGTGGTGCGCGTGGCGCAGCGCCGACTGGGCACCCGCCTCACCGGGACCTTCGACAACCGCACGTGGCGGTCCGTGAAGCGCTACCAGCGGGCACACGACCTGCCGGTGACCGGAGCCCTCGACAAGCCGACCTGGGCCTCCCTGGACCCGAGGTCGGTGCGGAGGAGCGCGATCGAGGGCTTCAGCCCACGTCGGGCGGCCCGGTACGGGGCGGGCCGCTGGGCCGACCTCCGGCTGCACCGAGGCTCGGCGGGCCGGCCGGTCGCGTTCCTGCAGACGGCACTGCGGATGCGTCGTACCGACCGCAACGGCCTCTTCGGGCGGCGTACGGCGGCGACGGTGCGGGCGCTCAAGGCGGGGCACGGGCTTGTCCGGAATGCGGTCGTCACGCCGGCCGTGTGGCGCGTCCTCGCGACACGTCGCTGACTCTCTGCGACCCTGCCCAGGAACCGTCGAACGCGCTCCCGGCGAGCAGCCGTATGGCCAGACGTAGCGAAGTGAGTTTTCGTTCGTTGGGTTGAGGGGTACCCAAGGCGGGGATGACCTCTTTGAGTCATACCTCGAGGGAGCGCGGCCGACTACCGTCAGTTGCGTGGGAGCAGCAGGGAGGGGAGCGTCGTGGACGACCGGCTCGACGTGCAACCGCACGATGAGGACGTCCTCGAGGAGATCGAGCTGACCAGCAACCTGATGATCGCCGCTTCCGAGGCCGACGGGACCCTCCCGCAGTCCGCGATCGACACCATTCTCGGCGTCCCGGTGCAGAGTCGACCGGCATGAGCCCTGGTTCCTGCGGGTAGGACGCGACGTGCGCCCCGCAGGGCGAACCTTTACAGTAGCCACGGTCTTTCCGCGTTTCGACGGGAGTTTGCTGTGCCGTTGCGTTTGCGTCCGGCTGACACAACGTTCTACGACCTGTTCGCCGAGCAGGCCACCCACCTCGTCACCGGCGCGCGACTCCTGGCGGAGATGCTCGGCGAGGGCAACGACCGCGAGTCCACCGCCAAGCAGATGCGTGAGGCGGAGCACAACTGCGACGAGACGACCCACGCCATCGTGCGCCGGGTCAACTCCACCTTCGTGACGCCGTTCGACCGCGAGGACATCTACAACCTCTCCGCGGGGCTCGATGACGTGATGGACTTCATGGAGGAGGCCGTCGACCTCGTCCTGCTCTACGGCGTGCAGACGCTGCCCAGCGAGACCGCGGAGCAGGTCGAGGTGCTCCAGCGGGCCGCGGACCTCACCGCCGAGGCGATGCCACGGCTGCGGACGATGAAGCACCTCGAGGAGTACTGGATCGAGATCAACCGGCTCGAGAACCAGGGCGACAAGACCTACCGTCGCATCCTGGGCCGGTTGTTCGGCGGCAGCTACGAGGCGCTCGACGTCCTGAAGCTCAAGGGCGTGGTCGACTCGCTGGAGGCGGCGATCGACGCGTTCGAGACGGTCGCCAACATCGTCGAGCAGATCTCCGTCAAGGAGTCCTAAGCAGTGGACCTGCAGCTCGCGGTCGTCATCGCGGTCGTCATCGTTGCGCTGATCTTCGACTACACCAACGGCTTCCACGATGCCGCGAACGCCATCGCGACCTCGGTGTCGACGCGGGCGCTGACGCCGCGGATCGCGCTGCTGCTGGCCGCGTCGATGAACTTCCTCGGCGCCTTCCTCGGCACCAAGGTCGCCGAGACCGTCGGGAGCGGCATCATCGAGGCCCCGGAGCGGTCCGTGTCCGGCCTGGCCGTGGTGATGTCCGGCCTGCTGGGTGCGATCACCTGGAACCTCATCACCTGGTACTTCGGCCTGCCCTCCTCGTCGTCCCACGCCCTGATCGGTGGCCTGGTCGGTGCCGCCCTGGCCGGTGGCGTGGTGGTGCAGTGGCAGGGGATCCTCGACAAGGTCGTGCTGCCGATGATCCTGTCGCCCCTAGTGGGGTTCTCGCTCGCGGGGTTGCTGATGATCGCGATCATGTGGGTGTTCCGCAACAGGCATCCCGGCCGGCTCAACCGCGGCTTCCGTGCCGCCCAGACCGTGTCGGCCGCCGCGATGGCGCTCGGCCACGGCCTGCAGGACGCGCAGAAGACGATGGGCGTCATCTTCCTGGCCCTGGTCACCTACGGCGCCGCCCAGCCCGGCGACGCGATCCCGATCTGGGTCATCGTCGCGGCAGCGACCGCGATCTCGCTCGGCACGTACGCCGGTGGCTGGCGGATCATGCGGACGCTGGGCCGGCGGATCATCCACCTGGACCCGCCCCGCGGCTTCGCCGCGGAGACCACCGCGTCAGCGGTGCTGTACACGACCGCGTTCGTGTTCGCCGCACCCATCTCGACCACCCACACGATCACCTCCGCGGTGATGGGGGTGGGAGCCACCAAGCGGCTGTCGGCGGTGCGCTGGGGTGTCGCACGGTCCATCATCACGGCGTGGATCGTGACGATCCCCGCCGCCGCGCTGGCCGCCGCCGCCTGCTACGCGGTCGTCCACCTCTTCATCTGATCCCGCCCGGGGGTCAGCCGAAGCGGCCGGAGATGTAGTCCTCGGTGCGCCGGTCCGCGGGGTTGGAGAAGATCTGACGGGTCTTGTCGTACTCGACGAGCAGGCCGGTGCGGTTGCCGGTCGTCTCGTCGGGCTGGGCGGTGAAGAACGCGGTACGGTCGGAGATCCGCGCGGCCTGCTGCATGTTGTGCGTGACGATGACGATCGTGTACTCCTCGCGCAGCGTCATCATCAGGTCCTCGATGCGCGAAGTCGCGATCGGGTCGAGGGCCGAGCACGGCTCGTCCATCAGGATCACGTCGGGTCGTACGGCGATGGTGCGGGCGATGCACAGACGCTGCTGCTGACCACCGGACAGGCTGTAGGCGCTCTCCTTGAGCTTGCCCTTGACCTCGTCCCACAGGGCGGCGCCTCGCAGCGCCTGCTCGACCAGGTCGTCCATGCTGTCGACCTTCATTCCGGTGACGCGGGGGCCGTACGCGACGTTGTCGTAGATCGACTTCGGGAACGGGTTCGGCTTCTGGAACACCATGCCGATGCGCCGGCGCACCTCGATGGGGTCCACGTCACGCGTGTACAGGTTCAGCCCGTGGTAGTTGACCTCGCCCTCGACGCGCGCGCCGGGCACCAGGTCGTTCATCCGGTTCAGGCAGCGCAGCACAGTGCTCTTCCCGCAACCGGAGGGTCCGATCAGCGCGGTGATCTCGTTCTTCCCGAACACCAGGTTGACGTTGTGCACCGCGTGGAAGTCGCCGTAGTAGACGTTCAGTGCGAGCGCCTCCATCAGCGGGTCCGGCTGGTCCGGGAGGTGCCGTTCGGCGTCGGCGTGGGCCGCGGCCAGGGCCTGCGGAGCCGCGGCGCCCGGCTGTCGCGTCGACGTCGTGCCTACAGATGTCATCGGGTTCCTCACCAACGTCGTTGGAAGTGGTTGCGGATGTAGATGGCCAGTCCGTTGAGCAGCAGCACCATCGTCAGCAGGACGATGATGGCGGCCGCGGCCGCGGTCTTGTACTCGTCCTGGGACGCGGCCGTCCAGTTGAAGACCTGGATCGGCAGGGCCGTGAACGCCGACAGCAGACCGTTGGGGTCGAAGCGCACACTGACGGCCACCCCGAGCAGCAGCAGCGGCGCGGCCTCGCCGATCGCCCGGGACAGCGCGAGGATCGTGCCGGTGGAGATGCCCGGCACCGCCGAGGGCAGGACCTGCCGCCAAGCGGTCTGCCACGGCGTGGCGCCCAGGGCGAGCGACGCGTCGCGGATCTCGGTGGGCACGGCGCGGATGGCCTCGCGGGTGGTGATGATGATGACCGGCAGGATCAGCAGCGCCAGGGCAAGAGCACCGCCGATCACGATGTCGGTCTGGTTCCTGCCGACCAGGCTCATGAACGCGACCGCGAGCATGCCGTAGATCACCGAGGGCACTGCCGCGAGGTTCTGCAGGTTCAGCTCGATCAGCCGGTTGTACCAGCGCCTGCCGTCGGCGAACTCCTCCAGGTAGAGCGCGGCCGCGATGCCCAGGGGTACGGCGAGCAGCGCGGTGGCGACCATCAGCCACATCGTGCCCAGGATCCCGGCGCGAGCGCCGGTCTTCTCGGGGAAGAGTGTCGAGTCGTACTCGGTGAACAGGTTGGCGTCGAGCCTCGGGGCGCCGTCGATGGCAGTGGTCAGGATCAGCGTCATCAGGAAGACGATGGCCAGGGCCAACGACAGCCACAGCCCGGCGACGAAGAACAGCGACAGCGGGCTGCGGTCCCTGCCACGCCCCGGCCGCAGCTGCGTCGGGGCCTCGGGGGCCCGCTGCGGGGCGGCGACTGCCATCAGTAGGCCTCCCTCAGCCGTCGTACCAGCGCGATGCTGATGATGTTGATGACGAGCGTGATCGCGAACAGCAGCAGCCCCACCGCGAACAGCGTGTTGTAGGACAGCGACCCGACCACGTTCTCGCCGCTGGCGGTGTTGGCGATGTAGCCGGTCATGGTCTGCATGCCCTCACGGACGTCCGCGCTGAGGTTCGGTCGAGATCCGGCGGCCAGCGCGACGATCATGGTCTCGCCGACGGCGCGCGACAATCCGAGGACGATCGCCGCCGCGATGCCGGAGGTCGCCGCGGGGAAGACCACCCGCAGCGTGGTCTGCATGCGGTTGGCTCCCATCGCGAACGACCCCTGCCGAAGCGCATGGGGGACCGCGCTCATCGCGTCCTCGGACAGCGACGCCACGGTCGGCACGATCATGATGCCGAGCACGATCCCGGCCGACAGCGCGTTCGTGAAGTCGACCTCGACACCGAACCAGTCACGGAGCACCACCGGGGTGATGAACTGCAGCGCGAAGAAGCCGTAGACCACCGAGGGCACGCCGGCGAGCAGCTCCAGCACCGGCTTGAGCTTGCGCCGCAGGCCGCGGCTGGCGTACTCGGACAGGTACATCGCGGCGCCCAGACCGAACGGCACCGCCACCAGCAGGCCGACCAAGGTCGTCATCAGGGTTCCGCCGACCAGCGGCAGGACGCCGAACGCCTGCGGGGCCAGGTTGGGGCGCCAGTCGGTACCGGTGAGGAAGTCGAACACCCGCACCTGCTCGAAGAAGTCCAGCGCCGGCATCAACAGCGAGACGACGATGCCGACCGTGATGAAGATCGAGGCGACCGCGGCCAGCCGCAGGAGCGACACGATGAGGATCTCACCGGGTCGCACCCTGCGGCGTAAACCGAGCTGGGTATCAGCGATGTCAGGCACCGAGCTGGGTGACCTCGTTCTTGGTCTCCTGCAGCTGCTGGTCGTTCAGCTCGATGTACTCGGCGGCCTCGACGATCCTGGCCAGGCTGTTCGTGTAGAAGTCCACGAAGTCGGCGACCTGGCGCTTGCCGGCGTAGGCCGAGTTGTTGACGTAGATGAACAGCGGCCGCGCCAGCGGGGTGTACTCACCGGACTGCGCGGTCTGCGCGGACGGTGCGACGCACCCGTTGCCGGAGTCGATCTGCAGCGCCTTCAGCTTGTCGGCGTTCTCCTCGTAGTAGGTGTAACCGAAGTAGCCGAGCGCGCCCGGAGTGTTGGCCACACCCTCGACCAGCACGTTGTCGTCCTCGGAGGCCTCGTAGTCGCCCCGCGAGACGCCTTCCTCACCGTTGATCTCCTCGGTGAAGTAGTCGAACGTCCCGGAGTCGGTGCCAGGGCCGAACAGCTTCAGCGGCTGGTTCGGGAAGCTGGGGTCGACCTGCTGCCAGTTGGTGACCTTGCCCTCGGACGCGGGCGCCCAGATCTTGTTCAGCTGCTCGACGGTGAGGCAGTCCACCGGCAGGTCCTTGTGGGCCACCACGGTCAGCGCGTCGTTGGCGACCTGCAGCTCGGTGTACTCGATGCCGTTCTGCTGGCAGGCCTGCTGCTCCTCCTTCTCGATCGCGCGGGAGGCGTCGGAGATGTCGGTCTTGCCGGCGCAGAAGGCCTCGAAGCCGCCACCGGTGCCCGACGAGGCCACGGTCACCCGGACGCCGGGCTGTTCCTCGCTGTAGAGCTCGGAGGCGGCTGAGCTGAGCGGTTCGACAGTCGACGACCCGTCGATCTTCACGGCGCCGGAGAGTCCTTCTCCGGCCGAGCCCTGCTGCCCGCCACAGGCGGCGAGCGCGAAGGTCAGCGCGAGCGCCACCGCGGCCGGGGCGGCGAAGCGGCGCTTGGGGGTGCGGATCACTGCGGTCCCTCTCCTGAGGTGATGAGTCCTTTTCATGACCCTTGAAACCTAGGAACCCAAGGTGAAGCGACTTCGCGGCGAAGGTGAACGACGGATGAACGCGGCCAGTCGCCTACGTCACACCCGCGGTGACAACAACCAGCAACCGGGTGAACACCCTGCGTGCACGCTGCCTCTGGTGCGTCTCAGGGGTGATGGTGCTCGGTTGCGAGGACCCGCGTGCCCTGCCGGTGCACGACGACGAACGCGCCCGGAGCCAGCGCGGGGTCGGGGACGCCGAGCGCCGAGAACAGCGCCGGCAGCACCGGCCGGTGGCTGCAGAGCACCGTTGCCTCGTCGCTGCGAAGCAGCGACTCCACCCGCTTCGCCACGGCGCCAGGCTCGGCGCCCTCCTCCGACAGGCGGTGGTCGAGCTCGACCTGGCCGCCCTCGGCGCCGGCGTACGGCTCGACGGTCGCGGTGCACCGCACCGCGTCGGAGCTGAGCACGCGGCGGACGCCGTACGCCCGCAGCAGCGGCGCCAGCACTCGGGCCTGCTCCTCGCCGGCGCGATCGAGTCCGCGCTGCCGGTCCGGGCCCGTCCACGAGTCGCGCGGCAGCGCGTGCGAGTGCCGCAGCACGATCAGCGGTTCGGAGCGGTAGGCGCTGACCGCGAAGGCGTCGAGCACGTCGATGTCCCGGGCGTAGGTCAACCGCTGGCGCGCCTCGCCGAGGCGCAGCCAGGCGACTGCGTCGACCTCGCTGTTGGGCTCGAACGCAGCGACGCGCGCGTCACCGAGCGGGCGGGCGGCCCAGTAGTGCACGCGCTTGGGGACGCCGGCGGCCGCGGTGTACCCCTGCTCGGGTAGCGGAGGGCCGAGCCGGACCGGGAGGCCGGTCTCCTCGGCGACCTCGCGGCCGGTCGCGACCAGCACGTGCTCGCCGGGGTCGAGCTTCCCCTTGGGGAACGACCAGTCGTCGTATCGGGGCCGGTGGACGAGCAGCACCTCGCTGCCCTTCGGTCGCTGGCGCAGCACGACCGCGCCGGCCGCAGGGACGACGGCGGGCTGCGACATGGCGCTAGTCTCACACCACTCCGTCCGCCTCGCTCCCGCTTCCTGGAGGTACCGCCTCGTGCGACGCAGCTGGTGGCTGGGGGGAGTGACGGGCCTCGTGGTCCTGGCGATCGTCGCCTGGTTCCTGTGGCCGCGGGCCTCCTCGTCCTGGGAGGAGGCGTTCGAGCGGCTCCCCGACT
>DATABY010000210.1:0-13498 GCA_036259355.1 Nocardioidaceae bacterium
GGCGGGGCCGGTGCGGGTGCCGGGGCCGCGACCGGCGGAGCCGGCACCGGAGCAGCCACCGCCGCGGGCGGTGCGGCGGCCCCTGCGGCCGCTCCAGCCGGTGCCGGCATGCCGGCGGCACCGGCTGGTGCCGGCATGGGGACGTCGACGTATCTCGTGACGCGCTCCACGGGCCGTTCGCGTGGGTGCGTGCGGCGCGGCTCACCGAGCGGTGTCCGCTGTGTTGTCCTCTGGGCCGCCGTCTGGGCTGCCGATTGGGCGATGGCCGGTATGTCTTCTGGGCTGGGGCCGATCACGCCGGTAAACGTGCCGACGGCGATCACTCCCGATCCACCGACGGCCACCACGGCGCCGGCGAGCGCAAGCCCGGTCTTGTGCTCCACAGAAATTCCACTCCCGCGCACGACGACTCGTGCGCCCTAGCTCCCTTACTCCCCTACAAGTGCCGGGGGTTTTCCCCATAAGGCAGGGGACCCTAACTTGTCAGTTCATGCAGGGAACGGCGCAGAGTGGAGCAAACCGGGGCAAGTCGGCGCGATCCTTTACTTTGCGCTCCGGCAGCGTCTCACTGCGTGACCAAGGTGCAGGTGCGGGGCAGCGGGCAGGGGACGCCGGTCAGGCAACGGAAGACCGTGGACGGCCCGCATGACCAGGGTCTTCAGTTGCCGCGGCGTCGACCGCTCCGGTGATGTCAGCCAGCCTGCCGGTCCGGGTGCTCGAAGCCGTCGGTGGTGTAGTCGATGTGCCAGTCAGTGCCCATGGTGTGCCCCACTTTCCGAGAGTGCGTCCCCACGACGCGAGGATCTCAGTGTTGGGTGTGACCTGGGACACCGTCGCGGAACAGCCGAAAACCGCCCGGACGGGTCATCCCCGTTAGTGCCGCCAGGGCCGGCGCACCGTCCCTCCGCGCGCCGCGGCCAGTCTCGGCGAGGGCTCGTGCCACCGAGTAACCGGGCGTCCCGTGGCTACACGTTGAAGCGGAACTCCACCACGTCGCCGTCGGCCATCACGTAGTCCTTGCCCTCCATGCGGACCTTGCCGGCGGACTTCGCTGCGGCCATCGAGCCAGCGGCCACCAGATCGTCGTACGACACGATCTCGGCCTTGATGAAGCCGCGCTGGAAGTCGGTGTGGATGACACCAGCAGCCTCCGGGGCGGTGGCACCACGGCGGATCGTCCAGGCCCGCGCCTCCTTGGGGCCTGCCGTGAGGTAGGTCTGCAGGCCGAGCGTCTCGAACCCGACCCGCGCGAGCACGTCCAGCCCGGGCTCGTCGATGCCCATCTCCGCCAGCATCTCCCGCTCCTCCTCCTCGTCGTCGAGCTCGACCAGCTCCGCCTCGAACTTCGCGTCGAGGAAGATCGCCTCCGCCGGCGCGACGAGCTTGCGCATCCGTTCCTTGAGCCCCTCGTCGGCCAGCTCGTCGGAGTCGCAGTTGAACACGTACAGCAGCGGCTTGGCCGTGAGCAGCATCAGCTCGCGCAGCGCGGCGCGGTCGATCGAGCTGGCCGAGATCGGCGTACCCGCAGCCAGCGCCTCCTGCGCCTCGCGGACCGCCGCCACGGTGCCGGCGAGCTCCTTCTTCTGCTTGGCCTCCTTCTCCAGCCTCGGCAGCGCCTTCTCCACGGTCTGCAGGTCGGCCAGGATCAGCTCGGTGGAGATCGTCTCCATGTCGTCGTTGGGTGAGACGTCACCGGCCACGTGCGAGACGTCGGGGTCGCGGAAGACGCGGGTCACCTGGCAGATCGCGTCGGACTCACGGATGTGCGACAGGAACTTGTTGCCGAGGCCCTCCCCCTCGGACGCACCCCGGACGATGCCCGCGATGTCGACGAACTGCACCGTGGCCGGGATCTCCTTGGCAGAGTCGAACATCCGCGCCAGCACGTGGATGCGGGGGTCGGGTACGCCGACCACGCCGACGTTGGGCTCGATCGTCGCGAACGGGTAGTTCGCGGCGAGCACGTCGTTCTTGGTGAGCGCGTTGAACAGCGTCGACTTCCCGGCGTTGGGCAGGCCGACGATTCCGATGGTGAGTGCCACGGGCGACCACGGTACGGCCCGGCCGCGGCCACGGCATCGGGCGGCCCTCGCGAGTGGCGCCTGCGTAGGGACGAACAGAACGCCGCGCCTACGGATCGCGCCACTCGACGCAGCGCAGCGACCGCGACGCCCACTCGACGCCGCAGGGTTCCCCTCAGAGGTCATCCCCCGGAGCGACGCGGCGGAACTCCTGCCCCGACGCCTCGAGCAGGCCGCCCATGACCCGGCCGGTGACGGTCAGCCCGTTGTCGTTGAGGAGCCCGTCGTGCACCGCGACCACCTGACCGCTCGCGTGCGCGCGGGCGAAGTCGACCGCCTCGGCCAGCCGCATCCACGGTGCGTGCACCGGCACCAGCAGCACGGGCACCGGATGCGGCGGTGCGGTGAACGAGTCGCCCGGATGGAAGACCGCGTCCTCGACGCAGAAGCCGGTGTTGACGATCCGCGGGATGTCCTGGTGGATCAGCGCGTGCTCCTCCCCGTGCACGGTGACCCGCAGCCCGGCGGCCGCGACCTCGTCACCGTCGCGGACGACCTGCACCCGCTCGGCGACATCGGGGGCCTGGTCACGCAGCGCCTGGGCCACTCCCTCACCGGCGAGGACAGGCACCTCCACGCGCCGCAGCCGATCCACGTCCAGATGGTCGGGGTGCTCGTGGGTCACCAGGACGGCGCCGACGCCGTCCACCGCCTCGGGCTCGGTGAAGCTGCCGGGGTCGAGGACCAGGGCCTGCCCGTCCTGCTCGATCCGGACGCAGGCATGCCCGAACTTCGTGATGCGCATCTCCCCACCCTGGCACGAGCCGGGCCAGGACGGCGGGGCCAGGGCCGCTGGCCGACAGGCTGCTGGGCGACTGGCCGACAGGCTGCTCGGCGACGACGGGGCGCTTGGGCGACGGGGCCTGGCCGGAGCGAAGACGTCGCCGTGCACAGGGGCGCGGGCGGGCCGACCGTGTCGAAGCGTGGCGTTGTCGGTGGTCGCCCTCATGCTGTGGGCATGGAGAGCTCAACGTTGGTGGCCCTGCTGCTCACCCTGCTGGTGGGCCTGGTCGTCGGGTGCGCGCTCGGTGCGGTGTGGGTGCGCGGCCGTGTCGGCGCCGACCTGGCCCGGGTCAGCGCGGAGCGCGACGCCGCTCAGGACCGCGTCGTCGACGCGGGCCGTGAGCGGGCAGAGCTGACCCAGCGCATCGACGCGGCCGGCGGGCAGGCCGTGGTGAAGGACAGTCTCGACCGGCTGCACGCGCATCTGCGCGACCTCGAGCAGGGCCGCGCGGCGTGGCAGAGCCAGCTCAAGCAGCAGGTCGAGGACGTGCGCGCGGCCGGCGACGCGCTGCGCCGCGAGACCAGCGCGCTCTCCACGGCACTGCGCAAGCCGCAGGTCCGCGGCCGCTGGGGCGAGCTGCACCTGCAGCGTGCCGTCGAGCTGGCAGGGCTGGTGGAGCACTGCGACTTCTCGCTGCAGGTCGACGCGCGGGCCGACGAGCGGCGGCTGCGTCCCGACCTCGTCGTCCACCTTGCCGGCGGCAAACAGGTCGTGGTCGACGCCAAGGTGCCCCTCGACGCCTTCCTCGACGCGACGTCCAGCGACGAGCCGGCGGCCCGCGAGCAGCACTTCGCCCGGCACGCGAAACAGCTGCGTCAGCACGTCGAGACCCTCGCCGGCAAGGCCTACTGGCGCGGCCTGGACACCACACCGGAGTTCGTCGTGCTGTTCGTGCCCGGCGAGGCGTTCCTGTCCCAGGCCCTGGAGGCCGACCCCCACCTGCTCGAGCAGGCCGCTGCCAGGCAGGTCATCCTGTCGACGCCCACGACCCTGATCGCCCTGCTGCGCACGGTCGCCTACGCCTGGACCCAGGAGGCGCTGGCCAGCAACGCGCGCGAGGTGCATGCGCTGGGCCGTGAGCTCTACGACCGGTTGGCCACAGTGAGCCAGCACCTGGACAGGCTCGGCCGTTCGCTCACGGGCTCGGTCCGCGCCTACAACGCGGCGGTCGGCTCGGTCGAGACCCGCGTGCTGGTGTCGGCTCGGCGGATGCGTGACCTCAAGGTCACCGACACCGAGCTGACCGCCCCGGCACCGGTGCACGAGGCGGTCCGTCCCACGACCGCCGCCGAGCTGCTGCTCACCGACGAGGTCCCCGCGCTCGGCCACGCCCACCGGACGACGCCACGCGCCTGGAACGACGACGAGGCGGTGGGCGAGTAGGCGACACGCAACGGCATCCACGGTTCCGGCCGGGCGGGGCCCTAGCGTTGCTCTCGTGCACCCGCAGCCCCTGCCGCACGGCGCGCTGGACGCGATGCCCGCCCAGCCGCGTGCCGATGCGCGCACGCGCGTGTCCGCGGGCCGCTACCGCGCCGCCCGCGCCCATCCACCGCGACCGGTCGGGCACCGGCACGCAGGCCGACCAGCGCCCCCGCCCGTGGTGCTGCTTGGGACACCCCATGTGGTCGCCGGTGGCGTGCTCGCCACCGCGGCGGTGGTGGCCCTCGACCTCACGCTCACCCACCGGTTGAGCCTCTTCTTCGACCTGTGCTTCATCCTGGTCTGCCTCTGCGCCGCCCTGCTCGTCCGACGTCGCGGCCTGTACACCGTCGGCATCCTGCCGCCGTTGCTTCTGGGCGCAGTGGTCGCGGCCGTCGCGGTCCTCTCCCCAGCGGCGTTGACCGACAGCCGGCTGCCACTCGTCAGCACGTGGCTGACCGGCCTCGCCCACCACGGTGTCGCGCTCGCGGCGGCACATGTCGTGGTGCTGGCGATCGTGGGCCTGCGCGCCACCACACAACCTGCGGGCACCGATCGGCCCCGACCGGCGAGAGAGAGCCGCTGACAGGCAGGCGTCCGCCGTCACGCAGGCGACCGGCCCCGCATCGGCTTCGTCATACTGGGGTGGCCCTCATCCCCATCCCCTCCCTGCTCGTACCCGTGCTGGGGCTCGGGCCGACCAGGTCGCTCGACGTAGAGGAGGCGCATGACACCGCCACGCATCGCGGTCATCCCCGGCGACGGCATCGGCCACGACGTGATCGCCGTCGCCCGCTCGGTCCTCGACACGGCGGCGGCGGACTACGGACTGACACTGGACTACGACACGTTCGACTGGTCCTGCCAGCGGTACGCCGAGACCGGTGCGATGATGCCGGAGGACGGCGTGGAGACGCTGCGGGCCTACGACGCCATCCTGCTCGGCGCGGTCGGGTGGCCCGGCGTTCCCGACCACGTCTCCCTGTGGGGACTGCTGATCCCGATTCGGCGGGCGTTCCGGCAGTACGCCAACGTCCGTCCCGCCAAGGGACTGACCGGCGTCGACAGCCCGGTGCGTGGCGCCGAGAAGATGGACCTGGTCGTCGTGCGTGAGAACGTCGAGGGCGAGTACAGCGAGATCGGCGGCCGGCTCAACCGCGGCTTCCCCGACGAGATCGCCGTGCAGGAGTCGGCGTTCACCCGCGCCGGCGTGACCCGCATCGCACGGCACGCGTTCGCGCTCGCGCAGCAGCGCCGCGCCAAGCTGACCTCGGCGACGAAGTCCAACGGCATCGTGCACACGATGCCGTTCTGGGACGAGGTCGTGCGCGAGGTCGCGACCGAGTTCCCCGACGTGGAGTGGGAACAGATGCACATCGACGCCCTCGCCGCCCGCGTCGTGCTCGACCCCGGCCGGTTCGACGTGATCGTGGGCAGCAACCTGTTCGGGGACATCCTCAGCGACCTCACCGCCGCCGTCGCCGGGTCCCTCGGCGTGGCGCCGTCGGCCAACCTCAACCCCTCGGGTGAGTACCCGTCGATGTTCGAGCCGGTGCACGGGTCGGCGCCAGACATCGCCGGCCAGGGCATCGCCAACCCGGTGGCCGCGGTGTGGTCGGCCGCGATGCTGCTGGAACACCTGGGTCACTCGGAGGTGTCGGCCCATGTGCTGCGCGCGGTGGAGGCGTCGTTGGCCGACCCCGCCACGCGCACCCGCGACCTCGGCGGTACGGCATCCACGCAGGAGTGCGGCGAGGCGATCGTCCGGCTGTTCGCCGACGCCTGAGCCGACCCCAACCGACTCGTCTGCGGTGGCTCGGGTATTTCGCCGAGCCGTCCCGCAGACGAATCGTCAGGAGGACGTGGCGGCGGCGCGCTGGGCGCGGCGCAGCTCCGGCGGGAGCGCGAAGATCAGGCTCTCCTCGGCGGTGTGCACGGCCTCCGCCTCCGGGAAGCCCTGCCCCTGCAGGTAGTCGAGCACCCCGTCGACCAGGATCTCCGGCACCGAGGCGCCCGAGGTCACGCCGATGGTCGAGACCCCGGACAGCCACGCGTCGTCGATCTCGCCGGCCTCGTCGACGCGGTACGCCGCCCGGGCACCCGACTCCAGCGCCACCTCGACGAGCCGCACCGAGTTGGAGGAGTTGCCGGAACCGACCACGATCACCAGGTCCGCGTCCTTCGAGATCTCCTTGACGGCCTGCTGGCGGTTCTGCGTGGCGTAGCAGATGTCGTCCGACGGCGGGTCGATGAGGTTGGGGTACCGCTCGCGGATGCGGTCGACGGTCTGCATGGTCTCGTCGACCGAGAGCGTGGTCTGCGACAGCCAGGCGACCTTGTCGGGGTCGCGGACCTCGACGTTCTCGACGTCGTCGGGCCCCTGGACCAGCTGGATGTTCCTCGGGGCCTCTCCGGCCGTGCCCTCGACCTCCTCGTGCCCCTCGTGGCCGATCAGCAGGATGTCGTACTCCTCGCCGGCGAACCGCTTCGCCTCGTGGTGCACCTTGGTCACCAGCGGGCAGGTGGCGTCGATCGTCTTCAGCTGCCGGTGCTCGGCCTCCTGGTGCACCTGCGGCGACACGCCGTGGGCGGAGAACACCACGTTGGCGCCCTCGGGCACCTCCTCGACCTCCTCGACGAAGATGGCGCCGCGCCGTTCGAGTGTGCGGACGACGTGCTTGTTGTGCACGATCTGCTTGCGCACGTAGACCGGCGGGCCGTACAGGTCGAGAGCCTGCTCGACCGTGATCACGGCGCGGTCGACCCCGGCGCAGTAGCCGCGGGGTGCCGCCAGCAGCACGCGGCGGGAATGGGCGTCCTCCGACGCAGCCGGTCCGGTCGGTCCAGTGGGTGCAGACATGCCCTCCATCGTAGGTGGCGGCACCAGCGCGCCTACGCCGCGGGACGTCGGCGCACGCGACGCGCCCAGCCGCTCGCCCAGCCGTGCGCCGTCCGGGCCGCCAGAGCGCGCGCCGCGGCTCCGACCAGATGGCGGCGCGCGTGAGCCGGCCGGGCGTGGCTCACCACACCGGTCCTCGGCTCTGCCCGTACCGCCGCCGGGGCGGGCACCTGCGCGAGCAGGACCTCCATCGACGGCTGTGCGCCGCCGCGACCGGCCGCGACGGTCACCGGGTCGCCGGGCTCGACGACGGCACGGTCGCCCGCGCGCACGCGCCGGCGATGGGCCCCGACGGTTCCGTGGCCGGACAGCACGCAGACCAGCACGTTGCTGCGCGCGTGCGGAGGCAGCTCGAGGGTCGCCGTGGGCGCCAGCGTGGCGTGCACCGCGGTCAGCGTCGGGTCGGCCCCGCGACGCGGCGAGGGCACGGTCGCCGTCAGGAGCCGAACGTCGACACCGGACTCCCGACTGGCCACCACCGACACCCCGGATGCCGGGAACCCCGTCGGCCGGGGGCTCGGTGACACCGGGGGCTCCAGCGGGACCCAGTTGGTCGGCGGGTGCCAGTCACGCCACCTCCAGCGCCGAACCCGGTCCGCCGTACCGGCCAGCACCGGTGTCAACGTCAGCGCGATGACCCACATCAGCATCACGGCCAGGGACGCGAGGGCCGCCGCGGCGATCAGACCCAGCATGGCCACAAGGAGGATGCCCATCGGCCCGACGGTGAACATGGTTCCGCTCCCAGAGTGCCTGTGCCAGCTACTGTGTCGCTTCTGTACCCAAACGTCTCATGACAACCCTCTCCCGTCGACCGCTCGAGCCCGCTGCCTGAGCCCCCGTCGTGTCCCCCCGCCTGGTTAGTCTCGGCGCATGGCGCTAGAGACCTCCGTCGAGAAGCCGGCCCCGGTACGCCAGATCGCCAACGCGCTGTCGGGCTGGATCAACCGGCTCGGCTGGATCTGGGTGGAGGGACAGATCGCGCAGCTGAACCGGCGCTCCGGCACCCAGACGGTGTTCCTCACCCTGCGTGACTCCGCGGCCGACGTGTCGGTCGTCGTCACCTGTCCCCGCCGGGTGTTCGACAGCGTCGAACCGCCCGTGACCGAGGGCGCCCGCGTCGTCGTCCACGCCAAGCCGGCCTACTACGTCCCCCGCGGCACGCTGAGCCTGGCCGCCGACGACATCAGGCCGGTGGGTCTGGGCGAGCTGCTGGCCCGGCTGGAGCAGCGCCGCCGGCTGCTGGCGGCTGAGGGGCTGTTCGACCGCGCGCTCAAGCGGAGGCTACCGTTCCTGCCCCGAGGGGTCGGGCTGGTCTGCGGCCGTGGGTCGGCCGCCGAACGCGACGTCCTGGAGAACGCCCGGCGCCGCTGGCCCGGCGTCCGCTTCCGGGTGGAGCACACCGCGGTGCAGGGCTACGACGCCGCCCGGCAGGTGATCGAGGCGCTCGGGCAGCTCGACCGCGACGACGCGGTCGACGTGATCGTGGTCTCGCGGGGCGGCGGGTCGGTGGAGGACCTGCTGCCGTTCTCCGACGAAGGGCTGATCCGAGCGGTCGCCAAGTGCGGCACCCCGGTCGTCAGCGCGATCGGCCACGAGCCCGACTCACCGCTGCTCGACCTGGTCGCCGACGTACGAGCCTCGACCCCCACCGACGCGGGCAAGCTCGTCGTACCCGACGTGTCCGAGGAGTACGCCCGGGTCCAGCAGCTGCGCGAGCGTGGCCGCCACCTGGTCGGATCCTGGCTCGACCGGGAGCAGCACGGCCTCGCCCAGCTGCGACAGCGGCCGGCACTGGCGGCGCCGTTCAGCGCGATCGACGACCGCGGCGCCGCGGTGCGCGACCTGCTCGACCGCGGGCGCCGGTGCCTGCGGCACCAGCTCGACCGGGCCGCCGACGACACCGCACACCGGGTGGCGCGGGTGCGCGCGCTGTCGCCGCTGGCGACGCTGGAGCGTGGGTACGCCGTCGTCCAGACCGACCGCGGCGACGTGCTGCACGCGGCCGACCAGGTCGGCCCCGGTGACCGCCTCACCGCCCGGCTGGCGCGTGGACGCCTCGACCTCACTGTCGATGCCACGCACGACGACGACGCGAGCACGGATCGGTAGGGTCGCGGCCATGGCCGCCGACTCACCAGACGCATCCGCGACACCCGACAGCGGGCTCAGCTACGAGCAGGCGCGCGAGGAGCTCGTCGACGTGGTACGCCGGCTCGAGGCGGGCGGCACCACGCTGGAGGAGTCGCTGGCGCTGTGGCAGCGCGGCGAAAGCCTCGCCGAGGTGTGCCAGCGCTGGCTCGACGGCGCCCGCGCCAAGCTCGAGGCCGCGGTGAAGCAGTCCGACGACTCGCCCTCCTGAGGCGCCGCACCGTCGGCGGCCGGTGACGGCCGCCGCTACGTGCGCGACACCGCCCGGCGCTACGGACGCAGCGCAGCGACGAACGAGGTGAGCACCTCGGTCCCGGCGGTGCCGACGACGATCGTGATCACCGCGCCCCGCCGGCGTACCAGCGCGGTGTCGGTCTCCCCGCGGTAGAGCTGCCACGGCTCTCCGCCGGCGGCGACGGTCCCGGACCGGGTCAGGTCGCCGACGTAGGTCCGCGCCAGGTCCTGCGGCTCGCGGTCGGCCTGCTCCAGGCCGACGTACTCCTGCTGCGGCGTCAGGAAGCCGAGGTGCCAGCGCACCGTCCCGCCGCTGCTCTGCAGGTCGACACTGGTCGGTACCCAGCCGCTGCCCAGCCCGCGCGGCGCCAGCACGGAGTAGTCGGCCAGGTCCCGGGCAGCGCGCAGCTGCCCGCTGTAGTCGACCTCCCGCACCGGTCGCTGCTCGTCCTCGGCGCTGACCAGCGCACTGACGGCCCAGACCGCGCCGATGATGAGCAGCAGCACGACGATCGAGCGCAGCATGTCGCCGAAGCTCTGCTCGGCGAAGCTCTTCCGTCGCGGCGGGGCCGGGCCCGGCGGTCGCGTCGTCTGCTCGCTCACCCGACCATTGTCACGTGCACGTTCACGCCGGGTAGGCCCGGACCTCGGTCGCCTTGACCGCCACCCACACCGGCGCGCCCACGTCGAGACCGAGCTCCGCGACAGCCGGGGGCGTCACGTCCGCCAGCACCATCACCGCGGCCTCGACCTCCACCCGGACGGTGTCGGCGTGCTGCTCCAGGTGCCGCACCCGGCCGTGCCAGACGTTGCGGGCGGAGCCCTCGGGCCGGGACCGGTGCAACGCCACCGCCGACGGAGGGAACGCCGCGAACGCCGGTCCGTGCACGGGTTCGGCCACTGTGATCACGGTGCCCCCGACGTGCACGGCGTGCTCAGCGCCCCGGCCGCGGTAGAGGTTGAGCCCGACCAGCCGCGCGATGTAGTCGGTCCGCGGTGCCCGGGCCACCTCGGTCGGCGCCCCCTCCTGCACCACACGGCCCCGCTCCACCACCACGAGCCGGTCGGCGAGGACCATCGCGTCCAGCGCGTCATGGGTCACCAGCACGGTGCAGCCGGCGTAGTCGGCCAGGTGCCGGCGCAGCCCGGCCCGCACCTCCAGGCGGGTGCCGGCGTCCAGCGCCGCCAGTGGCTCGTCGAGCAGCAGCAGCGCCGGGTCGGTGGCCAGCGCCCGCGCGAGCGCCACCCGCTGCGCCTGTCCCCCGGACAGGGCCGACGGCCGGGACCGGGCCTGGTCGGGCAGCCCCATCCGGTCCAGCCAGGCGCCGGCCCGCCGCAACGCCGTACGCCGGGCCACGCCGCGGGCGCGCAGCCCGAACGCGACGTTGTCCAGCGCCGACAGGTGCGGGAACAGCAGGTAGTCCTGGAACACCATGCCGATCCGCCGCGCCTCGGTGGGGACGTGCACGCCGGCGAGGGGGTCGTCCAGCAGCCGACCGGCCAGCTCCACCCGGCCAGCGGTCAGCGGCACCAGGCCCGCCAACGCCTGCAGCGCCGTGGACTTGCCCGCGCCGTTGGGCCCGAGAAGGGCCACCACCTCACCCGCGCCGGAGTCCACGCGCAACGACACCCCGAACGGGCCGCGGCGCACGTCGACCTCGGCGCGCAGACCCGCGCCGACCGCCACCTCGGCGGCGGTCACGACAACCCCCCGCGGATCCACCGCTCGCGCAGGCTGCCCAGGACCAGCACGGAGACCAGCAGCAGCACCAACGACAGCACGATCGCCGTGGACGGCTGCGACTGCAGCCGCAGGTACACCAGGATCGGCATCGTGGTGGTGGTGCCGGGAAAGCTGCCGGCGAACGTGATCGTGGCGCCGAACTCCCCCAGCGCCCGCGCGAAGCACAGCACGCCGCCGGCGACCACTCCCGGCGCGACCATTGGCAGGGTCACCCGCCGGAACACCGTCAGCCGCGAGGCCCCCAGGGTGGCGGCCGCCACCTCGTAGCGACGGTCGGCGCCCCGCAGCGAGCCCTCCACCGCGATCACCAGGAACGGCAGCGCGACGAACGCCTGCGCGACCACGACCGCGGCCGTGGTGAACGGCAGGCTGACCCCGAACCACGCGTCCAGGCGACCGCCGAGCAGGCCGCTGCGGCCGAGCAGCATCAGCAACGCGACCCCGCCGACCACCGGCGGCAGCACCATCGGGACGGTCACGAGCGCCCGCAGCACCGGCCGGCCGGGGAACTGCGTGCGTGCGAGCAGCCAGGCCAGCGGCACCCCCAGCACGACACAGACCAGCGTCGCGCACACCGACGTCACCAGTGACAGCCGTAGCGCCTCCAGCACCTCCGGCTTGGCCAGCTCGCGCGGCAGCGTCGACCACGGCGCCCGCACCACCAGTGCGACCAGCGGCAGCAGCAGGAAGGCCAGCGCCACCAGCGCGGGCACGAGCAGCAACAGCGGCGGCCCGGCCCTCCCGGCTCCCTTCGCGCCCGCCGTCTCGACGACCGCGCCGTCAGGGAAGGTCGAAGCCGGCATCGACGAGCACCTCCCGACCGGTGGCGGACCGCACGAACCGCACGAACGCGCGCCCGCCGGCCGGGTTCGGCGCGTCAGCCAGCGGTGCGATCGGGTAGGCGTTGACCACCCGCCGCACCTCTGGAACAGCGACGCCGCGGACCCGCTCCCCCGCGGCCCGCACGTCGGTGCGGTAGACCAGGCCCGCGTCGACCTCACCGAGCTCGACCTTGGTCAGCACCGCCTTCACGTCCTGCTCCAGCGTGTCCGGGCGCGCTCGCACGCCGGCTGCCGCGAAGGCTCGACGCGCGGCCGCCCCGCAGGGAACCTGCGGCGCGCAGACGGCCAGCGTGAGCTCGGACCGGGCGAAGTCGTCCAGACCGTCGACGCGGCCGGGGTTGTCCGGGGGTACGGCGACCTGCAGCCGGTTGCGGGCGAACAGCACGGGCCGCGCGGCCGTGGCGTCGGCCGCCACGGCACGAGCCATGGTCGCCCGGTCGGCGGAGGCGAAGACGTCCGCCGGCGCGCCCGCGGCGACCTGCGGCCCCAGGCTGGAGCTGCCGCCGAAGCTGAACCGCACCTCGACGCCGGGGTGCGCGGCCTCGAACGCGCGACCGATCCGCTGGAACGACCCGGTCAGTGACGACGCGGCGAACACCACCACCTCCCCGTTCACCGGCCCCGCGCGGCCGTCGTCGGAGGCGCCGGCCGGCCCCGGTCCGCCGCAGGCCGTGAGCACGGCGGCGGCGGCCATCCCGGCGACCCCCGCCGGGCCGGCCTGGCCGGCGGGCCTCACCGCGGCTCCGGCAGCTCGACCACCACGTGCGTGGACTTCACCGCGGCCACCGCCACCGTGCCCGGCTCGAGGGCGAGCTCGTCGGCCGCCTCGCGGCTCATCAGCGACACCACCCGGAACGGACCCGCCTGCATCTCCACCTGCGCCATCACGGTGTCCTTCAGGACCCGGGTGACGATGCCGCGCAGCCGGTTGCGCGCCGACTGCCCGACGACCGCGCCGGCCTGCGGGGCATCGGCGAGATCCTGCGCCAGGCGCGCCAGCTCGGCGCCCTCCACGGCCTGTCGCCCGTTCTCGGCGGTCACCGTCTGCAACCGCCCCTGGTCGGCCCAGCGGCGTACGGTGTCGTCGCTGACCCCGAGCAGCTCAGCGGCCTCACTGATCCGCAGATACGGCATAGCGGCCATGATAGTGCCGAATCCGCGGAAGCACGCAGAGTTCCGCTACGATCACCGCGGCGAGTGACGCACGAGAGGGGTTGCCATGTCCGACCAGCCCGACCAGCCCGACCACGCCGACCAGTACGCCGAGCCCGGCCGTTTCGAGGGCTCCGAGGAGTCGTGGGTCTCCGCCGACCTCGTGGCCGCCCACCAGGCCCCCGACCG
>DATABY010000211.1:0-10062 GCA_036259355.1 Nocardioidaceae bacterium
GGCGAAGCCGGCGCCTTGACCGAGAGAAGAAAGTATTCACCACATCGACTGAGCCCCGGTGAGCCCCGCTGTCCGACTCCGCTTGATGGTTGACACTGTGGCTCCACTTGATGCGTTACACCCGCGGTCTGGATCGATGGCGCTGGCACAGAGCGACTCAGCCTTGATGTCGTGTGGCGCGGCTGGGGCAGGCGGTCTCTGCGGCGGTCGCTCACTGCGTGCGCAGCGTCGCCGCGTTGCCGGCTGCCTCGCTTGCGCGCAACTCGCGGCGTGCGCGGACGTTTCGGCGAGTGTCATCGGCTTGGGCCCCCGACCGACGTTGACATGCCGCCGCTTGGGGGTTGTCAGCGGTCAGGTAGGCAGCGGTCTTGTGGGTCGATGGCGCGCATGATGCGTTGTCCGATGCTGGTCAGCTGCTGGACCTGGGCCTGAGTGAGCGGGTCGATGACGAGTCGGCGTACCTCTTCGACGTGTCCTGGCGCGGCGGCCACGACCTTGTCCCAACCGGCGTCGGTGAGGATGGCCAGGGTGGAGCGCCCGTCGTCGGGGTCGGGCGTGCGCTCGACCCAGCCTTGCTTTTGAAGGCGGCTGACGACCATGGAGAGCCGAGACAGCGACCCCTCGGCCATGCCGGCGAGCTGGCTCATCCGCAGCGTGCGTCCGGGTGCTTCGGACAGTGCGGCGAGCACCTGGTACTCGAAGTTGCTCAGGCCGGCGTCGCGGCGCAGTTGGGCGTCCAGGGCCGGTTGCAGGCGCATGACCACCCCGATGAGGGTCAGCCAGGCCTGGCGTTCGTCTGCGGTGAGCCAGCGGGGCTCGCCGGTGGTCGTGCCGGTCGATGTCATGGCCGCAGCCTACCCGACCTTGATTCAACGTTGAAGCGAAAATACTTGACGATTGAAGTACCCGTGCGCTACTGTTTCTTCAACGTTGAAGTAATGCCAATCTTGAGGGAGAACTTCCATGAACGTGTTCCTGTGGATCCTCGCCGGTGTGCTGGCGCTGGCCTTCCTGGCCGCCGGAGCGATGAAGCTGGCCCAGCCCAAGGACAAGCTGGCCGCCGCCGGCATGGGCTGGACCGAAGACTTCAGCGCCGGGGTGGTCAAGGGCATCGGCGCGCTGGAGGTGCTCGCTGCCCTCGGCCTGGTCCTGCCGGCCGCAATCGGCATCGTCCCGGTGCTGGTGCCGGTCGCCGCGGCCGGTCTCGCGGCCCTGATGCTCGGCGCCGCGATCACTCACGGCCGCCGCAAGGAGAGCCAGATGATCGCGGTGAACCTGGTGCTGTTCGCCCTGGCGGTGGTGGTGGCCGTGGGCCGCTTCGGGCCGCAGTCGTTCACCTCCTGACCTTCACCTCCACCTACTTGCCACGACCCGACACGAGGACCCCGAGATGACCACGTCCATCACCGACATCCTGCGGCCGACGGCGCCCGCGGGCGCCTACGACGACCTGCTCGCCCGAGTCCTGCCCCAAGCCCGCGCCCAGCAGACCTGGCAGCCCAGCGACGGCCCGCTGCCCGCACTGTTCGTCAGCCACGGCGCCCCACCCACCCTGGACGACCCCCAATGGCTGAACGAGCTGTACCAGTGGGGGCAGTCGATGCCCAAGCCCCGGGCCATCGTGGTGGTATCCGCGCACTGGGAGAGCGCGCCGGCCGCGCTGTCCGGGTCGGCCGCGGGCACCCCGCTGTACTACGACTTCGGCGGCTTCCACCCCCGCTACTACACCCTGCCCTACGCCACCCCAGACGCCACCGACCTGGCCCGCCGGGTCGCCGGCACCCTGGGCTCTGACCGGGTGCACCAGTTCACCGACCGCGGGCTGGACCACGGGGCGTTCATCCCGCTGATGGCGATGTACCCGGCCGCCGACGTGCCGGTGGTGCAGCTGTCCATGCCCAGCCTGCAGCCGCAGGCGCTGCTGGCCCTCGGTCAACGGCTGCGCAGCCTGCGCGAAGAGGGAGTCCTGGTCATCGGCTCGGGCTTCATGACCCACAGCTTCTCCGTCTTCCGCAAGCCCGAGCTCGCCGGTCACACGCAGGCGTTCGACCAGTGGGCCGCCGACGCGCTGGCCCGCGGCGACGTCGACACCCTCATGGACTACCAGAGCAAGGCGCCCGGGGTGAACATCGCGCACCCGACCGCGGACCACTACGTGCCGCTGCTGCTCACCCTGGGCGCTGCCACCGACACCGGCTCGGCCACCACGGTCATCAACCGCCCCGGCGCCTGGTACGGCAACTCCATCCGCTCCCTACAGATCAACTGATCATCCGCGCCCGACCGCTGCCACCGCGCATCCTTCACGGGCGGCCGCACCCCCCGATAACGTCGCCGTGACGCGATCCCTCGCAGGCCAGGCGCACCCACGAAGGAGACCACGCATGCAAACCCAAGGCATCACCTGGCACGCAGTCGTCGTGCAGCCCGACCAATTCGAGGCGCACAAGGCATTCACCACCGAGCGCCTCGGTGTGCCACCCATGATGGAGATGGACGGCGTCGCGGTCTTCTCCTTCTCCAACGGAGACCTGTACGAGATCTACACCCCGGGCACGACACCGCCCTACGGCTACAACGACAGCCTCGCCATCGGCTTCCGAGTCGACGACGTCGCCCAGGCCAGCGAGGAACTCGCCAACGCCGGCTTCGAGTTGCTCGGCGACATCAACCGGGCCCCTGACTTCAACTACGCCTACCGCCACTTCCGCGGCCCCGACGGCCGCGTCTACGGCATCAACGAGAGCAAGCCCCAGCCCAGCAACACTGACACCGACAACCAATGAAACACAGGGAGACAGTCATGACTCACGTAAGCATCCTCGGCAAGGGCAACATGGGCACGGCCATCGCCGGCATCGTGGAGAAGGGCGGCCACACCGCCGAGCTGTTTGACAGCAACGACACCGACAAGCCCCTCACCGGCGACATCGTCGTCCTGGCCGTGCCCTATCCGGCGGTCAGCGAGGTGCTGGCCCAGCGTGGTGACCAGCTGACCGGCAAGGTCGTAGTCGATATCACCAACCCGGTGAACTTCGAGACCTTCGACTCCCTGACCGTGCCCGCGGACTCTTCGGCCACCGCCGAGTTCGCCGCCGCGCTGCCGAACTCCCGGGTGGTCAAGGCCTTCAACACCAACCTCGCCCCGACCCTGGCCTCAGGCACCGTCGGCGACCAGCCCACCACGGTACTTATCGCCGGCGACGACACCGAGGCGAAGTCTCAGCTCGCCGGGGTCGTCACCGCCGGTGGCCTGCGGGCCATCGACGCCGGTTCACTGGGCCGCGCCCGCGAACTGGAGGCGCTGGGGTTCCTGCAGATCACCCTCGCCGCCGGCGAGAAGGTCTCCTGGACCGGCGGCTTCGCCGTCCAGGCCTGACACGACCACCTGGTCCCGAGCAGCCGGGCGCGCCCACCCGACCTGGGGCGTGCCCGGCTCCCGCGGGCCCTGGCTACATGAGGAGCCACCATGGGCACCATCACCGGCCGCATGGCCACCCACCGCCCCGCGCGGTACGCCAAGCAGCTCACCAGTCACTGGTCGGCACACGGCCCGATCACCGACGAAGGTGGCGCCCTGGTGCAGCGGTTGGGCGACGGCAGAGTGCTTGTCCTCCGGCCCGCCACCGACCACCTCCACATCGAGGTTTCCGCCCCCGCAGACGGCGATATCAGCCGGCTCGCCGACGCCGTGAAGGCACACCTGGAGCGCTTCGGACAACGCGAAAACCTGTCGGTCATCTGGGACCGCACCACCCAGTGAGATCCGCACCACCGCCCACACCTCCGAGCTCCCAACTGCGACGGTCGCGGTTCCACGGACAGTAGCCCGACGCGACAGTGCCTAGAGCCGTCAACCGAGGACCGCGGGCAAATCCGAACGGGCGTACGAGTCCCCGCCCAACATCCGACTTTTCGGCGATTGTGCGCGTTGCGCCGGCCCGGCGCCGTCAGCCCACGGAGTGCCTTCCGTGTTCCAAGTAGGTGGTCCTGGTCCCGCGCTTGGCCTCGAGGGCTGCGATCAGACGTCGGGCTAGGCGGGGAATGAGTGCACTCTCAAGGTCCGCCTCACTGTGGAAACGCCACTCGCTGAGTTCTTCTGCCGGGAGAACGACCTGGTCTGTGAGTTGTGAGTCCATCTCACCGCCGTCGAATATGAAGAGGATCTTGTCCCCTTCGGCTTGGCTGGGGGCCCAGTCAGCCACTAGGAGCGGGCCAATCCCGGGTTGGATGCCGAGTTCCTCAGCCACTTCGCGTTCGCAGGCCTCGCGCGGGGTCTCGCCGGGCTCGACGTAGCCGCCGGGGATGTCCCAGCCGTTCTTGGTCCAGATGTTGCGGTCCCACGTCAGCGAGTACTCGGTCGGTCTGCAGGACCAGCTGTTCGTCGGGACTCGCGGTGGTCGCCTGTCAGACAGCGTGTACGACCGCGCCTGGAAGAAGGCGCGCGCGCTGGCCCTCCCCAATGACCAGGTCACATCACCGCTCGCCCGTCGGCCTTACGACCTGAGGCACGCGGCCGTGTCCGCCTGGCTGAACGGGGGAGTCCCGGCCACGGAGGTAGCCCGCCGCGTAGGTCACAGCGTGGCGGTTCTGCTGACCGTCTACGCGAACTGCATCGACGGGCAGGAAGAGGTCGTCAACGACCGGATCACCGCAGCGCTGGAGGCAGGTCGTCGTGCGGGCCAGTGGCGGGCCGAGGACGGTGACGAGGGTCCTGACGAGGACGAAAGCGCAGGTCAGGGCTAATGTTCTTCGTCGGTCGCGGGTGCTCTGTAAAACCGCCGGCATTGCCTTCGAAGGTTCGAATCCTTCACCTGCCACCACCGGCCGAAACGGCGTCCGACCAGCACAGCAGCGGTCGGGGCGCCAGTCGCGCCAGGTCCCGCGAGACCCCCCAGGACTCACGACGGCTTGTGGGCCCATCGGCCCGGCCCGGGTCCGGGCCGCCGAACGGGTACCGAGAACGCCGACGTCGGGCTAGCGTGCCGGGGGTGAGACGCGCCCCGCACGAGAACGTCGCCACGGTGCTCGTCGCACCGAGCATCCTCGGTGACCTCGAGCTCGAGCTCATGGCGCTTGACCTGCCGGTGTGGCCGGTCAGCACCGCACCGATCTGCGCCGATGGACCGCGGATGGCGTTCCAGATTCGTCACCGCCTGCTCACGAAGCACCGTGGCGAGTGGGATGTCGCCGCCGGGTGGACGCCGGTGTGGATCGGCTTCGGACCCTCCTGGCAGAACGGTGACGAACCCCTGCCGTGGGCGGCGCACGAGGCGCTGTGGCGAGTCCTGGACTCGCACGCAGAGCTCGTGCGCTTCCACCGCCGGCTCGGTGGGGTGCCCCGCCTGCCGTTGCCGAAGGACGTGCACGTGTGACTCGCGTTCCTCCGAAACCGTCAGGCCGAGCGGCGCTTCGCGGCCAGGAGGGGCCGCACCCGGGCGACGAACTCGCGCGGGTTGTCGGTCCAGAAACTGATCTCGGCGATCTCCATGTCGCCCTTCCTGGTCTGCACCCACATCGGCCGGCGCAGCTTCGCGTGCACGTTGACCCGCCCGGACGTCGCCACCTGCAGGTCGGTGCCGCCGGCCGTCTCCCGAGGCTGCAGCGTCCATACCGACGAGTCGAGGGCGCGGTCCTGGTAGCCGATCGAGTCGATGGCGGCCCACGGGACGTGGATGTCGTGCATGGCGCCGTTGCGTACGCGCAGCACCTTCTCGCCGACCAGGTGGGGGTACGTCCGAAGCCCGGCCAGCATGCCGAGCATCCACAGCAGACCCCAGATGCCGATCACCAGGCCGACGATGCGGACGGTGTCCCAGGGGATGAGCACGTGGACCAGCGGCAGCTCCATCGCCGACGCGAAGATCCACAGCCAGATGACGGGAGTGGCGTTCTGCGCATACCCCACCGGCTCGGTGCCCTCGGGAACGCTGGGCCGGCGAGCGACCCATCGGAGCAGGCTCTTGTAGATGTTGAGCTCGAACACCAGCGCGTGCTTGGCGAGGGAGGCGAGCCGGCGCAGGTCAGGCACGGCGGTGCTCCGCCGTCGCCGGCTTGGTGGTCTCGGGCTGCGTGGTCACGAGGCCGCGCAGCCTCTCCACGACCACGCCCAGCCCCTTCGTGAGGTCGTCGAGCTGCCCGGCGGGCATGTCGCCGAAGAGCAGCTCAGCGAACTCCTGCTGCCCTGCCTTCATCTCGACCATGACCGACGAGCCGTGGTGGGTCAGCGTTACCAGGGTGGCGCGCCGGTCGGTGGGATGCGGCTCCCGGGTGACGAAGCCGGTGACGACGAGCCCGTCGACGAGGCCGGTGACGTTGCGGGGGCTCACCTTCAGGGCCTCCGCGAGCACCCGCTGCGTCGACGGGCCGCGGTGGAAGAGCTCCCAGAGCAGGTGCGTGCGCGAGGCGGTCAAGCCTTGGGCGGCCAACGACTGCGTCATGTCCTCGTTCACGAGTACGGCGAGCTCGAGCACCCGGTCGAGCGCCTCGACGCGTTTCTCCCGCTGGGTCATATCGTGAGCCTACATCATCAGGAAGGAACTTCACTAAAACTTCCCGGACCCTGGGCGACCGCTGGGCGTCGTCGTCAGCCGAGCAGCCGCTCGATCCTCGCCCTCAGCTCGTCGAGGTCCGCGTCGGTGCGCAGCAGGACCACCGCGGTACCGGCCCCCGGACGGCGTGCAGCGCGCGCGAACAGGTCCGCGACCTCGGTCATCGCTGTCTCGAACTCCGCCCGCGGTTCGGACGTGTCGCCTCGAAGCCATCGCCGGAGCACGTGGTTGTGCGCGGACACCACGGCGTTGGCCATCAGCTCGGCCCGGAGCGCGGTCTCCGCCCCGCCGCCCATCCAGTGGTGGATGAAGTCCGCGAACAGCCGCTCGTACCGCTGGATGCCGGCGCGCTCCCGGTCGCGCAGCGCCGGGACCGTCCTGGTGAGCGCATACCTGCGCCGCGCGCGGTCGCCCTCCTCGAGGTAGTGCAGCAGCACCAGCCGCGCGGCCTCCGAGACCGCGACCACGGCCGTCTCCGGCGTCGATGCCCACAACCGCTCGCTGATCGCGCTGAGCAACCGGTCGTGGTCGGGGAAGATCACGTGCTCCTTGGAGCCGAAGTTACGGAAGAACGTCGTACGCCCGACTCCGGCGCGCTCGGCGATGTCCTCGACCGTGGTGTGCTCGAACCCGCGCTCGTCGAACAGGCTGAACGCGGCCTCGATCAGGCGGTCCTTCGCAGCTCCCACGTCGCGCGCCTTGCCTCTCCCGGGTACCGTCAGCGCAATGGTACTCAGTACCATGCAAGCGGTATCCAGTCCCCACCATGGTGGGGGCACGGGGTTGGAGCACGGGATCGGAGAGGGAGAGGGAGCATGGACAAGATCGGTGTGGCCGGCTGCGGGCTGATGGGCGCCGGCATCGCGGAGGTCTGCGGAAGAGCGGGCCTCGACGTCGTGGTGGCGGAGACCAGTCCGGCGGCAGCCGATGCCGGCCGGGCACGGCTGGAGAAGTCGCTGAACCGTGCCGAGGCGAGAGGCAAGATCACCAGCGCCGAAGAGGTGCTCCGCCGGATCCGCGTGGGCGACGACCTGGGAGCCCTCGCCGACCGCGACTTCGTGGTCGAGGCGATCGTGGAGGACGAGCAGGCCAAGGTGGACCTCTTCGCCCGGCTCGACACGATCGTCACCTCGCCGGACGCGGTGCTTGCGTCGAACACCTCCTCGATCCCGATCATGAAGCTCGCGGTCGCCACCTCCCGGCCGAGCCACGTCCTCGGCGTGCACTTCTTCAACCCCGTGCCGGTGCTGTCGCTGGTGGAGCTGGTGCCGAGCCTGCTGACCGCCGAGGAGACGACCGAGCGCGCCCGCTCGTTCGTGCAGGGCGCGCTGGGCAAGCATGCGATCGACTCCCAGGACCGAGCGGGGTTCGTGGTCAACGCGCTGCTGGTCCCGTTCGTGCTGTCCGCGATCCGGATGCTCGAATCGGGCTTCGCGACGGCGGAGGACATCGACGAGGGGCTCGTCCGCGGTGCCGCCCATCCACAGGGTCCGCTTGCCCTGGCCGACCTGATCGGCCTGGACACCACCAAGGCGGTGGCCGAGTCGCTCTACGAGGAGTTCAAGGAGCCCCTCTACGCACCGCCGCCCCTGCTGGCCCGCATGGTGGACGCCGGCCTGCTCGGCCGCAAGACCGGCCGCGGCTTCTACACCTACGACTGACCGGGGCTTCGCATGGGCGACATCGACTTCGACCTGTTCCGCACGTCCGAGGACCACGAGGAGCTCCGCCGTGCGGTCCGCGCGGTCGCCGAGGACAAGGTCGCGCCGTACGCCGCCGAGGTCGACGAGAACTCGTCCTTTCCGAAGGTGGCCTACGACGTGCTCCGGGCGGCGGACTTCCACGCCCCGCACATCCCGGAGCAGTACGACGGGGTGGGCGCCGACGCCCTCGCGACCTGCATCCTCATCGAGGAGGTCGCCCGTGTCTGCGCGTCGAGCTCGCTGATCCCGGCGGTGAACAAGCTCGGCACCATGCCGCTGCTGATCGCCGGCTCGCCCGAGCTCAAGGCCAAGTACCTTCCGCCGGTCGCCCGTGGCGACGCGCTGTTCTCGTATGCGCTGTCGGAGCGAGAGGCGGGCAGCGACACCGCCTCGATGAGGACGCGGGCCACCCCGGACGGTGACGGCTGGGTCCTGAACGGGCAGAAGTCGTGGATCACCAACGCCGGCGAGTCGGAGTACTACACCGTGCTCGCCGTCACCGACCCCGACGGCCGACGCGGTGCCAACGTCAGCGCCTTCGTCGTCGAGCGGTCCGACGAGGGCTTCGGCTTCGGCGAACCCGAGCGCAAGCTGGGGATCAAGGGCTCACCGACCCGGGAGCTGCACCTCGACAGGGTGCGCATCCCGGGCGACCGCATGGTCGGTCGCCCGGGGGACGGGCTCAAGATCGCGCTGCGAACGCTCGACCACACGCGCGTGACCATCGGGGCACAGGCACTCGGCATCGCCCAGGGCGCGCTGGATCACGCCGTGGGCTACGTGAAGGAGCGCCGGCAGTTCGGCCAGCGAATCGCCGACTTCCAGGGGGTGCAGTTCATGCTCGCCGACATGGCGATGGCCGTGGAGGCGGCACGGCAGATGGTCTACGCCGCGGCGGCGAAGTCCGAGCGCGGCGACGCGGACCTGTCGTTCTTCGGAGCCGCGGCGAAGTGCTATGCCTCGGATGCCGCGATGCAGGTGACCACCGACGCCGTACAGCTGCTCGGCGGGTACGGGTACACCCGTGACTTCCCCGTCGAGCGCATGATGCGTGACGCGAAGATCACCCAGATCTACGAGGGAACGAACCAGATCCAGCGGGTCGTGATGGCCCGGGAGCTGCTGAGGCGCTGAGGCGGCCCACGACCAGCACACCGGCGAGGACGGCCCCCGCGGTGCCCAGGGCCTGGTCAGCGAGGGTGTCCTCGTACGCCGTCGCCAGCTCGGTCCCGTGGCGGATGAAGGTGTACCACTCGCCGAGCTCCCAGCCCAGCGCCAGGACCGCGCCGATGCCGGCGACGAGCATGCCCACCGCCCAGGCGGGTGTGATTCTCTTCAGCATGAGGAGAAGACCGATGCCGCTGCAGAGCAGGAACCAGTTGGCGAAGTGGTTGGCGTCGTCCCACCAGACGACGCTGTCGTACAGGTTGAGCGTGTTGCCGGTGACGTCGACGAGGAACGGCGCCATGATCAGCGCGAACGCGGTCCACGGCACGGATGCCCACGCGGTGTCCGGTCGGAGACGGCGGAGCAGGAACCACCCCGCGGGCACGAGCAGCATCAGCAACGGATAGGCCACCAGGCGCGCGCCGAAGCCCTTGCCGGCGAACTGCGGGAGGTCGGTGGCGAACGTCGCGACGAGCAGCTGGCCGACCGTGGCCACGAAGATGAGGATGGTGACGGTGAACGCGCGCGGCGGCGAACCGACCCGTTGCTGTGGCATGGCACCAGTGTCGCCGATCCGAGCGGACCCGGTGGGCCGAACGCGACTATGGGCGGGGCTCACGACAGCACAGGCCCCCACCGTC
>DATABY010000212.1:0-7459 GCA_036259355.1 Nocardioidaceae bacterium
TGATCGGACCCAGCGGGTCGGGAAAGACCACGATCCTGCGGTTGCTGATGACGTTGGAGAAGGTCACCGGGGGAGTGATCTGGGTCGAGGGCGAGCCGCTCACGCACGAGCGCAAGGGTGAGGAGCTCAAGCCGGCCTCGGAGAAGTATCTCCGGGAGAAGCGCCGCAAGATCGGGATGGTGTTCCAGCAGTTCAACCTGTTCCCGAACATGAAGGTGCTGGAGAACGTCACCGAGGCGCCGATCTCGGTGCTCGGCGAGTCCAAGGAGCAGGCGCGGGAGAAGGGCCTGGAGCTGCTGGATCGGGTCGGGCTGCGCGAGAAGGCCGACGCCCATCCCTCGCAGCTTTCGGGCGGACAGCAGCAGCGTGTGGCGATCGCCCGGGCCCTGGCCATGGAGCCCGACATCCTGCTGCTCGACGAAGTGACGTCGGCGCTCGACCCCGAGCTCGTCGCGGACTTCCTCAACGTGCTCCGCGACATCGCCGAGACCACCGACATCACCATGCTGATCGTGACGCACGAGATGCACTTCGCCCGCGATGTCTCGCACCGGGTGATGATGTTCGACTCCGGGGTGATCGTGGAGGACGGTCCGCCGGAGAAGATCTTCGAGAACCCCGACCACGAGCGCACCAAGCGCTTCCTCAAGGCGGTCCTGGAGGACCGCTGAGGTCGGGCGTGGTTTCACCGCACCTTGCCGGGGTTGCTACCCTGTCCCGGTTGCCGGGAGTGCCCGGCGCGATCCCGCGTAGCTCAATTGGCAGAGCATTCGGCTGTTAACCGAAGGGTTACTGGTTCGAGTCCAGTCGCGGGAGCCATCTTCGCAGGTCAGCGGGCATATGGCCCATCGGCTCCAGACCGCTACTCACGGCACCGTCCATGCGGACGACCTCACCGCCGAGGTAGCCGTGGTCGCTGAGACCGCGAGGACGGCTCAGCGGTCGACGCCTAGTTCTTGGATACGCGGACCGTAGCGGGCGAACAGATCCGCGTTCGCTGCGTCCCCACCCGGCACGTTGGCACTGCGCCATCGCGGCAGATCGAACCCCTGCTGCGAGGCACGGTCGTCCAGCTCGGCGAGGAGCATCGACCACACGTAGGCAGCCGTGATGGTCGACACCGCGCTGGTCCGCGGCTCATCGTCGGGGTACGCCGCGTCACCGGGCGGGACGGCGCTGTCGAGCACCACGTCCGCGTGCTCCACGAGGGTGGACGGGTGCCGCGCCTCGGCAGCCCTCGCTGCGTGGGGGGACGTCACGGCGACGACCGGCACACCACGTGCCTTGCAGGCCGCGGCAACCTCGACGGGGTACGGGTTGCGGCCGGTCGTGGAGAAGACCACCGTCACGTCACTGGGCTGCGGGGCTGCCTCGTCGACTGCCTGCTGAGCCAGCCCAGGGGTTCGCTCGGCCACGGTGCTGCGCTGGGCATCCGACAGGGGGAACATCTCCGGCCACCACAGGGGCCGCACGGCCGCCAGACCGCCGGCCCGGTAGAAGGCCTCGCACACCATGGCCAGCGAGTGTCCCGACGCCGCCACGTGGACCAGTCCGTCGCGACGCAGACACTCCAGCACCAGGTCAGCCGCACGGGGTAACGCCTCGCGGTTGGCGTGGTCCACGACGTCGAGCAACTCGCGAACGGTGCCGGCCAGAGCGGGAAGACGCTCAGTCTGCATCCAGTACCTCCTTCACCGTCTGGCGCAGGGAGCCGACGCTCTCGGCTGCGCGCAGCCTCTCGGCGAGGCCCGCACCGAGCGCTCGAGCCAGGTGCGACAGAGTCTCCACGTGGGCCTGGTGGTCGGGGGAGCTGAACGCGACCAAGAGGTCCACGGGGTCGTTGGTCTCGTGGCCGAAGTGGACGGGCCGGTCCAGCCGTAGCACCGCCACCCCCATGCGCACGCCACCGGTTTCCGGACGGGCGTGCACGAGCGCCAGCCCCGGTGTCAGAACGATGTAGGGGCCGTGCTCGTGCACCACGTCCACGCACGCCTGCGGGTAGCTCGAAGCCGCCGACCCCATGTCGACGAGCAGCTGCGCGGCCGCGCGTACCGCATCGGGCCAGTTCTGCACCGGTGGATGAGTCGCCGCGTCGACGATCGTCACGGCAGCCACCCCTGGGCGGCCAGCTCCTGCTGCAGGGTCTCCTGCAGCCCTTCCCGGTCCAGGAAGTCGCTCACCGTCACCACGATCGGGGCGAGGTCGGACACCTCCTGGGTGTGCATGCCCTGGCCGATCACGACATCCGGCGTCATCGACCGGGCGGTGGAGACGTCGGTCGCCTCCACCTGTGCGTCGACGTTGAGGGCTCGCAGCGCCTCCTCGGCGGTCATCTTCAGCATCAGGCTGGAACCCATGCCGACTCCGCAGACGGTTAGGACATGGAGTGGCGCCTTGCTCATCGGGATTCTCCCTGGGTGTGGTCGGGACTGTCGTGCTAGGGGCGCGTGGACGCAGTCGTCGTCTGCTGCTCATCCTCGCCGGCCGTCGCGAGCCGCTCACGGCGGGCTGCGCGGCGCTGCAGCCACAGCAGCACGAGCACGGTGACGGTCACGGCAATTGCCGGGACCGCCCAGATGGCCGCCCCGCCGCCGAGCGGCTCAGCCAGCGTCAGCAGCCACGCCAGTGCGTACCAGTCCGGGTCGGCCAAGGTGGCGAGCTCGGGTGCGGTGGAGTCGAGCATGCCCCAGGTGAGCGCCTGGCCGACCGCGAGCGTCACACCGGTCAGCAGACCGCCGAGCACGGCACCGCGCCAGCCGGCGACGGCGTTGCCGAAGACCCCGACGGCACCGCCGACGAAGAACAGCATGATCATCGGGGGGGCCAACGTGAACCAGTCGGCCGCAGCGAACACGCCGATCAGCGCCAGGAACAGCACGGTGGCGCTGACAAAGCCCACCAGCACCGCGGTCGGTGCGACCGGGAACACGGTCGGTGCGTCCAGGGCGGGCCGGGTGCCGGGGATGACCTTGTCGCTGAGGCCCTTGAAGGCGGGGACGATCTCGGCCAGGAACATCCGGACGCCGAACAGCAGGATCGCGATACCTGCTGCGAACCGCAGACCGATGATGAGCCACCACATCCACGGCGACAGCGTGTCGCTGATGGCGGTGGCCTGCTCGGCGACGACGGCACGGTCGGCGAACACGACCGCGACGAGCATGAGCACGGAGATGACCAGCGCCGTGCTGACGTTGACGTCCTTGAAAAATGACAGCTGCCGCGGCACACGCAACTTTTCGGTGTCGTGCCTGGCGTTGCTGCCCAGTGGCCTCGCCATCAGCCCGGTCAGGACGCACGTCAGTGAGCTGGTGTGTCCGTAGCCGAACCGGTCGTCGGGGAGGACCTTGCGCATCAGCGGCCGCATCCACAGCGGCTGCAGTGTCCAGTACGCCGCAACCACACCCGCGGCACACAGAACCAGGGTCAGCTGGTTGGCGTCGGGTGCGATCTCGACCAGTGTGGCCACGGTGACGGCGCTGATCCAGAACATCAGGTGGCCGGTGAGGTACAGGTAGCGAGCGGCCGGGAACAGGCGTACCAGCAACAGGTGCATCGCGAACGCGACGGTGATGACCAGTGCGACCGTTCCACCGTGCTGGCCGAGAAAGTCGGCGAGGGTGCGGTCCGACTGCGGTGGCGTGGTCCCCATGGCGCTGGCCAGCACGGCCTGGAAGCCGGTGAGGCCTTCGACGAACACGTCCACGCCGATGAACAGGACCACTACACCGATGGTGGCCCGCAGGGTCCCTCCGATGAGCTCCTCGACCCGCTTGCGCTGTAGCGCAAGCCCAGCGAAGGTGATGAGGCCGATCAGGACGGGGACTTGGCCAAACACGTTGTTGGCGATGAAGGCCAGGACTGCTTTCAGGGTCTCCATGGGGGTCCTTTCGAGGGGCCGCGGACGGCTCAGGCCAGCGACGGCCGCAGCTCGGCCAGCAGCCGGTAACGGTCGCCGCGGTAGACGGAGCGGACGTACTCGATCGCCTGCCCCTGCCGGTCGTGGGTGATCCGTTCGAAGAGGAAGGCGGGCGAGAGCACCGGCAGCATCAGCAGGCTTGACTCCTGCTCGTCGGTCACGGTGGTCTCGATGACCTGGCTGCCAGGACCCATCTCGATGCCCCGCTCACGCAAATACTCGTAGAGCGAGCTATTCTCAAGGTCCTCCCGGATCAAGTCGGGAAGCAGCGACTGCGGCAGGTGCAGCGTCTCGATCGCCATCGGCATGTCGTCGGCCAGCCGCAGACGGCGTACGACCCAGACACGCGAACGAGGGCTCATCTGCAACCGCGAGCCGGTCTTCGCCCCGGCGAAGTCGACGCCGAAGGTGAGGACGCGACTGCCCGGCCGCATCCCCCGGCGTCGCATGTCCTCGGAGAACGACGTGAGTGTCAGGGGTTGGGCGACCGCGGGCTGCGCGACGAAGGTTCCGCTGCCCTGACGCCGCATCAGCAGCCCTTCGGCCACCAGCTGCTGCACGGCGGCGCGCAGGGTCAGCCGGGAGACACCCAGCGACTGCGCCAGCTGCCTCTCGGGCGGCAGCGGGGCACCGATCGTCATGCCCGCGCGCATGCTCAGCAGATGGTCACGGACGACCCGCTGCTTGCTGGTGGCGCTCGCGGGATGTGCTGCCACGTTCTCCCCTTCCGGTCAAGGCAGGGAGGCTAGGCGCCGCTGGGGCCAGTGGTCAATACCACTGCTCCGCTTCACTTCGGCGTTCGTCGAGGGACGCCTGGATAAGGTCGGAAGAATGCGGGAGCGAGCCCACTTGCGGCACGCATTGGTACGCACCATTGGTCGCCGCCCGCGCCGGTTCGTCGTGCTCGCGCGGCAGGGACAAGAACCTCGACACCGGCGGGAAGCACTGGACACCGACGCCGATGGCGCCGACTACTCGGTGTCCGGCAACACGTCACCATCAGGCGACGGTGACGGCGAGACCTCCGGCGACGGCAACGTTGACGACGACACTGCTTCGGACGGGGACGCCGCGTCGGGGCACCGGTGGTCGAGACGGTGGCGACGGGTCCTCGCCTGACGCTTCCCGCAGACTCACCCGTTCCGACGGTGGCACCTGGTCATCGTTGGCGAGACGGTGACTTCGGCGACCAGGAATGCGTCTCCGACGACGCTCTGCACGACTTCGGCGAGCCCGACGGCTTCGAGTCGTCCAAGCTGGTCGAGCCGGGGGACGCCACTCGGACACGACGTGTCCGTACTTGCTCGAAGGCGACCTCGCGTAGAAGCTCAACGACCCCTCGTGGCACGTAGTGCAACCGCGGGGACTGTCCGGGGTATGCGGGCGCTGGCGTGGCACGCCTCGGGACGACATGTACGAGCGTCGGTGAACTCATAACCCACAGGTCGCCGAGTAGGTCGAGCGTCGCCAGCGCACATGCTTTACCCCATGCTTTTGACCGAGAAATGCCGGGTGATATTGGCGAGTGATGGGCACTCACTCGGCGGCAAACGTGCGGGTCAGCGGCATATATCGGGCTGCAAAGCGAACTGGCAGGTGTCGTCGCGACGAAAACCGAAGGGTTACTGGTTCGAGTCCAGTCGCGGGAGCCACCTTCGCAGGTCAGCGCCCATGTCGTCTGCTCGGCTGATGTCGCCACTCACGCTTTTCTTCTCGGGGGAGCAGCCGTCGCCGGGCGCCAACCAGGCCTTCACTATCGCCGGGCCGGTGCTGGCGTAGGAGATACCCGGCGCCTGACGTGCTCAGCTGTCAGCGCGGGTTCGCCACAGGTGGTCGACGTGGCGGATCGCCAACGCGTAGCCGTGCGCGCCGCACCCGGCGACGACCATGCCCGCGACCGTCGTGCGCAGTTCGTGGACCGCATCGACCAGCACGCCTTCGTGGTTGGTCTGCCGGCAGTCGAAATCGAAGCCGAGCTCACCGGCCGTACGGCGGCACAGTTTCTCGACGTCACCGAGCGTCGCGGTGCCATACGCGGCGGGGTCCCGCTCGCCGAGGAGGTCGAGGTTTGGGGCCGTTGACCACGGCGATCGCCGGAGTCATCGAGACTTGCCCTTCGTCGATGGCGCCGTCCATGGCGCGCGTCGTCCGCGACGTTAGGAGCTTGCGCCACAGACTGACATGCGGTTGCCGTGGTTGCCGTCGTCAGGTCACGGCTTGGCCGGTTGATTCGCGCAGCACCAGCTCGGTCGGCAGCGAGATGGGCGACGGTTGCTGCTGCTGGCGCACCGGACCGACCGCGTGGAGGAGCAGCTCCACGGCCGCTCTGCCAACCTCGGCGTGCGCGCCACCGAGTGTGGTCAGCCGCGGCGTGCACAGGTCGGCGGCGAAGATGTCGTCGAAGCCGACGACGCTGATCTGGTCAGGGACGCCGACGCCTCGGGAGGCCAGGCGCTGCATGACGCCGATGGCCAGCAGGTCGTTGTGCGCGATCACGGCGGTGGCGCCGGTGTGCAGAGCGGCGTCGGCCGCGGCCCCGCCTTGTGAGACGCGTGGCGTGAACGGACCGACTCGCACCGCGTCGACGTCAAGGGCTCGCGCTGCCACGTCGAGGGCGGCCCATCGGGTCGCAGCCATCCAGGAGTTCGTGGGGCCCGCTAGATAGACCAGGCGCCGGTGGCCGAGAGAGGCCAGGTGCTCGACGATCTGCCGGCACCCTTGGCCGTGATCGAGTACCACGCTCGCCAGGCCGGGCAGCTCGCGGCTCATCAGCACCAGCGGGCGCTGGCCGGCCAGGTGGCGCAGGTTCTCGTCGGGCAGACGGCTCGCCGCGAGCACGAAGCCGTCGACGGAGCCCATCAGGCGCTGGATCTGCTCCAGCTCGATGCGCGGGGACTCCTCGGCGTTGGCAAGCACCAGCGTGTGCTGGGCGGCCTTCGCCCGCATCTCCGCACCCCGCACCAGCTCGAAGTAGTGCGGGTTGGTGACGTCGGAAACCACCATCGCCACGGTGTGGTGCTTGCCGGACTGCAACGCGCGCGCGTGCGGGTTCGGCTGGTAGCCGAGCTCGTCGGCTGCGGTCAGGATCCGGTCACGCGTACGGGCGTTGACCCGCCCCGGCGTGGAGAAGGCACGCGAGACCGTCGAGGCGACGACGCCCGCTGCCTGCGCCACGTCGTAGATCGTCACGTTGCCGGCCACGGACCCATGAGACACCGGATGGAAACTTTTGGCAACCGCTTGCCGGTCCGGTGACCCGCTCCATAGGTTCACGGTCGTGACCACCGCCACACACGCCCAGGAGAGGTAACCGACGTGCGTGCCCTCAGAGAGTTCCTCGAGCAGCCGCCCCCGTGGGCGCGACGGGTCGCTCGTGGTTTCGGCGCCGCCGAGGTCGCCATCGGCGGCGTCTTCCTGCTGGTGATCCTCGCGCTCGTCCTGCTCCAGGCCGGCCAGCGCTATCTACCGATCGAGGGCTGGCCGGCCTGGAGCAGGACAAGAGCGAGGATCACCAGCAGGAAGACGCCGCCGAGGGCGACC
>DATABY010000213.1:0-44580 GCA_036259355.1 Nocardioidaceae bacterium
CTACCCCGCGCCGAGAAGTCCCGCGAGCCCGCCCGCGTGACGGTGGCGACTTCGGCCGACCGTTAGGGTCGCGGCATGCAGCAGCGACGCATCGGAGACCGCCAGGTCAGCGCCATCGGCCTCGGGGCCATGCACCTGTCCACCGACAACCGCCCGGACGAGCCCGCGGCCATCCGGGTGATCCATGCCGCCCTCGACGAGGGCATCACGCTGATCGACACCGCCGACGCCTACACCCCCCGCGACCACGTACCCGGCCACAACGAGGCGATCGTCGCCAAGGCCCTCAAGGCGTACGGCGGCGACACCGACGACGTGGTCGTCGCCACCAAGGGCGGGCACACCCGCGACGGCGCCGAGTGGGGCCTCAACGGCCGCCCGGAGTACCTGCGGCAGGCCGCCGAGGCGTCGTGCCGTCGGCTCGGCGTGGAGGCGATCGACGTCTACCAGCACCATCGCCCCGACCCCGAGGTGCCGTACGAGGAGACCATGCGGGCGCTGCGCGACCTCATCGACGCGGGCCTGGTCCGGCACGCCGGCATCTCCAACGCCGACGCGGACCAGATCCGGCTGGCACACCAGGTCCTCGGCGACGACCTGGTCTGCGTGCAGAACCAGTTCAGCCCGGTCTTCCGCAGCAGCGAGCCCGAGCTGCGGCTGTGCGACGAGCTCGGCATCGCGTTCCTGCCGTGGGCTCCGCTGGGCGGCCTGCGCGGCGCCAAGGACATCGGGAGTACGACGGAGGCGTTCGGCCAGGTGGCGGACAAGCACGGCGTCAGCCCGCAGCGGGTCTGCCTGGCGTGGATGCTGGCCAAATCCCCGGTCGTGATTCCGATCCCCGGCGCGAGCAGAGCCACCTCGATACTCGACTCCGTGGCCGCGGCGAGCCTGCGGCTGGAGGACGAGGACATCGCCAAGCTGGACGCCGCTGCCTGACGCCACGCGGCTCGGGGTAGGTTCTGTGCCGAACCGCACCGGCGCCGTACGTCCCGCCGTACCACCGCGCGCAGGCACCCGCCTTCTCGGCTGACGAAACCTGGAGGAGCACCACACCCATGGCCGACGTGATCCCCCGCCCCACCGAGGGCGACGTGATCGACCTCATCCTCGCCGACCACCGGCTGTTCGAGGAGCTCCTGCGCCAGCTTCGCGACGAGACCAACGACCGCGAAGGCCTCCGGTCCATCATGGCGCGCCTGCTGGTCGCGCACGCCGAGGCCGAGGAGAAGGTGGTCTACCCGCAGTTCCGGCAGAAGCGCGCGATCGACGCCGAGGAGGCGGAGCACGGCAGCCACGAGCACGACGAGGGGCACGAGGCGCTGCTCGGCATGCTGGAGGTCAAGGACCCCGGCAGCGAGGAGTTCGGCGAGGCGGTCAAGGCGCTGTCACAGGCGATCCACCACCACCTCGACCAGGAGGAGCGGGAGATCCTCAACCCCGCCCGCCACGACCTCAGCGACCAGGTGCGCGCCGAGCTCGGTGCGGCGTTCGCTCGGCAGCGCATCGCGCAGATGGACAACGACTGCGGCAACGTCAAGAACGTCCGCGACCTCGTCGAGCGCGCCAAGCAGCGCAACGGCTGACCGGGACGGCCGCGCGCTCCGGTCAGCCGAGGAGCTTGATCGCGGAGTTGCCCACGGCGCCGATGATGGGCACCTCACCCGGCGGGTAGTTGTAGTCCTGGCCCACGCTGACCATCGTGGTGAGGCTGATTCGCTTGCCCTCGCGCACGTACCCGGTGGCGTCGAAGTACCCCGCGTCCGGATCGCCCTCGACGGGGCCGTAGGTCGCCAGCCGCCACTCGGCCTGTCCGTCCTCGACATGCACCGCGGTCGGAGCCGCGTCGACGCCCACGCGGCGGTAGTCCTGGCTCAGCTGTTCCTCGCAGCGGTCGTGCCAGGCACGGAGCACGGCGTACGCACGCTGTGCGCTGGTCTCGTCGACGAACGTGATCACCGCCGAACGCGCCTTGGCCGACTTGGCGCCACCTGGCTTACCGACGAACCGGCGGACCCACACGTCGGTGGCGCCGATCGAGGTGAAGTCGGTGACCTGGCACGCCCAGACCGGCTGCCGCCGCTCGCCGTTCTCGGTGCCGATGGGCCGCCACCCGTGCTGGTCGTTGAGGCCGGGGATCTCCGCCGGGTCCAGCAGCATCCGCCGCGGGCTGCTGCCCGGCGGAGGGGGCTGCACCGCGGCCGGGGCGGGGGAGGCCTCGGTGGCCTCGATCGTCGTCGACGGCTGCGAGGTCGGAGTGGCGGTCGCTGCGCTCGCTGCGCTGGTCGGTGTCGCCGACGGTGTGGGTGCTGCAGCCGTCGGTGAGGGCGCCTCCGTGGACGACTCGGCGGGGCTGTCGACCGCCTCCTCCGGCTCCGACCCGCCGCCGCAGGCCGATACCGACACGGTGAGTGCGGCCAGCAGCAGCGTGGCCGGGACTCGGGTACGCGAGGTGGTCAGCTTTGCCCAAGACATGGCCGCCAGCGTACGAACCGAGGCGCGGCTCAGACGTGGGGGCGCGCCGGGCCGCGTACGACGAGGTCGTCGAGCAGCCGTTGGGTCGCCACGGCGACGGCGTCCACCGCCTCGGTGAACGCGTCCGTGTTGTGCGCCGCGGGCGCGCGGAAGCCCGAGACCTTCCGGACGTACTGCAGCGCGGCCGCGCGCACCTCGTCCTCGGTGGTCTCCTCGACGAAGGGCGGGCGCAGCGTCTTGATGCTTCGGCACATGCCGACCAGGCTAGCGTCCGCCGGAGCGTGCGCTACCGCGCTCGGGACGGCGGGCGCAACGCCGGTGGGTTGAGCTCGCGGTACACCGCCGGGACCACCTTGCGCAGGTACCGGCCGAGCTTCACGAACGAGGTGCCCGACTCCCGGAACGCGTAGGTGATCGGCACCTCGGCGTACACGAACCCCTTGGCCAGCAGGTCGAGCGTGAGCACCTGCGCGTAGTTGTAGTCGTGCACGATCTCGGCCTCGGCCGCCGCGCGGGCGGAGAAGGCGCGATAGCCGCTCTGCCCGTCGGTGAGGTCGCGACGCCTCGTCATCCACCGCACCCACCGTGTCAGCAGCCGGTTGCCGAGCCGACGGTGCGGCCGCATCGACCGGATCTCGCCGGCGAACCTCGAGCCCACGACGTAGTCGGCCGTGCCCGCGAGCACCGGCGCCGCCAGCCGCCGCAGCTCGGCCGGGTCGTACTCCAGGTCGGCGTCGAGGTAGACCACCGCTGCCGGTCGCAGCGCGGTGGCCTCGGCCAGCCCGCGGCGTACGGCCGCACCAAGCCCCAGGTTGCCCGGCTGGCGCACCACCCGCGCCCCGGCCGCGGTGGCCATCGCCGCCGAGCCGTCGGTCGAACCGTCGTCGACCACGACCGCGGTGACCGGGCGGCCGTCGACGTCCGGCGGCAGGCCGGCGACCACCGCGCCGATCGTCCCGGCCTCGTCGTGCACGGGGATCATCGCCACGACGGGAGCCTCTGGCATCACCGGCCAGGGGGCCGGCCGGTCCGGCAGCCGGCGGGGGAGGCGTGCGCGGCCGAAGTACGACGGCGCCGGCACGGCCAGCGCCACCAGGCCGAGCACCAGGCTGTACGCCGTCTTGACCGCGTGGGTGAGGAACGCGACCGCCACCGCCTGCGCCGGGTCGACGCCGAGGGCGCTCAGCGCGGCTGCCGCCGCGGCCTCGTAGGTGCCGAACCCACCCGGCGTGACCGCGACCGTCTGGGCGGCGATGGTCACCGCCGTGACCGCCACCGCGTCGGTGGCGGAGAGCGCGACGCCGCTGACCCGCGCCACCTCGAACACCACCGCGGCCTCCAGCACCCATGCCAGCAGGAGCGCGACACCGACGCCGACGCCGGGCATCCGGACGATCTCGGCGCGGCTTCGGGAGGTCGCCGTCGCGTCGGGAGCGCGTAAACGTCGCAGCCACGCCAGTGCGACGGCGAGCACCAGCACGCCGCCCGCGACCAGCGCCCACGTCCACGCACCACCGGCGGCGAGCACGACCGCCGGGGCGGCCACGAGCGCCAGCAGCAGCACGGCCAGGACGTCACCGGTGCGCACGGCCACGGCCGACGCCAGCACCGGGGCCGCGTCGAGCGGCGTACGGCGCAGCACGCTGGTCACCCGCAACGCCTCGCCCAGCCGGAGCGGCAGCACGTGGTTGCCGAGCAGCGACACGTGCAGGGCGGCCCAGGCCTGCCCGCGGGAGAGGACCGGCAGCACCCGACGCCAGGCCCAGGTGCGCAGTCCGAAGGCGGCGGCGTAGGCCGCCAGGGCCAGGACGAGGCCGAGCGGGTCGCCCAGCAGCGCCCCGGCGGCGGCGCTCAGTGCCGCGAGGCTGCCGACACGGGCCAGGTACAGGACGGCGACCACGGTCAGCGCCAGACCGAGGATCAGGCCGACGGGGCGCAGGAACCGCCGGATGGTGATACCGTCCATGCGACTAAGGCTAGCCTTACCTCGCTCGACGGAGGTCGCGGTGTCGGTGGTGATCACAGGGTCGGCCGGCTTCATCGGCCGGGCGCTGACCGGCCGCCTGCATGCCGCGGGGCATCGGGTGGTGGCCATCGACCGGGCTGTCGACCCGTCCGGGGAGACCACGGTCGACGGTGTGCCGGTGCTCACCGCCGACCTTCTCGACGGCGACCCGCTGGTCGAGACGGCCCTGCGCGAGGCCGACGCCGTCGTCCATCTGGCCGGCTGCTCCGGCGTCCGCGACACCACCCCGGGCATCGAGCACCGCCGCCGGCGCGACAACGTGCACGCCACCCGCCGGGTCGCCGAGCTGGTGCCGCCGGACGTGCCGCTGCTGGTCACCTCCTCCTCCAGCGTGTACGGCGGCGCGCGGTTCGGCCGCGCCAGCCGCGAGTCCGACCCGCTGCATCCGCGGGGCGGCTACGCGCGCAGCAAGGTCGGCGCCGAAGAGGTGTGCGCGCAGCGGGCCGCGGCCGGGGGACACGTCCTCGTGGCCCGGCCGTTCACCGTCGTCGGCGAGGGCCAGCGCCCCGACATGGCGCTCTCCCGATGGCGCGCGGCAGCGCTCGCCGGTGACCCGCTCCGCGTGTTCGGATCGCTCGAGCGCACCCGCGACTTCACCTGCGTTCGCGAGGTCGCCCGCGGGCTGACGGCGCTGCTCGACCGCGGTGCCACCGGCGTGGTCAACGTCGGTTCCGGCGCCCCGCGCACGCTCGACGAGGTGGTGCGGGCGCTCGGCGCCGCGCTCGGTCTCGACATCGCAGTCGAGGTGGAGCCGGCCGCCGACATCGAGGTGGCGGACACCTGGGCCGACGTGCGCCGCTTCGAGAGCCTGACCGGGTTCCGTCCGAGCACCGACCTGGCCGACGTCGTACGCCGCTTCGTGGCCGCGCTGCCACGCGCCGGCGCGCCGGCACGGGCCGACGCGCTGCTGACCGCCGGATGAAGCGGCACGCCTGGCTGTGGGCGCCCGCGGCCGCCGCCTTCCTCGCCGCCGTGCTCGGCATCGGGGTGGACGCCACGTACGGCGCCCAGGCCGGCGTGGACGAGCCGCAGTACCTCCTCTCGGCGCTGTCGCTGGCCGAGGACGGCGATCTCGACATCTCCGACGAGCTCGCCGCGCAGCGCTGGCGGGACTTCCACGCCGACGACCTGCCGGTGCAGACGGAGCCCTTCCCCGACGGGTCGGAGATCTCCCCGCACGACCCGCTGCTGCCGGTGCTCCTCGCCGTACCGATGGGCCTGTGGGGGTGGATGGGAGCCAAGGCCGCACTGGGGCTCACCGCGGCGGCGTGCGCAGCGCTGCTGTCCTGGACGGCGGTGCGCCGGTTCGGTGTCTCGCCGCGGGTCGCGGCGGTCGGCTCGGCCGTCGCGTTCGCGTCACCGCCCCTGGGCGTGTACTCCCAGCAGGTCTACCCCGAGATGCCGGCGGCTCTGGCGACGCTGGCTGCCGTGGCGTTGCTGACGACGTCGCGCCTGCGGTCCCCGCACGTCGTCGGTGTGGTCGCGGCAGTCGTCGCGCTGCCGTGGTTGGGCAGCAAGTACGTCCCGGTCGCGATGGCGCTCGCCGGCCTGCTGCTGGTCCGGCTGCTCCGCACGAAGGGCTGGCGCGCTGTCTGCGGGGTCGCGGGCGCGCTGGCGGTGGCCGGCGCCGGCTACCTCGCCGTGCACCGTCTGGTCTGGGGCGGCTGGACGGTCTACGCCAGCGGCGACCACTTCCAGCAGACCGGCGAGTTCTCGGTCGTCGGGGCCGACCCCAGCTACGTCGGTCGCTCGCTGCGCACCGTGGGGCTGTTCGTCGACCAGCACTATGGCCTGGTGCCCTGGCAGCCGGCGTGGCTGTTGCTGGTGCCGACCGTGGTCGCGCTCGTCGTACGCCGCCCGGCCGGCTGGGCGACGCTGCTCGCGCCGCTGGCCGCGGCCTGGGTCACCGCCGTGTGGGTGGCGCTGACCATGCACGGGTTCTGGTCGCCCGGCCGGCAGGTCGTGGTCGTGCTGCCGCTGGCGGCGGTGGGCATCCTGTGGCTGGCCGACCGGGTGCTGCCGCGGCTGCGGGCCTGGGCGGCCGGGCTCGGACTGCTCGGTGTTGCCGCGCAGGCCGCCCTGCTGGTCCAGGGCTGGCAGGGCACGGTGACGTGGGTGGTGCACTTCCGGGAGGCCTACGCGCCGGCGTACCGGTTGCTCGGCCCGCTGCTGCCCGACTACACCGGGGACGGCTTCTGGGTGCTGCACCTGGTGTGGACGGCGGTGCTGCTTGCGGTGGCGTTGGCCACCGTGGCGGCGCTGCGCCGACGTCCGCTCCGCCGGGACACGCGCTCAGGGGGCGAAGGCGACCAACGGGTGCTCAGCCACTGACCACACGGTGACACGGATACCGGTGGCAACCGGGCGGGTGTGCGGCTGCAGCACCCGCAGCCGCGTGCCGTCGTCGAGCGCGACATCGAGCAGGGAAGCGGCGCCCCGGAACTCCGTGCGCACCACGACGCCGTTGCCGCGCTCGTCGCGGGAGAGCACGAGATCGTGCGGACGCACCATGACCTCGACGGGGCCGGCCGGTGCGCCTGGCTGCACGGCCAGCTCACCCAGCGCCGTCGACGCCTTCTGGCCGTTGACCGATCCGGGGAGGAAGTCAGCCTCGCCCATGAAGGTCGCGACGAAGCGGCTCGCCGGGCTGTGGAACACCTCGGTCGGCACGCCCACCTGCTCGAGCCGGCCCGAGCGCATGACCGCGATGCGGTCGCCGACCGCCAGCGCCTCCTCCTGGTCGTGCGTCACCAGCACGGCGGTCGCGCGTGCCGCACGCAGCACCTGCAGCGTCTCCTCGCGCACCTGCGTGCGCAGGTTGCGGTCGAGGTGGCTGAACGGCTCGTCGAGCAGTACGACGAACGGCCGCGGCGCCAGCGCGCGCGCCAGCGCGACCCGCTGCTGCTCGCCCCCGGAGAGCTCGTGCGGATAGCGGTCGGCGAGCGTGCGCAGCCCGACCAGTCGCAGCATCTCCTCGACCCGCTCACCTCGGTCTGGCAGGTTGCGTGGGAGGCCGAAGGCGACGTTCCCCTCCACCGACAGGTGCGGGAACAAGGCGCTGTCCTGGAACACCATCCCGACGGCCCGGCGCTCCGGCGGCACCCACGTCCCCCGCCCGGCGACGAGGCGGTCCCCGGTGCGGATCTCGCCGCCGTCGACTCGCACCAGGCCGGCGATCGCCCGCAGCAGCGTGGACTTCCCGCAACCACTCGGCCCCAGCACCGCGAGGATCTCGCCCTGGCGCAGGTGCAGCGACACGTCGTCGACCGCCACCACACCGGGGTAGCCCTTGGTGACCGAGTCGAGCGACAGCACGACGCTCACTGGGTCACCTCCTCGTGCGGGTCGAGAATCCGCCGGAACAGCAGCACGACAGGCGCCAAGGCTACGAGCACGATCGTCAGAGCCGGCAGTCCGGCCTCCTCCCAGCGGGACTCCGACGCGAACTGGAACACCCACACCGCCAGCGTCTCGAACCCGAACGGCCGCAGCAGCAGCACGATCGGCAGCTCCTTGAGCGCGTCCACGGCGACCAGGACCAGCGCCACCCCGACACCGGACCGCACCAGAGGCAGGTGGATGCGACGCACGACCGAGCGCGGCTTCGCGCCGAGGGTGAGGGCCGCGGACGTCATCGACGGCGGAAGCTTGTCGAGGCTGGCATCGATGCTGTTGTAGCCGAGCGCGAGGAACCGTACGACGTAGGCGAACACCAGTGCGCCGACTGTCCCGGTGACGAGAACGCCGCCGCCGGGCAGCCCGAGCGCGTCCATCACCGTGTCGGTCGCGGCGAGCAGGATGAGCACGCCCACCGCGACCACCGGGCCGGGCACGGCGTACCCGATCGTGGCGAGCCGGGCCAGTGCCCGCGTCGTCCGGTCGCCGGACAGCCGTGTCGCGCTGGCAAGGAGGACGCCCAGCACCGCGCAGACGGCGGCCGAGGCGCCGGCCACCAGCAGGCTGTTGCCGAAGTAGGCCAGGTAGCGCGGGTCGAGAACACCGCCGGCGAGCGGACCGGCCGCGGCGGCCCACGCCGCCAGCTGGGCCACGGGTACGACGAACGTCACCGCGACCACGGCGGCACACAGCCCCGTGGCGGCCCACGCACGCCACCCGTCCAGCCGAGACGGCGGGATCGCCTGCGCGCCGCCGCCGGTCTGGGTGTAGCGGGCGCGGCCGCGCGCGAGCCGTTCGAACACGATGACCGCGACCGCGAAGAGCAGCACCAGCGAGGCCAGCTCGGTGGCGGCGTCGCGGTCGTACATGCCGTTCCACACGCGGGAGATGCCCACGGACACGGTCGTGACGTTGAAGTACTGCACGGTGGCGTAGTCGGTGAGCGTCTCCATCGCCACCAGCGCCCCGCCGGCCGCGAGCGACGGCCGGGCCAGCGGGAGCACCACCCGCAGCAGCGCACGCACCGGGCCGTTGCCGAGGACGCGTGCGGCCTCGTACGTCGTCGCCGACTGCTCGCGCAGTGCGGCACGGGCGAGGAGGTAGACGTACGGGTAGAGCGCCAGCACCATCACGGTCACGGCAAGGGGGAACGAGCGCACGTCGGGGAACCAGACGCCCGCGCCGAACCACCAGCGCAGCGCCGTCTGCACCGGTCCGGGGTGGTCGAGCAGCCCCACGTACACGAAGCCAAGCACGTAGGCCGGCACCGCCAGCGGAAGCACGAGCAGCCAGGAGAACAGCCGCTGGCCGGGAAAGCGGCAGCGCCCGACCAGGAAGGCCAGCCCCGCCCCGACCACGATGGTGCCGGCGACGACGGCGACCATGAGACCGACGGTGGTGACCAGCATCTCCGGCAGCTCGGTGCGCCACAGACTCCGCCACACGTCCACGCTCGGGTCGAGGACGCTCAGGGCCACCACACCCACCGGGGCGACCACCGCGAGCGCCACCAGCAGCGTGACCAGGAGCCAGGCACGGCGGCCGTCGCCGGCGCGAAGCTCGCCTGCACGGCGGTGCGCAACGACGTCCCCGGCGGGGCGCTGGGGAAGCTGTGTGGTCACGGTTCGGTCACTGGGTCACTCGTAGCCGGCCTCCGCCATCAGCTCGATCGCCTCGGCGTTCAGCGCGCCGAACCTGCTGGCCTCGAGCCGGTCGCCCTCGAACTCGCCGAAGCGCCTGATGACCGGGTCGGGCTGGACGTCGGGGTTGGCGGGGTACTCGTGGTTGGCGGCCACGAACGGCTGCTGCCCGTCGGTGGCGAGCCACTCGATCAACCGCTTGGCGAGCTCGGGGTCATCGGCGTTGCGGGTCACGCCGGCGCCGGAGGTGTTGACGTGCACGCCGCGGCCGTCCTGGTTGGGCCAGAAGATCTCGACACCGAAGTCGGGGTCCTCCTCGAGGATGCGCGCGAGGTAGTAGTGGTTGCTGATCCCGACGTCGCAGCTGCCGCTCTCGATGTTCTCCAGGATCTCCACGTCGTTGTTGAGGATGTCGGCGTTGTCGGCCCACCCGGAGACGATCCGCAGCGCCTCCTGCCGCCCGTGGTGGGCGATCAGGCTGGCGACCAGCGACTGGGTGTAGACGTTGGTCGACCGGCGCAGGCACAGCCGGCCCTGCCAGCGGGGGTCGGCAAGATCCTCGTACGTCGAGAGCCGAGCGGGGTCCACCGCGCCGGGGTTGTAGACGATCGGCCGGGTGCGGATCGACAGGCCGTACCAAAGGCCCTGCGGGTGCTGGAGGCTGTCCGGGATCGTCCGCTCGAGCAACGGCGAGCGCAGCGGCTGGAACATGCCGTCCTCGGCCGCCAGCGCGAGGTTGCCGGCGTCGACGGTCATGTAGACGTCGGCCAGGGTGTTCTCTCCCTCGGCCCTGATCCGCTCGCGCAGCTCGGCGTCGGTGCCGTACAGGAACTCGACGTCGATGCCGGTCTCGTCGTGGAAGCGCTCGAACGCCGGCTCGAGGTCGTAGTGCCGTGCCGAGTACACGCGTACGACGTTGTCGTCGTCACCGACGGCGGAGCTGCAACCGGCGGCGGTCAGCGCACCGAGCACCGCGAGGGCGGTCAGCAGGCGGTGGCGGCGGGTCATCGATCAGCAGGCTGAACCGCTGGCGCCACTGCCGGAACCGCTGGCCGAGCCACCCGAGCCACCCGAACCGCTGGCGGCGCTGCCGGAGCCGCCCGAACCGCTGGCCGAGCCACCCGAGTCACCGGAGCCGCTGGCGGCGCTGCCCGAGCCACTGCCGGAGCCACCGCCCGAGCCGCTGCCGCACTCGGACTCCAGCTGAGTCACCCCGGAGCCGTCGTCGCCACCGCACGCCGCGAGACCACCGGTCAGCATGACGAGCACCGCGGCGGCGCCCAGGCCGTGAGAGATCGGGTTGCGCACATTGCCCTCCGGAGAACGGTCGAGGTCAGGGCCGGCTGGACCCCGCGCGATAAACTTAGGACAACCTTACCTAACGGGCAACATGCAGGTATGGTCCGACGCCGGTGGTCACGGCGCCAGGGCGGCGGCGAGCACCGGGGAGACGAGCCCGATCTGCCACTCCCGCGCGCCGTAGCCCCGCAGCGCCTCGGCCACGGTCGCCTCGGTGACCGGCTCCGGCGGCGTCCAGCACAGTCGGCGCACGCTGTCGGGCGCGACGAGGTTCTCGACCGGCAGCTGGTGCTGCTCGGCGACCTGACCGACGGCTGCGCGGGCAGCGGTGAGCCGGTCCGCGGCCGCGGGGTCACGGTCGACCCACACCTTGGCGGGGGGCGGGCCGTCGTACCGTGCCACCAACGTCGGGAGCTCCTCCTCGGGCAGCGTGCGGGCGGACGCGAGTGCGTCGGCGAACCTCGCCAGGTAGCGCTGCGCGGTCCGGCCGCGGAAACCCCCCAGCGCGGCGAGCTCCCGGCGGCCGGCAGGCTGGGCCATCGCGGCCTCGACGATCGCCGCGTCGCGCAGGATGCGGCTCGGCGTGATGTCGCGCTGCCGGGCGATGGCGTCGCGCTCCTGCCACAGCTCACGGACCGTGGCCAGCGCCCGTTTGCCGCGCACCCGGTGGATGCCCGACGTACGCCGCCACGGGTCGCGCCGTGGCTGCGCGGGCGCGGCGGTCAGCAGCGCGGCGAACTCCTCCTCGGCCCAGCCGAGCTTGCCCGCGTCGGTGAGCTGGCGATGCATCACGTCACGCAGCTCGGCCAGCACCTCGACGTCGAGCGCGGCGTAGGACAGCCACGGCTCCGGAAGCGGACGGGTCGACCAGTCGACCGCCGAGTGCTCCTTGCTCAGCCGGTACCCCAGCAGCTCCTCCACCATCGAGGCCAGCCCGACCCTCGGATAGTTCAGCAGCCGGCCCGCCAACTCGGTGTCGAAGAGGCGACGTGGCCGCATTCCCACCTCCGTGAGACAGGGCAGGTCCTGGCTGGCCGCGTGCAGCACCCACTCGGTGTCGCTGATCGCCGACCCGAGCTCGGCCAGATCAGGGAACGGCAACGGGTCCACCAGTGCCGTGCCGGAGCCGGCCCGGCGCAGCTGCACCAGGTAGGCGCGGGCCGAGTAGCGGTAGCCCGAGGCACGCTCGGCATCGACGGCCACCGGGCCGGACCCGGACGCGAACGCGTCGATGGTCGTGGTCAGGGCCGCGCTGGTGTCGATGACCGCGGGAAGCCCTTCGCGCAGCTGCAGCAGCGGCGCAAGAGGGGTCGCGCCGTCCTCGGCTGTGGTGGCTTCCTGCGGCGTGTCGGGGCTGTCGCTCAACGGCCTCGCTGCCCACGTCGGTTGGGCATCGCGACCACTCCGGAGGGAACCGGCGGCAGGCCGGCGGCGGTGCACAGCAGCTCGCCCCAGGCCTCCACGTGGGGCTTGAGGTCACCGGCCGGCGTCCACGAGGCCCGCACCTCGATCTGCGCGCTCGCGGGGTCCTCGGCCATGCCGCCGAAGCCGTCCGAGGCCACCCGGGTCACGGTGCCGCTGGGCGCGGTGTACTCGGCCTGGTGGGCGGCGAGCGCGTCGAGCAGCCACGACCACCCGACCTCCGACAGCAGCGGGTCGGTCACCATCTCCGGCTCGATGTCGGCGCGGGCGTAGGCCACGCAACGGAACGTGCCGTGCCACGCGTCGTTGCCGGCGGGGTCGTGCAGCAGCACGATGCGTCCGGTGCCGAGGTCGGTGCCGTCGACGACCACGTCGGCGCTCAGCGCCGCGGCGTGGGGGGCGACCCGCTGGGGCGCCGGCATCTCCTCGCAGACGATCTCGGGACGAAGGGCGGCCGCCCGGAACTGCTCCAGCGCCGTGGAGAACGCCTCCGGCGGCGCGTCGAGTTCCTTGGGCGCGACCATACGGCCGAGCGTACGACTCGCACGCGAAACCCGCACGGATGACGCGCCGTAGGATCGGCCGGGTGAGCCCCTCAGCCCAGCGACCAGATCATCCCAAGCCGGAGTTTCCGCGCGACCGAGGCAAAGACGTCGACCCAGACAAGTCGGTCTTCGTCCGTGCCTGCCGGCGCGAGCCGGTCGAGCACACGCCGGTGTGGTTCATGCGCCAGGCGGGGCGGTCGCTTCCCGAGTACCGCGCGCTGCGCGAGGGAACGTCGATGCTGCAGGCATGCTCGACCCCGGACCTGATCACCGAGATCACCCTGCAGCCGGTACGCCGGTACGGCACGGACGCGGCGATCTTCTTCTCCGACATCGTGCTTCCGCTGCGTGCCATCGGCGTCGACGTCGACATCAAGCCCGGTGTCGGCCCGGTGATGGGCACGCCGGTGCAGACGATGTCGGACGTCGAGGCCGTTCCCCGGCTCGAGCCCGACGACGTCGGCTTCGTCACCGAGGCGGTCGGGGCGCTGCTCCACGAGCTCGGCGGGACTCCGCTGATCGGGTTCGCGGGCGCGCCGTTCACGCTGGCGTCGTACATGGTCGAGGGCGGACCCTCGCGCGACCACGCACGCACCAAGGCGATGATGCATGGTGCGCCGGACGTGTGGCACGCCCTCGCCGACCGGCTCGCCGACATCTCCGCCGCGTTCCTGCAGGTGCAGGTCGACGCCGGAGCGTCGGCGGTGCAGCTCTTCGACTCGTGGGCCGGGGCGTTGGCGTCCGACGACTACGCCGAGTTCGTGCAGCCGCACAGCCGCAAGGTGCTCGAGAGGATCGGGTCCACCGGCGTGCCGCGGATCCACTTCGGCGTCGGGACCGGCGAGCTGCTGGCCCTGATGGGGGACGCGGGCGCCGACGTGGTCGGGGTGGACTGGCGAGTGCCGCTCGACGTGGCGTCGCGCCGGCTCGGCGGCCGGTACGCCGTACAGGGCAACCTCGACCCCACCCTGGTGTTCGCCCCGTGGGAGGTGGTCGCGACCAAGACCCGCGAGGTGCTGCGGCGCGGGCGCTCCGCACCCGGACACGTCTTCAACCTGGGGCACGGCGTCCTGCCCGCGACCGACCCCGCGGTTCTCGAACGGGTCGTCGAGCTGGTGCACGCGGAGTCGACCGGCTGAGGCGGTCAGGAGGCGGGCGGTTCGGGCGCGGGCACCGGTCCAGGCCGACGGAGCAGCCGCCGGGCCGCCCACCAGGCGAGGACCCCGACGGGGACCAGCACGAGCAGCAGCGGCGCCAGCACGCCGAGCGCGGTGAGCAGGACCGTCACCAGACCGACCAGCGCGTCCCAGCCGACGGCCAGCCCGGCGACGAAGCCCGCGGGTTCCTCCTCGGGCTCCTCCGGCGTAGCCCTCGGCGGCAGCAGCGTGAGCGTGATCGTCGACAGGGAGGTCTGGTCCTCGAGGTAGGCCTGCTGCGCCTTCAGAGACGCCAGGTCGGCCTCGCGCCGGGCCAGCTCGGACTCCAGGCTGAGCACGTCGCTGAAGTCGTCGGCCTCCTCGAGCAGCTGACGGATGCGGCGCAGCGTGCGCTCTGCGCTGACGATGCGCGCCTGCACGTCGACCACCTCGGTGGACACGTCCTCGGTGCTGATCTGCTGCGAGCCGAGCCGGCCGAGGTCGTCGAGTTCCTGCAGGACCGTGTCGAACGCGTCGGCCGGTACCCGCAGCGTCAGCGTGGACCGGCGCGGCTCGCCCGCCCTGCCGGTCTCCGTGTGCTCGTCGGCGACGACCCCCTGGACGCCGGCGACGATCGCGCGCACCCGGGTCAGGGCGTCACCGACGTCACGCGGGCGCACGGCGAGGTCGGCGCGCTGGATCACGTCCCGGTCGAGCAGGAACGCCTGGGCGGTCGGCCCGCGCGCCGATGCCTGCCCGTCGGCCGGCGCCTGCGCGAGACCTCTCGTGCCCAGGCTTTCGGCACTGCGGCCCGCGTCCACCGCCGGACGGGCTCCCGAGCCCTCCCCGCCTCCGTCGTCCCACGTGCACCCGGCCATCGTGATCGCGAGTACGGCGGCCGCGACCGCGCTGTGGAGGACCGCTCGCTGGCTGAGTCGTCGCGTGCTCGGGTGGTGGTTCATCGTCGCTCCCGGAGGCCGTTGGCTTGTCGATCCGACGCCGCCGGCGGTCCGCGGGTTCCCTGCTCCCGTGCCTCTCTAGAGTTGGCGGCATGGCCGACGACGGGAGTCCCCGCATCGCCGTGATCGGCGGCGGCATCAGCGGCCTCGCAGCGGCGTACCACCTGCGTGACCTGATCCCGGGCGCGCGGGTCACGGTGCTGGAGGGGACGGGACAGGTCGGCGGCAAGCTACGGGTCTCGGACGTCGCGGGTGTGCCGGTGGACGAGGGCGCCGAGGCGATGCTGAACAGGCGCCCCGAGGCCGTCGAGCTCACGCGCGCCGTCGGCCTCGGCGACGACCTGACGCACCCGGACACGACCAGCTCGGCGGTGTGGACCCGCGGCGCGGTCCGGCCGTTGCCGCCGACGCTGATGGGCATTCCCACCGACCTGACGGCGCTCGCCCGCTCGGGCATCGTCTCGCGCGCCGGCCTGGTGCGCGCCCGGCTCGACCGGGTGCTCCCGGCCACGAAGGTAGGCGCCGACATCGCGGCCGGACGGCTGGTCAGCCGCCGGCTCGGGAGCGAGATCAACGACCGGCTCCTCGAGCCGCTGCTCGGCGGTGTGTACGCCGGCCATGCGCGCGCGCTGTCGCTGCGCGCCGCCGTGCCCCAGATCGCCGCGCTCCTGGAACGCGGACCCTCCCTGCTCGCCGCGGCGTCGCAGGCACGGGCCGAGTCCGCCGGCACCGACGTGCCGATCTTCGCCGGCCTCCGCGGTGGGGTCGGACGGCTCCCCGCCGCGGTGGCCGCGGCCTCGCGAGCCGACGTCCGCACCGGCACGACGGTGCGCGAGCTGCGGCGCCGCGACCGCGGCTGGCGGCTCATCGTCGGCGCCACCCGGGACGAGCAGGCGCTGGACGTCGACGCAGTGGTGATCGCGACGCCGACAGCGCCGGCGTCGCGGCTGCTGAAGCCGCATGCCGCACAGACCGCGGCGCGGCTCGCCGAGATCGACTACGCCAGCGTGGCTCTGGTGACGTTCGCCTTCCCTCGCGACAAGGCGGGGGACGCGTTCACCGGCTCGGGCTTCCTGGTGCCGCCGGTCGACCGGCGCGCGGTCAAGGCGGCGACGTACTCCTCCAACAAGTGGCGCTGGGTCGCCCAGGCCGACGACTCCGTCGTGGTCGTACGCACCTCGCTCGGTCGGTACGGCGAGGAGCACGAGTTGCAGCGCGACGACGTGGACCTCGCCGCGGTCGCGCTGGCCGACCTGCGGGCCGCCACCGGTGTGGTCAGCGCACCCGTCGGCACCCGTGTCACCCGCTGGGGTGGTGGGCTGCCGCAGTACACCGTGGGTCACCGGGAGCGGGTGGCGGCGATCCGTGCCGGTGTCGCCGGGCTGCGCGGGATCGCGGTGTGCGGAGCGGCGTACGACGGCCTCGGCATCCCCGCCTGCGTCGCCTCGGCCCGGGCGGCGGTCACCCACCTGGTCGACGACCTGCGGCAACAGGGGAGAATCACGGTATGAGCGACGCGCGGAGGAGCGGGGAGCCCACTGCGAGGGGGCAGCGATGACGGAACCGCAGCGACGGCCCAACGCGGGCAAGGCCGCGAAGGACCTCAACGCCACGATCAGGTACACGATGTGGTCGGTGTTCCGGGTGGCGTACCCGCTGGCCGACGGTGACCGCCGGGGGATGACAGCCGAGGTCGAGAACCTCTTCGCCCAGCTCGAGGCCAAGGACGTGCGGGTGCGCGGCAGCTACGACCTGGCGGGGCTGCGCGCGGACGCCGACCTGATGGTGTGGACCCACGCCGAGTCCAGCGACGACCTGCAGGACGCCTACCAGCGGTTCCGGCGTACGACGCTGGGCCGGCACCTGGAGCCGGTCTGGTCGCAGATGGCGCTGCACCGCCCGGCGGAGTTCAACAAGAGTCACATCCCGGCGTTCCTGGCCGAGGAGGAGACGCGCGCCTACGTCTGCGTCTACCCGTTCGTGCGGTCCTACGAGTGGTACCTGCTGCCCGACGAGGAGCGGCGGGCGCTGCTCGCCGAGCACGGCAAGATGGCCCGCGACTACCCGGACGTCCGGGCCAACACGGTGTCGTCGTTCGCGCTCGGCGACTACGAGTGGATGCTGGCGTTCGAGGCGGACGAGCTGTACCGCATCGTCGACCTGATGCGCCATCTGCGGGGCAGCGAGACCCGGCGGCACGTGCGCGAGGAGGTGCCGTTCTACACCGGCCGTGCCCGGGCCGTCGGTGACCTGGTCGCAGCCCTGCCGTAGGCCCCGCCGCCGAGAGGCCGTGCGGCCTTAGCGCACCGGTCAGGCACCCAGCGCACCGCGCGACGGCCGCGACGGTCTGCCCAGCTTGCCGCCACCGAGGTCCGCGCGCTGGCCGGCGGCCCAGCCGTCGGCCATGCCCGAGCCCGACAGCGCCCGGCGACGGCCGCTGTGCAGCCGTGGGTACTGCCGCGCCAGCGCGTCGTCGACCACGGCCGACCGGTCGGCCAGCACCAGTGCCACCGATCGCTGGGGCGGTCCGGCCGCGGCCTCGCGCTCGGCGTCGCTCGCGGCCTTCTCCTCGGCCGCTGCCAGCCGGTCGACCACGGCGCGGGTGAACCCAGCCAGCCATGAGCGCCGGAACGCCGCGACGCTCTCGCCGACCGGCACCGGCGCCCGCACCATGCCGATCGAGGCCTGCACCAGCAGGCTGGTGTAGAGCAGGTCGGCCCGCAGCAGGTCGGAGTCGTAGCCGAACAGGTGCAGGGACAGCTCCTTCGCCCCGTCGGGATAGCGGGTGCGGAGCACGGCCCGGCACCGCATCTGGTGCGCGACGCCGCTCAGCAGCGACGCCTTGTCACGTGCGTACGGTGCCTCGAGCACGACGACGCGGTCACCGACGACGTCGCTGTCGGGGTCGGCCGCCGCCAGCAGGGCGCGGTCGATGCCGTAGGCGGCCATGAGCTCGCTGGCCTTGGCGTTGTAGACGTCCGCCTCCTCCGCAGTGGCGGCGGAGTCCTCGGCCTTGGCCAACAGCTTGCGGATCTTCGCCAGCACCGGGTCGGGCTGGTCGTCAGATGAGTTCGGCACCGGGAAAGGGTCGCAGAGTCCGCCGACGTCGCGGGTCTACCGTCCACAGGGCCGCCGGACGTCCGCCGAGGCGTGCGCGACAGCGCCGCGCGCGACGTACGCCACGCGCCGACGGCGTCAGGCCTGCGGCTCGAGACGGACGCTGATGCTGTTGATGCAGTAGCGCTGGTCGGTGGGTACGTCGTACCCCTCGCCCTCGAACACGTGCCCGAGGTGGGAGCCGCAGTTGGCACAGCGCACCTCGACGCGACGCATGCCGAGGCTGTTGTCCTCGATGTACTCCACGCGGTCCTCGGCCAGCGGCGAGTAGAACGACGGCCAGCCGCAGTGGCTCTCGAACTTGGTGGCCGACCGGAACAGCTCGGTGTCGCAGGCCCGGCACCGGTAGACGCCCTCGGTCTTGGTGTCGACGTACTCCCCGGTCCACGGCCGCTCGGTGCCGGCCTGCCGGAGCACCTGGTACTCCTCGGGGCTGAGGCGCTCACGCCACTCGGCGTCGCTACGTTCCACGCGGTAGGTCATACCGGCCATCGTAGTGAGACGGTGGTAACCCGGCGCGGCAGCAGCCGCACTGTCGCGTCGGCTCCATGGACCTCGTGGGTGCCCTAGGTTGGGCTCATGAGCGACGCGATCGAGGTCGAGGTGGAGGGTCGTGGGGTACGCGTCTCCAACCCCGAGCGCGTGATCTTCCCGGCCACCGACCGCAGCCCCGCCGCCACCAAGGGCGACGTGGCGCGGTACTACGCGGCCGTGGGGGAGGGCATCATGCGCGCCACCGCGCTACGGCCCACGACGCTGGAGCGGTGGCCGAGGGGTGTCTTCGAGGGCGCGGTGATCGCCACCCGTGCGGACAACCGCGGCGACGCGTTCTACCAGAAGCGGGTGCCCAAGGGTGCGCCCTCGTGGGTGGAGACGGCGCACATCACCTTCCCGTCGGGCCGCACCGCCGACGAGGTGTGCCCCACCGAGCCCGCCGTACTCGTGTGGGCCGCGCAGATGGGCACGATCACGTTCCACCCGTGGCCGGTACGCCGGGACGACGTCGAGCACCCCGACGAGCTCCGCATCGACCTCGACCCGCAGCCGGGTACCGACTTCGCCGACGCGGTGCAGGTGGCGTACGCCGCCCGCGAGCTGCTCGACGAGCTGGGAATCGCCGGCTTCCCGAAGACGTCCGGCGGTCGTGGCGTGCACATCTACGTGCGGATCGAGCCGCGCTGGACGTTCACCGACGTACGGCACGCAGCGATCGCGTTCGGCCGGGAGCTGGAACGGCGGACGCCCGACGCGGTCACCACCAGGTGGTGGAAGGAGGAGCGCGGCACCAGGGTCTTCGTCGACTTCAACCAGAACGCGCGGGACCGGACCATCGCCAGTGCCTACTCGCTGCGGCCCAGGCCGGGTGCCCCGGTTTCGGCGCCGCTGCGCTGGGAGGAGCTGGGTTCGGTGGCGCCCGGCGACTTCACGATCTTCACCATGCCGGACCGGTTCGCCGACGTCGGCGACCTGCACAAGGCCATCGACGACCGCGCGCACTCGCTGGAGCCGTTGCTCGCGATGTACGAACGCGACCGGCAGGAGGGTCTTGCCGACATGCCGTACCCGCCGGACTACCCGAAGATGCCCGGCGAGCCGCCGCGCGTGCAGCCGAGCCGCAAAAACGCCGCGAACTGGTGAGCCTGGGCCCGTACCGACTCAGCCGGCCGGTGGCTCCCGAAGGGACAGGAACTCGCTGCGCAGTCGCGCGACCAGCGGTGTCGCATCGACCGTCGACACCCGCTGTGTCCCGTCGGGACGGTGGGTGGTGACCCGCAGCTTCTCGGCGGGTTCCACGCCGCCGCAGCCGTCCTCCGACTGCCACAGGACACGCTCCACCGTGACCCGTGGCGTGTCGATGAGCGTGGCGCAGTGGCTGATCGCGCCCGCCTCGGTGAACTCCGCGATGCCGTGGTTGCTCTCGCACCACGGCGGACAGACCGGGTTCGGCGCCACGCGCCACCAGTCCTCGAACTCGGGCGCGACGTCGCCCACGGCCCACCCCCTGCTGTTCACGCATCACCGGCGGCGAGCCGGCAACAACCCCTGATGTGTCAACGATCACAGTCGGCGGGGGCTACGCCCGGAAAGAGGCGCCACACCGCGGGTCGCTCGACGGGAACGGCGTGCGGTCGCGCTCCGGACGTGCTCGTTGCGTACGCCGAGCGCCATGAAGCGGGCGACGAAGCGCCGGACCGGCGGCAGCGACATCACCACCCGCATCCGCCCGGGCACCGTCGCACTCGCGCGGCGCTCCAGGATCGGCGAGATCATGTTGCGCTGGATCGCCAGCTGAACGGTCTGGGTCACGCGAGTCGGCAGCAGGCGACGACGCTGTACGGCGGCCAGGTCGCGCTCGGTGACAGCACCACGGCGCAGCGGCTCGGCGAGCAGGTTGGCCGCAGCCACCGCGTCCTGGACGGCGAGGTTGATGCCGACGCCCCCGATCGGCGACATGGCGTGCGCCGCGTCGCCGAGGCACAGCAGGCCGGGACGGTGCCAGCGCTGCAGCCGGTTGACCCGGACCTCGAGGAAGCCCACGTCGTCCCAGCTGCGCAGCGCGCCCTGCAGCCGGTCGGCCAGCCAGGGCATGGCGTGGGCGATCTCGTCGCGCATCGTCGCGATGCCCTGTTCCTTCAGCTCCGAGAACGAGCCCTTCGGCATCGTGTAGGCGCCCTGCCAGTACGTACGCCGGTCGATCATCGGGATCAGCCGGCCGGGCACCAACCGGCCGAACGTGCTCGCCGGGTCGCCCGCCGCGCGCGGCAGCCGGAACCAGGCCACGTCCATCGGCGCACCGAACTCCACCGGCGTCAGCCCGGCCTCGCGCCGTACCGCCGAGTGCCGTCCGTCGGTCCCGACGGTGAGCACGGCCCGTAGCTCGTGCTCCCCGCCGTCGGGGGCTCGGTAGCGCACGCCCCGCACCTCACCGTGCTCGACGATGAGCCCGGTGAACTCGCTGCCCTGCCGCAACGTGAACGTCGGGTAGCGGCGGGCTTCGTCGGTGATGAACGTGAGGAAGTCCCACTGCGGCACGAACGAGATGTACTGGAACCGCCCGGGCAGGCGGGTGAAGTCACCGAACGGCAGCTCGCCGTCGTCGGTCAGGATGGAGATGCGGCGGGTGTGCTGCTGCGGCAGCCGCTGGAACCCCTCGAGCAGCCCGAGCTCGTCGAGCAGCTGCAGCGTGGAGGCATGGATCGTGTCGCCGCGGAAGTCTCGGAAGAAGTCCTGGTACTTCTCCAGCACGACGACGTCCACACCGGCCCGGGCGAGCAGCAGCCCCAGCATCGCCCCGGCCGGGCCGCAGCCGACGACGCAGCACGTGGTCGCCTCGGTGGTCCGCTCGACCATGGTCGCCTCCCCCTCGTGCGATCGCGGGAACCTACGCCGACCTCCCCGCCTCACCAACGTAGGACCGGTGCGGCCGGGTCGCCACCGACACGAGTCGGGCTCCGGCGCACCGGCAGAGCGGTGCGGCGTGGCGCCGGTGGTGCCGACGTGGCAGCATCCCGTGCATGCCGGTCCCGGAGGTCCCCTGGTGGAGGCACCGATGAGGAGGGCGCTCCCGGTTGCGATCGGCGCCGTGCTGCTGGTCGTCGGTGCGGTGTGGACCTTCCAGGGCCTGGGCTACCTCGGCGGGAGCCCCATGACCGGTGTCGCCGTCTGGGCCATCGTTGGTCCGCTCCTCGCGGGCCTCGGCGTCGCACTGGTCGTCGTCGGTGTGCGCGGCCCCCGCTGACGCACAAGCCCTGGGCCAGACCCCTCAGGTCGCCGGACCCACGATGCAGGCCGACTGCGGGCCGAGCCGCAGACTCCGGTGCTCCAGCGTGGCCGCCGACGGGTCCCAGGCCAGGAGTACGTCGAGCCCGGCCGCGTCGGTGTCGAGGTCCAGCGTCCGCGGCTCGTCGGCCAGGTTGACCGCCACCCGGTGGTCACCGCGGTGCACCACCACGGTCCGGGACGCCTCGTCGTGTCGCACCACCACCCGGTCCAGGTGCGGGTCGCGCAGGTCGACACGCTCGCGGCGCAGCCGGATCAGCGCCCGGTACCAGCCGAGCAGGCGGACGTGCGGGTCTCGGTCCACCTCCGACCAGTCGAGCCGGGACTGCTCCACGGTCACGGGGTTCTCGGGGTCGGGGACGCGGCGGCGGTCCCAGCCGTGCTCGGCGAACTCCTCGCGGCGTCCCTGCCGCACCGCCTCGGCGAGGTCGGGGTCGGGATGGTCGGTGAAGTACTGCCACGGGGTCGACGCGCCCCACTCCTCGCCCATGAACAGCATCGGCGTGCACGCCGAGGTCAGCAGCAGTGCCGCACCGCAGCCCAGCAACCCGGGTGGCAGCGACGCCGAGAGCCGGTCGCCGGTGGCCCGGTTGCCGACCTGGTCGTGGGTCTGCAGCGACGCCACGAACCGCCACCCCGGCACGCGTGCGCGGTCGATGGGGCGCCCGTGTGACCGTCCGCGGAAGGACGACCAGTTGCCGTCATGGAAGAAGACCCGGGTCAGGGTCTTGGTGAGCGCGTCCGGTCCGGCGAACGCGGCGTAGTAGCCCTGCGTCTCCCCGGTCAGCAGCACGTGCAGCGCGTGGTGCACGTCGTCGGCCCACTGCGCGTGCAGCCCCAGGCCCCCTTCGTCGCGTGGCGTGACCGTGCGCGGGTCGTTGCGGTCGGACTCGGCGATCAGCCACAGTGGCCGGTCGAGCTCGGCGGCCAGGTCGTCGACGACGGTCGACATCTCCTCGAGGATCGGGAGCGCACGGGCGTCGAACAGCGCGTGCACCGCGTCGAGCCGCAGCGCGTCGACATGGAAGTCGCGCAGCCACTGCACCACGTTGTCGAGCACGAACGCCCGCACCTCGTCGCTGCCGACGTCGTCGAGATTCAGCGCCGGTCCCCACGGCGTCGCGTACTGGTCGGTGAAGTACGGGCCGAACGCGCCGAGGTGGTTCCCGCTGGGACCGAGGTGGTTGTACACGACGTCCAGGCACACGCCGAGCCCCCGTGCGTGGCAGGCGTCGACGAACCGCTGGAACGCGCGGGGCCCGCCGTACGGCTCGTGCACGGCGAACAGCCCGACCCCGTCGTAGCCCCATCCGTCGCGGCCGGGGAACGTGTTGACCGGCATCACCTCGACCAGATCCACCCCGAGCTCCACCAGGTGGCCGAGGCGGTCGATCGCGGCGTCGAACGTCCCCGCGTCGGTGAAGGTGCCGATGTGCAGCTCGTAGATCACGGCACCGGAAAGCTGTACGCCGCGCCACGCGTCGTCGCTCCAGGCGAAGTCGGCGACGTCGAACACCTCTGCCGGCGCCTCCGGGCCGCGTGGCAGGCGGAGAGCACGCGGATCGGGGAGGGGCTCGCCGCCGTCGAGCGCGAACGCGTACGTCGTTCCGGCAGGGGCGTCCAGCTCCACCCGCCACCATCCGCTGCGTGCGGCCGTCATCGGCTTCCGGCCGCTGTCGAGCACGACCTCGACGACCTCGCGGGCGTGCGGCGCCCACACCTCGAACACCGTCATCCTCGCTCCAGCAGCGCCACCGGCAGCGTCGCGAAGAGGTCGGAGCAACGCACGGCGCCGCCGTGGTGGACGGCGCCGGTCAGCACGTCGGTCCAGCGATCCTCCGGCAGCGTCACGGTGGCTGCACCCCAGCCGCCGTCGGCCGCGAGGCGCGCCGGGGCGCGGGTCACCACGCAGGCCACCTCACCACCGCGGACGAACCCGGTCGCGTGCTCCGTGCTCGCCGGCAGCGGCTCGTAGGAGCCGTCCGCACCGAACGCCGCCGGCCGTTGCCGGCGGAGCCGCAACGCCGCCGAGGTCACCAGCAGCTTCTCCTCGTCGAGGTCGAGACCGGAGCGCTCGGCGGTCGTGTCCAGCCGTGCCAGCAGTCGTGCGCGCCGCTCGAAGTCCACCGGGCGGCGGTTGTCGGGGTCCACGAGCGAGTCGGTGACCAGCTCGCAGCCCTGGTACACGTCGGGGACCCCGGGCAGGCACAGCTGGAGCAGCTTGGCCGCGAGCATGGTGGCGCGCGCGTCGTCGACCGTCGCGGCGAGCGCGGACTCCACCGCCGCGCGCATCGGGCCCGGAGCCTGCGCGCGGTCGGCGAGGGCCAGGACGCGCCGCTCGTAGTCCTCGTCACCGTCGACCCACGCGGTGTGCTGCTTGGCCTCTCGCATCGCCTTGCGGAGGTAGTCGTGCAGCCGGTCCTTGGTGAGGGGCCAGGCGCCGAGGAGCGTCTGCCACAGCAGCAGGGCGGTCGGCCGGTCGACGTCCGCCTCGTCCGCCGCCTCGAGGAACGGCGCCGACGACTCCTCCCAGAGCCGCGGGTGCTGCGCCGCCGCGAGCAGCCGGGCGCGGACGTCCTCGCTGCGCTTGGTGTCGTGCGTCGACAGTGTCGTCATGCCCAGCGGCCAGAGCTGCTGCTGGCGCTGCGCCCATGCGTGCATCGCGTCGGCGGAGGCCTTGGCTGCCACCGCGGGGTCGCTGCCGACCTCGTTGAGCGCGACCATGCGGTGCCAGCGGTAGAACGTGGTGTCCTCGATTCCCTTGGCCATCACCGGGCCGCAGGTCTGCTGGAACCGTACGACGAAGTCCGCCGCCGCCTCCCCCGGACGCTCTCCCCGCGCCAGGTCCAGCAGCAGGTCGAGGTCGTCGGCCAGGTCGGGGCGACGTTCGCGTGCTCTTCGCCCTGCCTGCTCCAGCCGCTGCGCGGACTCCATGTCGACCGGCTCCCCGGGCCGGACGTAGGCCCGGTACACGTCGACCGCCACCAGCAGCTCCACCAGCGCGGCGCGCAGCCGTCGGGCGTCCGGGTGACCGGTCGCGGCGACCGCGGCGCGGCACAGCCGGTCCACCTCGGCGGTCAGCATCAGGTCGACGGCGTCGCGCTTGGCGGCCTCCTCCGCCCGGTCCAGGTCCGGCTCGCCGCCGGCCTGGCTCCAGACCCGGTCCAGCGTCGGTGTCGCCGCCGGGTCCACCAGCGCGGTCTGCACGGCCAGCATCGCGTCGTAGCCGGTGGTGCCGGCGCACGGCCAGGACCTCGGCAGAGACTCTCCGTGCTCGAGGATCTTCTCCACGAGGACCCACGCGCCGTCGGTGGCCGCGTGCAGCCGGCGCAGGTAGCCCTGGGGGTCGGCGAGCCCGTCCGGATGGTCGATGCGGAACGCGTCGACGACGCCGCGCGCGTGCAGGTCGAGGAGCACCCGGTGGGTGGCCTCGAACACCGGCGGCTCCTCCACCCGGACCGCGATCAGCGAGTCGACGTCGAAGAACCGGCGGTAGTTCAAAAGCTCGTCCTTCTCCCGCCAGCTCGCGAGCCGGTAGTGCTGGCGCCGCAGCACCGCGCCCACGTCGCCGTCCTCGTGTGCGCTCCCCGCGGAGCCCGTCGCGACCGGGAACACGTGGTCGAAGTAGCGGACGACCTGCTCGCCGTCGGCGACGTCGAGGACCAGGTCGCCGGCGGCCAGCGTCTGCTCGAGGGTGTCACCGAGGAGCGGCAGGGCGAGCCTGCCGTCCCCGGCCTCCCAGTCGATGTCGAACCAGTGCGCGGTGGCGGCGTCACGGCCGTCGCGCAGCACCTCCCACAGAGGCCGGATGAGGTTCTCCGGTGGCACCAGCGCCATGTGGTTGGGGACCACGTCGACGAGGATGCGCAACCCGTGGCGGTGTGCGGTGTCGGCGAGCTCGACCAGTCCGGCCTCCCCACCCAGCTCGGCGGAGACGCGGCTGTGGTCGACCACGTCGTACCCGTGCATGGAGCCGGCCGTGGCCTGGAGCACCGGGGAAAGGTAGAGGTGCGAGACGCCCAGCCGGGCGAGGTAGGGGACCTGCTCGGCGGCCGCGGCGAACCCGAAGCCGGCGTGCATCTGCAGCCGGTACGTGCCGGTCGGGTCAGGCACGGCGCATCAGGACGACCGACCTCGCGGCGGCCTTGATCTGCGACTCCGCCGGGATGACGTCGTGCTCACCCTCGGGTTCCGGGTCAGCGGTGTAGAGCACCTGTTGCCACGCGTCGCCGTACGGGCCGTCGGGCAGGCTGAACTCGACGTCGTCGGGTCCGGCGTTGAGCAGCATCAGGAACGAGTCGTCGGTGATCTGCTCCCCGCGGATGCCCGGCTCGAGGATCCCGTCACCGTTCAGGAAGACCGCGAGCGTGAGCCTGCCGGTCTGCCAGTCGTCGTCGCCCATCTCGCTGCCGTCGGGACGAAGCCAGACGATGTCGGGAAGGTTGTCGCCCTGGCTTTCACCGGTGAAGTGCCGGCGGCGACGGAACACCGGGTGGTCGGCACGCAGCCGGGTCAGCGTGCGCACGAACTCGACCAGCGACTCGTCGGCGTCCTCCCAGCTCACCCAGGACAGCTCCGAGTCCTGGCAGTAGGTGTTGTTGTTGCCCTGCTGGGTGCGGCCCAGCTCGTCCCCGTGCAGCAGCATCGGCACGCCCTGGCTCAGCAGCAAGGTGGTGAGCATGTTGCGCTGCTGCCGCGCGCGGAGCTCGTTGACGGCCGGGTCGTCGGTCGGACCCTCCACACCGCAGTTCCAGGAGCGGTTGTGGCTCTCGCCGTCGTTGTTGCCCTCGCCGTTGGCCTCGTTGTGCTTCTCGTTGTACGACACCAGGTCGCGCAGCGTGAAGCCGTCGTGGGCGGTGACGAAGTTGATGGACGCGTGCGGGCGCCGGCCGTCGTCCTCGTACAGGTCGGACGAGCCGGACAGCCGGTTCGCGAACTCACCCAGCGTGCTCGGCTCGCCGCGCCAGAAGTCACGGACACAGTCGCGGAACTTGCCGTTCCACTCCGTCCACGCCGGCGGGAAGTTGCCGACCTGGTAGCCGCCTGGGCCGACATCCCAGGGCTCGGCGATCAGCTTCACCTGCGAGACGACCGGGTCTTGGTGGACCAGGTCGAAGAAGGCGCTCAGCCGGTCGACCTCATGGAACTGGCGGGCCAGGCTGGCGGCGAGGTCGAAGCGGAACCCGTCGACGTGCATCTCGGTGACCCAGTAGCGCAGCGAGTCCATGATGAGCTGCAGGACGTAGGGGTGCCGCATCAGCAGCGTGTTGCCGGTGCCCGTGGTGTCGTAGTAGTGGCGCCGGTCGTCGTCCACCAGCCGGTAGTACGCGTCGTTGTCGATGCCGCGGAAGGCCAGGGTCGGCCCGAGGTGGTTGCCCTCGGCGGTGTGGTTGTAGACGACGTCGAGGATCACCTCGATACCGGCGCGGTGCAGCTCGCGCACCATCGCCTTGAACTCGGTCACCTGCTCGCCGGCCTGCCCACCGGAGGAGTAAGCGTTGTGCGGGGCGAAGAAGCCGATGGTGTTGTAGCCCCAGTAGTTGGCGAGGCCCTTGTCGACCAGCGTGGAGTCGTTGACGAACTGGTGCACGGGCATCAGCTCGACCGCGGTGACGCCGAGCGACGTCAGGTGGTCGACCATCGCCGGGTGCGCGAGCCCGGCGTAGGTGCCGCGGATCTCCTCGGGTATGCCGGGGTGAGTCTGGGTGAGGCCCTTGACGTGCGCCTCGTAGATGACGGTCTCGTGATAGGGGCGGCGGGGGAGCCGGTCGTCCTGCCAGTCGAAGTAGGGGTTGGTCACCACTGACTTCATCGCGTGCGGCGCGGAGTCGTCGCTGTTGCGCTTGTTCTCGTCACCGAACGTGTAGGAGAACAACGCCTGGTCCCAGTCGACCTCGCCCTCGATCGCCTGCGCGTAGGGGTCCAGCAGCAGCTTGGAGGGGTCGCAGCGGTGCCCCTGCTCCGGTTCGTACGGCCCGTGCACGCGGAAGCCGTAGCGCTGTCCCGGGCTCACCCGGGGGAGGTAGCCGTGCCAGACGAACGCATCGCGCTCGGTCAGCTCGACGCGGGTCTCCTCCCCGTCGTCGTCGAACAGGCAGAGCTCGACCCGGTCGGCGATCTCGGAGAACAGCGCGAAGTTGGTCCCCGCACCGTCGTACGTCGCGCCCAGGGGGTACGAGTCACCGGGCCAGACGTCCATGGGGCTCCTCTTGCTCTAGACACATGTCGCGGCGCCGTGGGGCACGACGCCGCATCCCATGATCGCATTACCCGGCCGGGCGCTTCACATGCCGCTGACACCCTCGCCCTGGCCCGCCTGCTCGTCGAGGTTCTCGTGCTCGAGCAGGTGCAGGCACGGTACGCCGATCTTGCGCCGGGCCTTCGACGTCCAGTCGAGGTGGAAGAACTCGGCGACGAGGTGCGGACGGGTGAGGATGATCACCTCCGCGGCGCCGCGGGCCTCCACGGCCCGCGCCAGCGCCGCAATGGGGTCCTCGCTGCTCACCTCGCCGGTCGCCTCGTGGCTCGTCGCCTGCATGAACCGCAGGCTGGCGTCGAGCGCCTTCTGCGCCTCCCCGCGGATCTCGCGCTGCAGCTCGTCGAGGTCCATCTCGGGGTAGCTCATCGCCGACGTGGCCAGCACCTCGCTGGCGGCGATGGAGCCCAGCGCCGTCTCGATCCGGGAGGCGGCGTCCTCGCAGGGCAGGATCACGTGGTACCGGACGGGTTCGTCCAGCGACTCGTGCAGACCGGCCACCTGGACGGCGTCGGCCTTGGAGATGGCCTTCTCGATCAACAGGACGACGTCGTACATGTCGTAACCTCCACGCCCCTCGCAGGGGCAACAGGGCCGGGGCAACGCTGCCGCGTTGTGGTTCTATCGTTGCGCTTCCTGGCCCAGGGACCAAGCATCACGGCCTGAGGATCTCGGCGAGGTCGTAGCTGACAGGCTCCTCCAGCTGGTCGTAGGTGCAGGACTCCGGATCGCGGTCGGGGCGCCAGCGCTTGAACTGGGCGGTGTGCCGGAACCGGGTGCCCTCCATGTGGTCGTAGCCCACCTCGCAGACCAGGAAGGGCCTCAGCGGCGTCCAGGACAGGTCCTTGCCGGCGCTCCACCGCGACTCCGACCCCGGTCGCCGGTCACCGGCCTCGGCGGCGGCCCACGCGCCCCACGGGTGCTCGTCGGCCGGTATCTCGAGCGGAACGAGCTCGTCGTACAGCTCGGCGCGCCGGGCGGCGGCGAAGGCGGCGGAGACCCCGACGTGCTGCAGGCCACCGCTGCCGTCGTACAGGCCGAGCAGCAGTGAGCCGAGCAGCGGCCGTTCGGGCTTGGACGTCTTGTGCAGCCGGTAGCCGGCAACGACGACGTCGGCGGTGCGCTCGTGCTTGATCTTGAACATCGCGCGCACACCGGCTTCGTAGACCGACGAGAGCGGCTTGGCCACCACGCCGTCGAGGCCGGCTCCCTCGAACTGTCCGAACCAGGACAGCGCGGTCGGGTGGTCGCGGGTCGCCGGCGTGAGGTGGATCCCTGGTGTCGGCTGGCCCAGGATGCCTTCGAGAACCGTGCGTCGCTCGGCCATCGGCTGCTCGGTGAGGTCCCGGTCGTCCAGCGCGAGCACGTCGAACGCCACGAACGACGTCGGCGTCTCCACCGACAGCCGGCGAACGCGTGACTGCGCGGGGTGGATGCGTTCCTGCAGCCGTTCGAACTGCAGCCGACCGCCCATCGTGACCACGAGCTCGCCGTCGAGGACGCACCGCGCTGGCAGCGACTCCTTGGCCGCCTCCACCACCTCCGGAAAGTAGCGGGTCATCGGCCGCTCGTTGCGGCTGGTGAGCTCGACCTCGTCGCCGTCCCGGAAGACGATGCAGCGGAAGCCGTCCCACTTGGGCTCGTACAGGAAGCCGCCCTCGGTCTTGCCCGGTTCGGGGATGTGCTTGACGGACCGGGCGAGCATCGGCGAGACCGGCGGGTTGACGGGTAGGTCCATGGCTCAGCCTCGCACCCGGATGTAGCGACAGAACAACGTGCCGTCCTCCTCCAGCAGATGGCGCAGCTGCAGCGGCTGCGGCGGGTCGATCGCCCCGCCGCGCAGTACCCGGTGCCGGTCACCGCCCACGAGCAGTGCGCTGATCGTCAGGCAGAGCTCGTCGCACCGGCCGGCGGCCACGAAGCTGCGCATCAGCGCGGGACCGCCCTCCAGGAGGATCCGCTGGTAACCGCGCGCGGCGAGCGCATCCACCACCGTCGACGGTTCGATCGTCTCGTCTCCGGCGACCACCACCTCGGTGAGGGCGCGGGCCGAGGCTACGCGTGCCGCCGGGGCCGAGTCGACGGTGAACAGCAGCGTCGGTGCCTCACCGCCATGCAGCAAGTCGTCGGGCACGTCGGCGGTCAGCGACACCACGGCGATCGACGGTACGGCGGTGAGCCCGTGGCGGCGGCGCAGGTCCTCGTCGACCTCGTGCCGACGCACCGGGGCATACCCCTCGGCGAGCGCGGTGCCGTCGCCGACCACGACGACGTCGCAGAGTGACCGCAACAGGGCGAACACGCGCTGGTCTGCGCGTGTGGAGATGGAGTCGGCCCGCTCGTTCCCGCCCTGCACGGCGCCGTCGGCACTGGAGACGAAGTTCGCGCGCACCCAGGTGCGCTCGACCGGGTAGCTGTAGAGCTCCGCGATGTCGTCGTCGGTCAACGAGGACGGCGAGGTCGGGTAGAGCGCCTGCACGCCGCTGATCCTGCCATGACCTGCGGGCAAGGAAGCCTCGTAGGCTGGCGCCGTGCCGCACCATCTCGTCGACCGCGACCCGCGCGTGCCACCGGACCGACTGGTCGCCGAGCTGGTGCCGCCGCCGCGCTTCGACAGCGTGCGGTTCGAGACCTACGAGCCCGACCCGGCGCACCCCTCCCAGGAGCAGGCGGTCGACCTGCTGCGCGGCTTTGCCGCGTCGCTGGCCGAGCAGGGCCGCCGGCGGTCGTGGTTCCGGCGGGACAAGGGACCGACCGGGCCGGTCGGGGTGTATCTCGACGGCGGCTTCGGCGTCGGCAAGACCCACCTGCTCGCCTCGTTGTGGCACTCCGTGCCGGGGCCGAAGCTGTTCGCCACTTTCGTGGAGCTCACCCACCTGGTGGGGGCGCTGGGCTTCGCCAAGGCCGTGGACGTCTTGTCGTCGTACCGACTCGTCTGCGTCGACGAGTTCGAGCTCGACGACCCGGGGGACACCGTGCTCGTGTCGACCCTGCTGACGCGACTCGTCGACGCCGGAGTGCGTCTCGCGGCCACGTCCAACACCCTTCCCGGGAGTCTCGGCGAGGGCAGGTTCGCTGCCCAGGACTTCCTCCGCGAGATCCAGTCGCTCGCCGAGCACTTCCAGGTGCACCGCATCGACGGCGAGGACTACCGGCACCGCGGCCGGCCCAGTGCGCCGGAGCCGGAGTCGGACGAGCAGGTGCACAAGACCGCCATTGCGCGCCCGGACGCGTCGCTGGACCACTTCGTTGATCTGTGCCGGCACCTCCCGGACGTGCATCCGTCGCGCTACGGCGCCCTGCTGGACGGCGTATCGACGGTATGCCTGGAGGATGTCCGCGAGGTGCACGACCAGGCGTTGGCGCTACGCCTCGTCGTCCTCGTCGACCGGCTCTACGACCGTGACCTGCCCGTGGTGGCCAGCGGGGTGGCTTTGGATCGGCTGTTCGCGCCGGACATGCTCGGCGGCGGTTACCGCAAGAAGTACTTCCGGGCGCTGAGTCGGCTGACCGCGCTGGGCCGCGAGGGATCGGACCTGGCACAAGCGTCGACGTGACGACTTGCCCATGGGTGGGTTTTTGCTTGCTGGCTGTGGATTGCGGCGCATGTGCACAGGCGACGAAGTCATCGGTCGGGTGCGGGTGTTCGCCGCTAGACTGAACATATGTTCGAGTCGAGCAGGTTGCGGGAGGTGCCGCCGGGGCCGGTGCTGATGGCCGGGCTGGCCGACGTCGACCCGAGCCTGCTCGACGAGGTGCGGGCGTTGGAGTACGCGAACGCGATGGAGCGGCTGAAGTCGTTCTGCGACGCCCAACGCCATGAGGCGTTGGCTACCTTCGCCGCGGCCAGCGCCAGGGTGCCCGACACGCTGGCGCCCGGTGCGGCGCGGCTCGTGCAGGTCGGCGGTGCCGGCACCCCGGCGATCGACGAGTTCGCGATCTGTGAGTTCGCCGCCGCCGCGCACCTGAGCGAGCACACCGCCCGGGCACAGCTGGCGGTCGCCCAGGATCTGCGCCACCGGCTGCCCTGGGTGCTGCAGGCGCTGCGCGAGGGTGTCATCGCGGGGTGGCGGGCGCGGCTGGTGGCCGAGGCCACCCGCACCCTGTCGGTCGAACAGGTGGCGCTGGCGCAGGCGCGGATCATGCCGATCCTGTCCGGGCTGGGCGCCAAACGGCTGACCGAGCTGGTCAAGCAGGTGGTCATCGACACCGACCCCGACGCCGCCGAGGACGACGCGCAGGAGGCCCAGGACCGTCGGCACGTCATCCTCGACGGCGAGGACGACCACGGCCTCGTGTCGGGCGGCTTCTGCGCCGACGCCGCCGACGCGCTGCGTTTCAACGCCGCCGTCGACCGGGTCGCTGACTGGCTCGGCCGGCTCGGCGACACCGACCCCAAGCCGATCCGCCGTGCCAAGGCCCTGGGCATCCTGGCCAACCCTCACCAGCTGCTCGACCTGCAACGCCGCGCCACCGAGTCGACGCCACCCGCAGGATCGGGCGGTCGTGACCGCGCCAGCCGTGAGGCCGGCTCACCGGCCGGGCCGTGGCCCGAAACCACCCTCTACGTCCACTTCACCGCCGAGCAGTGGGCCGGCACCCGCAACGGCGCGGCCACCCTCGACGGCGTCGGCCCCATCACCATGTCCCAGGCGCGCGACATCCTCGGCCACGCCTTCGTCACCCTCCGACCCGTCATCGACCTCGACAACATGCCCAGCAGCGACGACCGGTTCGTCCGCGGCATGCTGCGCGAGGCGATGGTGGTCAAGAACCCCACCTGCGTGTTTCCCTACTGCAGCTGCCGGTCCCGCACCTGTCAGGGCGACCACAACATCGCCTGGCCCCGCGGCCACACCGTGCTCAGCAACCTCGGCCCCCTCCATCCCAAGCACCACCGAGCCAAGACCTTCGCCGGCTGGCACTGCCAACAGCCCTTCCACGGCATCTACCTGTTCAAGTCACCGCACGGCCGCATCTACCTCGTCGACCACCGCGGCCACACCCACGACATCGGCCTCCCACCCGGCGCCTGAACCCGCATCGGAAAGGGCGTGCCAGTCGCCGTTTGGTCAACGCACTTCCGGGCGAGCGACGGGTTCGAGCCGACCGGACAAGAGGTCGACCACGGCGTCGGCACGGTACGCCGCGGCCGCGACGAGCCGGGCGTTGGCCTCGTCGCTGCGCAACACCCACTCACGTGCAGCCTCCGGCGTACGGCCGTGCGCGACGTGCCGCTGCACCAGGTCAGGCACACGGAGATCGTCGGGCAGGCGCACGTGCCACACCTCGTCGAGGAGGTCACGCACCGGCGCCCACGGTCCGTCGAGCAGAAGGTAGTTGCCCTCGACGACGACCAGTCGGTGCGCCGGCGTCACGGTGAGGGCGTCCGGCACCGGCTCCTCACGTACCCGGTCGAACACCGGCGCCGACACCGGACGGCTGGTGTCGCGCAGCGCCCGCAGCAGGGACACGAACCCGTCGGCGTCGAAGGTCTCGGGGGCTCCCTTGACCAGATCGAGCCCGCGGTGCACCAGGTCGGCCTGCCGCAGGTGGAACCCGTCCATACCGACGACCACCGCGCTGTCCGGTCTCTCGATCGACGCGTACTCCGTAGCGAGCGCGGCGGCCAGCGTGGACTTTCCCACGCCCGGTGGCCCGGCCAGGCCCAGCAGCAGGCGGCCCGCCGTCGCCGTTCGCCGACGGACGTACGGAACCAGGGCCTCGGCGACCTGCTGCGCGTCGGTTCGCGCCGGCATCGGTCAGGAGATGAACCGGATCGTCAGCAGGTAGCGGTAGTCCTCGCCGTTGGAGGCTCGCACCGTCGCAAGGATGACGCTGACCAGGTAGAAGATCCCGTACGCGATCAGCAGCGGGATCCCGATCAGGATGAACGACAACGCGACGAACACGACGATGTAGACCAGCGCGTTGATCTGGAAGTTCAGCGACTCGACGGAATGGCGGCGGATGAACGCGGAGTCGTTGCCCTTGACGAGCATCACGACCAACGGCGCCACCAGGCCGACCGCGGCCCACGCCGCCAGGAAGCTCCCCACATGCGCGGCCATGGCCCAGTTGCGTTCCTCGGCGGTGGCCACCGCGCCGGCTGCGCCGTGCGGGTGCTGCGGCGGTCGGCCGTACGGGGGGTCGGGCTGCTGCTCGTACGACTGAGGCTGACCCTGGGCGTCGGCAGGCGAAGCCTGCGGCTCCTGCGTCGTCGGGTCGTACGGGTCTCGAGGCGTGTCACCGCTGGTACTCATGCCTCCAGTCAACACCCGATCAGCCGGCCATGTGGGCATAACCTGCGACCCACCGCGCGTGGTTCGGCAATACTGCACCGATGGGCCACGACTCGAGAGCCGACGACGCCTCGCCGGTGTCCCCGGTCGCCGACCTGCTGCGGCTGCCGGCAGGGGCGCAGCGTCGGCGGCAGTGTGCCGGGAGCGACCGACGATGAGTGAGACGGCGATCCACCGTGAGCCCTTCGTGCACCTCGTGGATCTCTCCCACGACCGGGTGCTGGTGGGTTGGGGAGCGTTCTGGTTCCGCCGCGCCGAGGGGGCTCACCGGTGGGAGATCGTCGACGACGAGGACCTGGTGGCGGTGGCGGGGCGGCGCGCCTGTATCGGCAGCGGCGCGGAGCCGTTCGGGCCGGCCCGCGTGGAGGTGCTCGCCGACGACGGCGAGGTCGTGGCCACCGCGACCACGGAGGACCGTGCGTGGGCCTGGGTGGAAGGGCTCGACGCCGACACCGACTACCGGTACCGCGTCGTCGTCGACGGCGAGGAGTGGGCGGCGGGGGAGCGGTGGGACTGGGTCCCGTCGCGTCGTGGCGGGTACGACCTGGCTCCGGCGGGGCGCGGCTACGACCTGCGCTTCCGCACCTTCCCGCACCCGGAGGCGCCGACGCCACAGGTCCGCTTCGTGGCGCTCGGCGACTTCGGCGTCGGGATCCGCTCCGACTCCGAGTCCAGCCGGCGGCAGCGCCGGGTCGCCGAGGTGCTCGACCACCTGGTGCAGCACCACGACGTCCGTTTCGTCGTCTCGCTGGGCGACAACATCTACATCGGGGAGGAGGGGCTGGTGGACAGCGAAAGCGGCGGGGAGGACGACGACTGGTACTCCAGCTACTTCCAGCCCTACCGCTACGTCGTCGCGCGGGTGCCGGTCTTCCCGGCGATAGGCAACCACGACACCACCGAGACCGAGGGCAGCGACGACCGTGCGCAGATGGAGGACAACTTCCACACGCAGGAGCGGTTCCTCAACCAGCAGCACCGGGCGTCGGTGGACCCGGGACTGTTCTACCGGCTGCGGTTCGGCCGCGACGTGGAGCTCGTCTGCCTCGACACCTCCGAGGCCGTCCACGACGACCACGTCGACCGGTTCTTCCAGAACCCCAAGCACCTGGAGTGGCTGCGCGCCGCGTTCGAGGCCGAGCCGGTGCGCTGGCGCATCCCCTTCTCGCACCATCCGGTCTACTGTGCCGGCCCGTCGCACGTGAACGACGCCGCCATGATGGAGACCCTGCTGCCCCTCTTCGACCGCGGCGGTGTGCGGCTGGCGCTGGCCGGACACGAGCACAACTTCCAGGTGTCGCGCGCCGACGGACGGACCTACGTGGTCTCCGGTGCGGGAGGCAAGCTGCGCGAGGACCTGCCCCAGCACTTCGAGGAGGCGCACACCGTCGGCTGGGCCGCGCAGTCGCACCTGCTGCTGGTGGAGCTCGACACCGACGAGGCCCGTCTGACGCCGATGTCGGGACTGATGGCAGACGGAAGCCCGCAGCTGATGACGGCGATAACGCCGCACAACGAGGTGGTCTACCCGCCCCTGGTCGTCACTGCCGGCGCTCCGCCCGCTTGATGCCGGCCCGGCAGGCCCGGCCGTACGCGTGCTGGTGGCGCGCGCGCTGCCACAACGAGGGCACGCCGGGAAGCCCGACCTCGGGCGCAGGCTGCGTGAGGCTGAGCAGTCCGTTCTCGCAGGTACCGCGGAAGCACCAGCTGGCCCACTGCTCGAGGTCGGGGAACGAGGCGTCCTGCCCGACCATCGCGGCCCGCCCGGTGACCGGCACCGCACCGTCGTGCATCGTCAGCGCCAGCGGGCTCACCCGCCCCGGCTGCTGCGGGCGTGGCCGGACCACGTGGACGTCGAGGACCCCGTCGTGGGCCACGACCAGGACATGGTCGTCCGCGGTGCTCCGGGCGGGCAGCGGCTGCACCGACTGGACGTCGATGACCACGATGAGCCGCGGGAGGTACCACCAGTGCTCGCGCCGGAGCATGGCCGAGTCGGCGAACTTGCGCGCAGGCGGATAGCGGCGCAGCTCCTCGACCAGCAGCTCGTCGGTGAAGAGGCTGCCCTCCAGGTCCTCGACGAGGCGGGGGCGGCCGGTCACGGCCAGGGGCTCGAACGGAGCCGATGTCGACCGCTGCTCGGACAAGGTCAGTGCTACGCGCGGTGCTGCGGCAACGGCCCGTGCCTGCGCCTCGAACGCATAGGTGAACGCCACAGCCGGGGTGCCGTGCCAGCTCAGCGCCAGGACGCCCCGGCCGTCGGGGGCGCCGTCCGGGTCGGTCCAGAACAGCTCCGCAACCGACGACGCCCGCACCGACCGACCGATATCCACCGACCTCACCGAATCTCCCTGCACGAAATATCGACCCTATTCCTATTACGGACCTATTACGGGTAGTTGAGGTCTTGCCAGCGCGGCGACACAATGGCCGGGGCGCTGGATGCAAGGATCTGCTGAGGGCGGGGGAGCGCCGGCGAAGGGAGACGTCCATGCCCGCAGCAGTGATTGCCGTAGTCGTCGGAGGCCTGTTCTGGCTCGGCTGGCGCTATTACTCGGCGTACCTGGCACAGAAGGTCTACGCCCTCGACCCCGCCATCGTCACGCCGGCCCACGAGTTCAACGACGGCATCGACTTCGTGCCGACCAACAAGCACGTGGTGTTCGGTCACCACTTCACCTCCGTCGCCGGGGCGGCTCCGATCGTCGGGCCGGCGATCGCCGTGTTCTGGGGCTGGGGCCCGGCGCTGGCCTGGATCGTGCTCGGCACGATCTTCGCCGCCGGAGTGCACGACTTCGGGTCGCTCGTCGTCTCGATGCGGCACAAGGCCCGCAGCATCGGCACCGTCGCACAGGACGTCATCAGCAACCGCGCCCGCACGTTGTTCCTGTTGATCATCTTCTTCCTGCTGACGTTGGTGAACGCCGTTTTCGCCGTGGTCATCGGGCAGCTGTTCGTCGCCTTCCCCGGCGCGGTCATCCCCATCTTCGTGCAGATCCCGATCGCGATGGCGATCGGCCAGTACATCTACCGCACCCGCTCGCCCGCCCTGGTGCCGTCCCTCGTCGGTGTGCTCCTTCTCTACCTGCTGATCTGGGTGGGACAGCAGGTACCGGTCGACATCGCGCCGCTCGCCACCGCGCTCGGGTTCGAGAAGACCGAGAACCTGTGGGTGATCATTCTCTTCGTCTACACGTTCTTCGCCTCGAGGCTGCCGGTGTGGCTGCTGCTGCAGCCTCGGGACTACATCAACTCCCACCAGCTGTTCATCGCGCTCGGGATCATCGCCGCCGGGTTGCTCGTCGGGTGGGACACGGTCGTCGCCCCGGTCATCAACGACGTCCCGGCCGACTCGCCGTCGATCTTCCCGTTCCTGTTCATCACCATCGCGTGCGGCGCCGTCTCCGGGTTCCACTCGCTGGTGTCCTCCGGCACGACGTCGAAGCAGATCGACAAGGACACCGACTCTCGGCACGTCGGCTATCTCGGTGCGGTCGGCGAGGGCAGCCTGGCCACGGGTGCTGTTCTCGCGACCACTGCCGGGGTAGCGGCCACCCGCAGTGACTGGGACGGTCTCTACTCCGACTTCGCGACCGCCTCCGACGGTGCGGTCAGCAACTTCGTCGAGGGCGTCGCCGCCTTCGCGAACAACCTCGGTGTGCCCCTCGAGCTGGCGGCGATCTTCGCGGCCATCGTGGTCATCTCCTTCGCCGCGACGACGATGGACACCGGCGTGCGGCTGCAGCGCTACGTCGTGCAGGAGATCGCCGAGCTGGCCGGCTGGCGCCGGTTCGCCCGCAACCTCACACTGGCCGGCCTGGTCGCCGTGCTGGTCCCGATGGCGATGGCGCTGCTGCCCGGTGGCGGTGAGGACGGCTACACCTTCGGCGTGCTGTGGCAGCTCTTCGGCACGACCAACCAGCTGACCGCCGGACTGGCACTCGCGGTCATCGCCGTGTGGGTCACCCGCAACGGCAGAAGCATCGTGGCGGTGGTCGTGCCGCTGGTGTTCCTGCTGGTCATGACCACCTGGGCGCTGATCCTGAACCTGCGGAACTTCGTCGAGGCCGGCGACTGGGTCCTCGCACCACTGGACGTGATCATCTTCGTGCTCGCCATGTGGCTGATCGTCGAGGCCTTCCTGGCCCTGCGCCGTGCCCGCCGGCCGATGCCGGTCGCGCCGGGCGACGGGGGCGGGGACGAGTCCGTGACGACGCGCCGGGAAGGGGAAGGACGCTGACAGCCGTCCGAGTGGTGCTGGTACGTCCGTGGCGTGACGCCCACGGTGGTGGCGGTTGCTGCGGCGGCGAAGTGCGCGGCGGGATCTGCTTCGAGCACCGGGTCGGCGGCAACGAGCGTGATGGCGCGACACCCGACGCGGTCGCGGCCGCCTACCGGCTGCTGCACGAGCACCTGCCGGGCGTGGACGTGCAGATCGTCGGCGCCGACAACGTCGCGTTCCTCGTACCGGCGGCGTTCCGCGACGCCCGCCGGCATGCCGGCACGCTGACGGCGTTGCGGCACGCGCTGCACTCGACCACGCCTGGCGCCGTGCTCGTCGACGGTGTCGTCGTCGGCGACGTCGAGGCCCTCGGCCCCGAGGGCGTGCTCGCCGTCGTACGTCAGGCCGGCAGCGGCACCAGCTCGACCGCGGCCACGGTGTAGCGGGTCAGCACCAGCCAGGCGACGTCGGGGTCGGCGCCGAGCGGGTCGGCGACCGCGATCGCGCCGGCCTCTACGGCCAGCTCCTCGGCGCGGTTGGGCAAGAAGCCGGGGGCGATGAAGTAGGAGCCGACGGCCACGTGCCGGCGGCCCTCGCTGCGGAACCGGCGTACGGCCTCCCCGGAGGCCGGTGGAGCGGCGGAGGCGAACGCCGCGATGGCCGGTAGCCGGTGCCGCGCGCCCCACAGCCGGGCCAGCCGGGCGACCGACGCGTTGGCACGGGAGTCGCTCGAGCCGGCCGCGGTGAGCACCAGCGCGTCGAGCTCGCGGGCGCGGCTCTTCTTGAGCGCCGCCCGCACGCGCCGGTCGAGGACGTCGAGCAGGATGTCGTCGCCGAGCACGTCGGTGACCTGCATGCGCAGGTTCGGGTGCCGGTCGGCCGCCTCCTGCACGACCGACGGCACGTCGATGCGGGCGTGGTAGGCCGCGGTCAGCAGCAGCGGTACGACGACGACCTCGTCGTAGCCGTCGGCCACCAGCCGGTCGAACACCTCGAACGGCGACGGGTCGCAGTGGTCGAGGAAGGCCGGCTCGATGCGCAGGTCGGGCCGCATGCTGCGCACCTGCGCGCAGAGCGCGTCGACGGTCTCGGCCGAGCGGGGGTCCTTGCTGCCGTGGGCCAGGGCCACCAGGGCGGGTGCGGTCATGAGGTCGTCCTCCAATCCGTGCTGGTCCGGGTCCTCATGCGTGGATCCCGCACTCGGTCTTGTTGGTGCCGGCCCAGCGGCCGCTGCGCTTGTCCTCGCCGGCGGCGACACGTCGGGTGCACGGCCAGCAGCCGATCGAGGGGTAGCCGTCGTACTGCAGCGGGTTCACCAGCACACCGTGGTCCGCGATGTAGCGCTGGACGTCGTGCTCGGTCCAGCGGGCGAGCGGAGAGACCTTGACCTTGCCCTTGTGCTCGTCCCAGCCCACGACCGGCGTGATGACGCGGCTGTGGGACTCCTCGCGGCGCAGCCCGGTGGCCCAGGCGTCGTACCGCTCCAGCGAGTCGCGCAGGGGTGCGACCTTGCGCAGCGCGCAGCACAGGTCGGGGTTGGTCTCGTAGAGGGCCTTGCCGTACGTCTCGTCCTGCTCGGCCACCGTCTGCTCCGGCGCGGCGGTGACCACGTTGACGGGCATCGTGGCGGCGACGGCGTCGCGCGTGCCGATCGTCTCCGCGAAGTGGTAGCCGGTGTCGAGGAACACCACGTCGATGCCGGGGGCGACCGTGCTCGCCAGGTGCGCCAGGACCGCGTCGGCCATCGACGAGGTGATGCAGAACCGGTCGCCGAACGTGTCGACCGCCCACTCGACGATCAGCTCTGCCGGCGCGAGCTCCAGCTCGGGCCCGGCGATGCTCGCCAGCTCGCGCAGTTCCTCGGCGCTGCGGCGGCGCCGCTGGGTCCGCAGCCTGGGAGTAGCGAGGTCGGTGGTCATGAGGTCACCTGTCCGGAGGCGGGAGGAGCGAGGAGCCCGAGGAACTTGAGACTGAAGGCCCGCAGGCACGAGCGGCACTCCCAGGCGCCGTGCTTGTCCTCGTGCGGCCGCAGGTCCTCGTCACCGCAGTAAGGGCAGTGGAAGGGGGCGGCGTGCGCGCTCACTTCAGCAGCTCCTCGTCGGCGCGGGCCGCCCACGGCGCGAACCGCTCACCCTCGGCACGGTCGTCCAGGTAGTGCCGGACGACCCGCTCGACGTAGTCGGTCAGTGCCGCCGACGTGACCTTGTGTGCGCGCAGCTTGCGGCCGAACCCGGCGTCCAGCCCGAGCCCGCCGCCGAGATGCACCTGGAAACCCTCGACCTGCCGGCCGTCCTCGTCCAGCACCAGCTGGCCCTTCAGCCCGATGTCGGCGACCTGGATGCGGGCGCACGAGTTGGGGCAGCCGTTGAGGTTCACCGTGATCGGCGTGTCCAGCTCCGGGATCCGCTGCTCGAGCTCGTCGACGAGCGCGCGTGCCCGCTCCTTGGTCTCGACGATCGCGAGCTTGCAGTACTCGATGCCGGTGCAGGCCATCGTGCTCCGCCGCCAGGCCGACGGACGGGCGGAGAGCCCGATGCCGGCCAGCGCATCGACCAGCGAGTCGACCCGGTCCTCCTCGACGTCGAGCACCAGGATCTTCTGGTACGGCGTCGTCCGCAGCCGTCCGGAGCCGTGCTCCTCCACGATGTCGGCGAGCTTGGCGAGCTGGGTGCCCGAGATGCGCCCGGCCGTCGGTGTGGCGCCGACGAAGTAGCGGCCGTCCTTCTGCCTGCTCACGCCGACGTGGTCGCCGGTGTACGGCGGGGCGGGCGGCTCGGGACCGTCGACCAGTGCGCGCCCGAGGTACTCGTTCTCCAGCACCTCGCGGAACTTCTCCGCGCCCCAGTCCGCGATCAGGAACTTCAGCCGGGCGCGGCTGCGCAGCCGGCGGTACCCGTAGTCACGGAAGACGCTGGTGACGCCCCACCAGACCTCGGGGACCTCCTCCAGGGGGACCCAGGCACCGAGCCGCTGGGCGAGCTTGGGGTTGGTCGACAACCCCCCGCCGACCCAGACGTCGAACCCGGGGCCGTGCTCGGGATGCTCGACCCCGACGAACGCGATGTCGTTGATCTCCGGCGCCACGTCCTGGCTTGGGTGCCCGGTCAGCGCGGTCTTGTACTTGCGCGGGAGGTTGGAGAACTCCGGGCTGCCGACGTAGCGGCTCTCGATCTCCTCGATCGCCCAGGTCGGGTCCAGGATCTCGTCGGCGGCGATCCCGGCCACCGGGCTGCCGAGCACCACGCGCGGGCAGTCGCCACAGGCCTCCTGGGTGGTCAGCCCCACCGACTCCAGGCGCCGCCAGATCTCGGGAACGTCCTCGACGCGCACCCAGTGCAGCTGGATGTTCTGCCGGTCGGTGACGTCCGCGGTGTCGCGCGCGTACGTGGTGGAGACGTCGGCGATCGCGCGCAGCTGGGCGAGGTCGAGCTGCCCGCCGTCGATGCGCACGCGCAGCATGAAGTACTTGTCCTCGAGCTCGTGCGGCTCCAGGGCGCCGGTGCGGCCGCCGTCGATGCCCGGCTTGCGCTGGGTGTAGAGCCCCCACCAGCGGAAGCGGCCGCGCAGGTCCGCACCGTCGATGGCGTCGAAGCCGTGGTGAGCGTAGATGTTCTCGATGCGGGCCCGGACGTTGAGCGCGTCATCGTCCTTCTTCACCTGCTCGTTGCCGTTGAGCGGCTCGCGGTAGCCGAGGGCCCACTGACCTTCGCCGCGCTTCTGGCGTGCCGGCCGGGCAGTCTTCGCAGGTGCGTCCTGTGGCAACGTGGTGGTACTCGGGGGAGTCATACGTGTATCTCTCTGACGGGAGACGCACGTTCGCTCGGTTGACCACGCTCGACGACGATGTTGGGAGACGTCGGAGCGGCCCTGCCGGGCGACCGCGCGCCCGGCTGCGATGGAGCGGGGCGGGGTCTAGGCAGGCGGACACATCATGCTGCGTACGCGACCGAAGTCCACGTGGCGGCGGGCCACGAGGTACTTGTGCGTTGCGGCAGCAGATGTCATGCAGGAGATGATTCGGCAGAACTGTCAATAGAGCAAATACAGGTCTCAAATAGCGAGACCTTGTATCGAAATATGGACAACCGCGGCCCCCTCAGCGCCGTACCGCTCCCGCCACCGCCCCGGGAAACGGACCGTAACCGCGTGTTCTCCCCGCTCCCCGGGCCGAATTCCGGTCGGGGAGGGTGCAGAACAGGCGGTTACATCGGAATTCCCGGCGGGCCAGGCGGCGGCGTCGTCGACGACGGCGACGGGGCCGTCACTAGGCTGACCGCCATGAGCCCAGACAGCAACGCCGTGAGCACCGCCTACCGCTCCGCGCTCGACGTCATCGAGGCGGTCGAGCCCCGCATCGCCGCGGCCACCCGCCAGGAGCTCGCGGACCAGCGCGGCTCGCTCAAGCTGATCGCCAGCGAGAACTACGCGTCGCCGGCCGTGCTGCTGACGATGGGCAGCTGGTTGTCGGACAAGTACGCCGAGGGTTCCATCGGGCACCGCTTCTACGCGGGCTGCCAGAACGTCGACACGGTGGAGTCTGTGGCCGCCGAGCACGCGCGCGAGCTGTTCGGGGCGGAGTACGCCTACGCGCAGCCGCACTCGGGGATCGACGCCAACCTGGTGGCGTTCTGGGCCATCCTGGCCAACCGGGTCGAGGCGCCGGCCCTGGAGTCGGCCGGTGTCAAGAACGTCAACGCGCTCTCCGAGGAGGACTGGGAGAAGCTGCGCAACGACCTCGGCAACCAGCGGATGCTCGGCATGTCGCTGGATGCGGGCGGCCACCTGACGCATGGCTTCCGGCCCAACATCTCCGGCAAGATGTTCCACCAGCGCAGCTACGGCACCGACCCCAAGACGGGGCTGCTCGACTACGACAAGGTGGCGCAGGCCGCTCGCGAGTTCCGGCCGCTGATCCTGATCGCCGGCTACTCGGCGTACCCCCGGCGTGTCAACTTCGCCAAGATGCGCGAGATCGCCGACGAGGTCGGTGCCACGCTGATGGTCGACATGGCGCACTTCGCGGGCCTGGTCGCCGGCAAGGTCTTCACCGGTGACGAGGACCCGGTGCCGCACGCGCAGGTCGTCACCACCACCACGCACAAGTCGCTGCGCGGTCCGCGGGGCGGCATGGTGCTCGCGAAGCGCGAGTTCGCCGACGCGGTCGACAAGGGCTGTCCGATGGTGCTCGGCGGCCCGCTGTCGCACGTGATGGCGGCCAAGGCGGTGGGGCTGGCCGAGGCACGGCAGCCCGAGTTCGCGACCTACGCGCAGAACGTCGCCGACAACGCCAGGTCGCTGGCCGACGGCTTCATGCGCCGGGGGGCCAAGCTGGTCACCGACGGCACCGACAACCACATCGTGCTGCTCGACGTCACCAGCTTCGGGCTGACCGGCCGGCAGGCCGAGTCGGCGCTGCTCGACGCCGGCGTGGTCACCAACCGCAACTCCGTGCCGGCCGACCCGAACGGCGCCTGGTACACCAGCGGCATCCGCTTCGGCACGCCGGCGCTGACCTCACGCGGTTTCGGCGCAGAGGACTTCGACCGGGTGGCCGACCTCGTGGTCGGCGTGCTGGAGAACACCACACCGCAGGCGGCCAAGGACGGCAAGCCGTCCAAGGCGAAGTACAAGCTCGCCGACGGGGTGGCCGAGCGCACCAAGGATGCGTCGGCGGAGATGCTGGCGGCGAACCCGCTCTACCCGGGTCTCGAGCTGAGCTGACGGGCCGCCAGCCCGGCCAGCGCGGCTCCGGCCGGGCAGCCGACCAGGTAGACCCAGATCGTGCTCCACTCGGAGATCCCGGCGACGACCTGACCGAACGCCGCGGCCGGGTTGAAGCCGGACGCCGCCACCGGGTCCAGCACCGCCGCGGCGGCCACCACGGTCAGGCCCCCGGCCGTCGCCGACCAGCCGTTGCCGGCCCACTGGCCGGCTGCCACGGTGGCCGCCCCGCCGTCGCCGCGGTCGCCGCGGTCGCCCGCGAGTACGGCGTAGCAGAGCAGGAATGC
>DATABY010000214.1:0-5141 GCA_036259355.1 Nocardioidaceae bacterium
GGCCACCACCGTGAGCTCGGTGGGGCCGCCCCACGCCACGTCCACGAACCGGCTGAGACCGGCCGGGCCGGTGTCGACCTCGCGCCACCGGTCCACCGAGACGTTGAGCGGCTCGTCGGGGCGGCGTCGCACCCGCCCGACCAGCAGGCGGGAGGCGGCACCGCGCCCGGCGATGACGGCGAGGCGCACCCCGTCGCGGGACAGGCTGAACGCGCGGATGCCGTCTGGCGCGTCAGGCCCGATGCTCACCGGCGCGGAACGTCCGTCGCGCATCACGTGGACGGCCGGAGCGGACGTGGTGCCCCCTACCGCCCACAGCAGCCCGTGGATGTCCCACTGCAGGCCGAGCAGCGAGGTGCCCTCGGTGAACCACACCTGTGGCTCGTCCCCGCCGATCTGGGCTACCTCGACGGTGCTCCGGTCGCCGGTGACGGCGGCGATCGTCTGCGCCGACCGCTCGACGGCGAACGCCGACACCGGCACCGCCCCGCTGCCGAAGCGGCCCGGGAGCCGGGCGGACAGGCCCTCGAACGGGTCCACGGTGACCACCCGGTTGCCGCGCAACGCGAACATTGCCTGGGAGGCCGCCGAGTCGGCCGGGTCGTAGTCCGCGCCCGTCTCCACGTCGACGAGGTTGCTCTCGCCCTCCAGCACCAGCGGCGCGCCGTTGACGGTGACGCGGATCGACTCGACGTCGGCCACCTGGCGCAGGGTCCACGACAGCTGCGCGGCCAGCTGCTCTCGCTCGACCGCGCCGAGGCCGCGGGCCGGACTGCGCAGCTTGACCTGCGCCACGCCGTCGTCGGTCACCGGGACCGACGCGTCGGCGCGCTCGGTCGGCGGCACCACCGACTCGACGGCGCCGCGCAGCCACTCGGTGGGGCCGCGCACCAGGCCACGGAACAGCAGTGTGGCTGTCTGGTCGCCCTGCGGGAGGTAGACCTGGTCGGGCACCAGGACGCGCAGGGCCGGGTCGAAGAAGTAGAGGGAGTACGCACGGTAGTAGCGCTCGAAGTCGTACTCCGGAAGCAGCAGCCCGCTGGCTGGGTTGGCGATCCGCCACTCACCGCCCTGCCGGCTCAGCCGGAGCACCCGCGCCAGCCGCTTCGACGACGGTGGGGTGCTCCACGCTCCTCGGTCGGTGAGGCTGGCCACCAACCCCGTCTCGATGCGGACCGCGTTGCCGGCAAGCTCCTCGACGTCGGGGCGGTCGGGGTAGATCTGCGTGCCGGCGCCGGGGTTCCAGGAGGCAGCGGCCCGCTCGGTGAGGAACTGACGGACGATGCCGGGGTTGGCCGGGTAGGCACGCATCGCGTCGAGGTAGCCGTTGACGATCTCGACCTGGTCGGCCCCCGGGCGCGGTCCGCCGGGCACGTAGCGCAGCGCGGGCTCGTCCTCCGAGCCCAGCTCCGGTCCGGGCTGCACCGGGCCGCTGTCGGGCACCTGCATGCACGAGGGCAGCAGGACGAGGGTCAGCACCGCCGCGGCGGTGCGCAGAGAGGTTCGGAGCCGGCTCACTACACCCCCTGGTCCTCGAAGCGGACGGAGGAGGCCGCCGGTCGGGACGCGTCCGCGGGCATCAGCGGCAGCGGCGAGCGCTCCAGGTCGTCGCCGGCCAGCCGTGGCAGCGTGAGCCGGAACTGCGCGCCCCTGCCACGCTCTCCCCACGCCTGCAGCCAGCCGCCGTGCAGGCGCGCGTCCTCCAGCGCGATGGCCAGGCCGAGACCGGTGCTGCCGGTGGTCCGGGCTCGCGCGGGGTCGGCGCGCCAGAACCTGTTGAACACCATCGTGGCCTCGCCCGGCCGCAGACCCACTCCGTGGTCGCGAACGGCGAGCGCAGCGGCGTCCTCCCCCGCGGCGACGGTGACCACGATCTCCCGCCCCTCACCGTGCTCGATCGCGTTGACGACGAGGTTGCGCACGATCCGTTCGATCCGGCGTACGTCGGCCTGCGCGATGCAGGGGCGGCCGGGTCCCACGAGCACGAGCTCGCTGCCGTGCGCGTCGGCGAGCGCGCTGACGGCGTCCGCGACGTGCCGGGCCACCCCCGCCAGGTCGACCTCCTCGAGCTCGAGACCGGCCACGCCTGCGTCGAAGCGGCTGATCTCGAGCAGGTCGTTCAGCAGTGCCTCGAACCGGTCGAGCTCGGCCTGCAGGATCTCGGCGGACCTGGCCGTGGCGCCGTCGAACTCGGTTCGTGCCTCGTGCAGCACATCGGCTGCCATGCGCACCGTGGTCAACGGTGTGCGCAGCTCGTGTGACACGTCGGAGACGAACCTGCGTTGCACGCGCGACAGCTCCTCGAGCTGGCGGATCTGCCGCTGCAGGCTGACCGCCATCTGGTTGAACGACGCGGCCAGCCGGGCGATATCGTCCTCGCCGCGCACGTGCATGCGCTCCTCGAGGCGTCCAGCGGCGAGTCGCTCGGCGATCCGCCGCGCCAGACCGACGGGCGTGACCACCTGGCGGATCACCAGGTAGGCGACCGCGCCGACGAGCACGACCAGCAGCGAGCCGGCGGTGAGCATGGCGCCACGAACGACGTTGATCGTCTGCTGCTGCTCGTTCATCGGGAACACGTAGAAGAGCAGGTACCTGCCGCCGTCGGCCGGCAGCTCCAGCTGGGACCCCACCACGACCGCCGGCACCGACACGGTGCGGCCGTCCTCCTCCTGTGTCATCCGCGTGTACGACCACCAGGTGCCGGGCTCCTCAGTCACCTGCTGCATCAGGTCGTCGGGGATGTCCTCCGGGCCGACACCAGGCAACAGCGACAGCGAGGAGCCGAAGGGGCTGATGCTGCCCGCCGGTGCGTCGACCGGGCCGGTGAGCAGCACGTCGTAGATGCCGCTCGCGTCGCCGCGGCTGCTGAGGGTGTCGAACAGGTCCCGCAGCAGGGCACCGGGGTCGAAGTCGTTGGGGTCGGCCGCGTCGAGCTGGTCCTGGGCCGTGTCGAAGCCACTGGCCGCCTCCGACAACGACGCCGCGCGCTTGCTGTCCACCAGGCCCGCGGTCACCTGGCCGAGCAGCATCCACCCGACGAGGGCCACCACGATCGCTGAGAGCAGGAGGGTGCCCATGACCACCCGCGCCTGCAGCGAGCGGCGCCAGGCGGCGCGCAGGGCTCGCCAGGGCGCCGACGCCCAGCGCAGCAGGGACAGCGTCCGCCGCACCGCAGACCGAGGGCGGTGGGGAGCAGCACCCGTTGGCTCAGCGTTCGGCGCATCCGCCATCCAGCACCGCTCCCCTTCTCGTGGGGCTGCTCATGCCGGGCCGGCCTTGTAGCCGACACCACGCACGGTGAGCACGATCTCGGGCTGCTCCGGGTCCTTCTCGACCTTCGCGCGCAGCCGCTGGACGTGCACGTTGACCAGCCGGGTGTCGGCGGCGTGCCGGTAGCCCCACACCTGCTCGAGCAGCACCTCGCGGGTGAACACCTGCCAGGGCTTGCGCGCCAGGCAGACCAGCAGGTCGAACTCCAGGGGCGTGAGGTTGATGGGCTCGCCGTCGCGCTTGACCGTGTGGCCGGCCACGTCGACGGTCAGGTCGCCGATGTCGAGCTGCTCGGGCGCCGGCTCGTCGTAGCGGCGCATCCGCGCCCGGATGCGTGCGACCAGCTCCTTGGGTTTGAACGGCTTGACGATGTAGTCGTCGGCGCCGGACTCCAGCCCGAGGACCACGTCGACGGTGTCGTTCTTGGCCGTCAGCATGACGATGGGGACACCGGACTCGGCCCTGATCTCGCGGCAGACGTCGATGCCGTCCTTTCCGGGCAGCATCAGGTCGAGCAGCACCAGCTCCGGCCGGTGATCGCGCACCATGGTCAGTGCGCTATCACCGGTGGGGCAGACCACGGGCTCGAAGCCCTCGTTACGGAGCACGATCGTCAGCATCTCGGACAACGCCGCGTCGTCGTCGACGATCAGCACCTTGCCCTTCAACGACCTACCCGGCTCCATCCCGACGACGCTTCCCTCCGCCCCCGTCAGTAGCGGTAGTGCTCCGGCTTGTACGGACCCTCGACCGGTACGCCGAGGTAGTCGGCCTGGCCCTCGGACAGCTCGGTCAGCCTGACACCGAGCGCGCCGAGGTGCAGCCTCGCGACCTCCTCGTCGAGCTGCTTGGGCAACGTGTAGACACCGGTGGGGTAGGCGTCGGTCTTCGTGTAGAGCTCCACCTGCGCCAGCACCTGGTTGGTGAAGGAGTTGCTCATCACGAACGACGGGTGCCCGGTGGCGTTGCCCAGGTTGAGCAGCCGCCCCTCGCTCAGCACGATCACGCCGTGGCCGTCGGGGAACGTCCACAGGTCGACCTGCGGCTTGACGTTGGTGTGCTGGATACCGTCGATCTTCGCCACGCCGGCCATGTCGATCTCGTTGTCGAAGTGGCCGATGTTGCCGACGATCGCCTGGTGCTTCATCCGGCTCATGTGCTCGGCGGTGATGACGTTGTAGCAGCCGGTGGCGGTGACGAAGATGTCGGCCGAGTCCACGACCTCGTCCAGTGTCGACACCTGGTAGCCGTCCATCGCCGCCTGCAGCGCGCAGATGGGGTCGATCTCGGTGACGATCACCCGGGCGCCCTGACCGCGCAGCGAGTCCGCGCAGCCCTTGCCCACGTCGCCGTAGCCGCAGACCACCGCCGTCTTGCCCCCGACCATCACGTCGGTGGCGCGGAAGATGCCGTCGATGAGCGAGTGCCGGCAGCCGTAGAGGTTGTCGAACTTGGACTTCGTCTCCGAGTCGTTGACGTTGATGGCCGGGTAGTACAGCGTTCCCGCCTGCTGGCGCTGGTACAGGCGGTGCACGCCGGTCGTGGTCTCCTCGGTCACCCCGATGATGCCGCCCGCCATGCGGGTCCACTTGTCGCTGTCGTCCCGCAGGGTGCGAGCCAGCAGGCGGAGGACGACGCCCTCCTCCTCCGAGCCGGCCGAGGTCGGGTCGGGCACCGCCCCGTCCTTCTCGAACTCCACGCCCTTGTGCACGACGAGGGTGGCGTCACCGCCGTCGTCGAGCAGCAGGTTGGGGCCGCGGCCGTCGGGCCAGGTCAACATGCGCTCGGTGCACTCCCAGTACTCCTCGAGCGTCTCGCCCTTCCAGGCGAAGACGGGCACCCCCCTGGGCTCGTCCGGCGTCCCGTCC
>DATABY010000215.1:0-20924 GCA_036259355.1 Nocardioidaceae bacterium
CGGCCGCCGGTCGCGCCGACCGGGTGGCCGAGCGAGATGCCGGAGCCGTTGGGGTTGAGGCGCTCGTCGGCGGGGTCGAGCTTCCACTCGCGCAGACAGGCGAGGACCTGCGCGGCGAACGCCTCGTTCAGCTCGATCAGATCGATGTCGTCGAGGGTGAGCCGGGCATGGTCAAGAGCCGCGGCGGTCGCGGGGACCGGCCCGATCCCCATCACCTCGGGGCCGACGCCGGCGACCGACCAGGACCGCAGGGCGAGCAGCGGGCGCAGGCCACGCTTCTCGGCCTCCTCGAGCGTGGTGACGACGCACATCGCGGCGCCGTCGTTCTGGCCGCTGGCGTTGCCGGCGGTGACGGTGGACTCCGGGTCGACCTTCCCGCGCACCGGCCGCAGGCCGGCCAGGTCCTCCAGCGTGGCCTGCGGGCGCGGGTGCTCGTCGCGGTCGACCACCACGTCGGGCCTCCCGCGCTTGCCCGGCACGGTGACCGGTACCAGCTCGTCGGTGAAACGGCCCTCCTCGTGCGCGGCGCCGGCCCGCTGCTGGGAGCGGACCGCGAGCCGGTCTTGCTCCTCGCGCGAGATGGCGTACTCGCGACGGAGGTTCTCCGCGGTCTCCAGCATGCCGCCGGGCACCGGGTGGTCCTTCCCGCCCGCGGTGATGCGGGCCCGGTCGAGCCGGTCCATCAGCTCGACGCCGCCGGCGCGCACACCCTTGCGGAGGCCGAGGGCGTAGTGCTCGACCTGCGACATCGACTCGGCGCCCCCGGCCACGACGACCTTCGCGGCGCCGGTCGCCACCTGCCCGGCGGCGTACAGCACCGCCTGCAACCCCGAGCCGCAGCGGCGGTCGATCTGCAGGCCGGGCACCGACGTGCCGAGGCCGGCGTTGAGCGCGGCGACCCGGCCGATCGCGGGGGCCTCGCCGTTGGGGTAGCAGTTGCCGAGTACGACGTCGTCGACGTCGCCTTCTTCCAGGCCGGTGCGGCGGACCAGCTCGTTGAGAACGGTCGTGGCCAGGTCGGTGGCGCTGACCTCGGCCAACGCACCACCGAACCTGCCAACCGGTGTGCGAATCGGCTCACAGATGACGACATCACTCATGGCATCGACGGTACGTCCTGAGCAGTCATATGTAGAAATACTCATTTCGCGCTGACTAAGACTCTGCAAGTATGGAGCCATGGAGCTCCGTCACCTGCGCTACTTCCGGGCCGTGGCCGAGGAGCGGCACTTCGGCCGCGCCGCCGAACGCCTGCACATGGCGCAGCCGCCGCTGTCGCAGCAGATCCGCCAGCTCGAGGCCGAGCTCGGCGTCACGCTGCTCCGCCGCAGCACCCGGCGGGTCGAGCTGACCGACGCGGGCTCGGCGTACCTGGAGCGCGTCCGCGGTATCCTCGCCGCGGTGGAGGACGCCGGGGTGGAGGCGCAGCGGGTCGCGGCGGGCCTGGAGGGCCGTCTCGTCATCGGCTGCGTCGGCTCGGCGACCTACAGCCTGCTCCCGGCGTTCGCCCGCACCCTGCGTGAGGAGCTACCGGGAGTCGACCTCGGCTTCCGCGGCGAGATGCTGGTGCCCGACCAAATCGAGGCTCTGCTCGCCGGCCGGATCGACCTGGCGCTGCTGCGCCCTCCGGCCGACGAGCCGGCGCTGTCGGTCACCACCCTGCGGCGCGACCGGCTGATCGTCGCACTGCCCGAGCGGCACCGCCTGGCAGTCCGACAGCGGATCCGGGTCGCCGACCTGCGCAACCAGGACCTGGTCGTGCACGCGTCGGGCGGGCGCTCGGTCATGTACGACGCAGTCACCGCGCTGTGCCGCGACGCCGGCTTCGAACCGCGGGTGCGCCACGAGGTTGCGGAGACCTCAACGCTGGTGACGTTCGTAGCCGCGGGGTTGGGTGTGGCGGTGGTCCCGGGGCCGGTGGCCGATCTGGGGGTGGCGGGTACGACATACCGCCCTCTTGCCCGCCGTGATGCACGCATCGACCTCGCGGTGGCAGTCCGCGCCGAAGACGACACACCGGCTCTAGACCGGGCGCTGGCGGTACTGCGTACGGTGGTGCACAGTAAGCAGCGGCCGATCTGAGGGCTGACGTAAGTTTTGCGACCGTCTGTGAAAGAAGTTCTAGCGGCTCAGGCGCGGCGCACGACCGTATCGTGAGTGGTCCCTGCGACACATGCTTCATCCCATGCTTTTCGTCGAGAACCGACTCTTCGTGCAGTTCAGCCGCACTCTCGTGGGTTGCTTCCGCTCACAGCCGATGTGGGTGTGATTCGCCGCGAGCGGCACAAGGTCGAAGCCCCGGGTTCGTAATGACAGATCCCCATGCCCCAGGGCGCGTCACTTCGCCGCACATGATCAGGCGCGGTGCCGGGGTAAACTGAGCGACGTTTGCCAACCTCGGCAAGCGCGAACCTGTCATCTGCGGCGGCGGTGTCCTGCGGCCCCGAGTCCAGCCCCAGACTCCGACATGACCGTGGAGAACAGCTTCACCCTCAGCACCGGCGCGTGCGGGTCGACGTAGCCGAGCTGTGGTGAGCCGGTCAGTGAGTCACGCCTTGCCGTCGAGCCGATGGCCCAGATCGCTGGGGGTGTGGCGGTTCGGGAAGAGGAGCCAGGTCCACGCCACAAGCCCCCCACTCGCAGGCGCAACCCCCAGGTTGCCCACGGATCGAAGCGGACGTGGTCATTGCGCCATCGGCGGGGCGTGACCCTGTCGCGCCCAGTCGCTCGGCCGCCCATCCGCCACGTCGCGAGGGGCGCCCTCCATTGCCGCCCCATGTCGGCGAGCGGTACGCGAGAGCCAGGCTGAACGTCACGGCACACGTGAAAATGGAAGGTTCGCTTAGGCCAACCCTCCCGTCGTATCGACTACGGCGCCTGTCATATAACTGGATGCAGAAGAGCCGAGGAAGCAGACGACGCTCGCGACTTCCGCTGGTGAAGCCATCCGGCCCATCGGAATGGCGGAGACGAGGTCATCAAGGCGACCGGGACTCGTGTTGCGAGTCATGATGTCTGTGTCCACCAGCCCGGGACAGACACAGTTGACCCGTATTCCCTCCGGTGCCAGCTCATGAGCGAGCTGGCGAGTAAGGGCCACGACGGCTCCCTTGGAGGCTGCGTACGCGACACTGGCGGTACGGCTGTACGACCGGCCAGCTATGGAGGCCATGTTGACTATGCTGCCGGCTGGTCCTCGGCGTAGGTGCGGAACTGCCGCCTGGGTGCAATGGAAGACGCCGTCGACGTTCACCGACATGGTCCTCCGCCATTCCTCCTCAGTGATGTCCTCGAAGGGCCTAGGCACCGCGATGCCCGCATTGTTTACCAGAATGTTCAGACCACCCAGTTCAGATGCCAACTGTCTCACTGCACTGTCGGCTTCTGTGCTGGAACTAACATCGGCCTGTACGTGGAGGTCGGCTGACGCAGCAGGTGATGTGTCGATCACACCTACTCGTGCGCCCAGCGACTGTGACAGTTGAGCGATGCTGAGGCCGATTCCGGTGGCTCCGCCGGTCACGACTACGGTCGATCCTTCGAGGTTTACCAACGTTTCCATGCAAACTCTCCCGGGTCGATCGTTTGGCCTCTCTCGCCGTGCGCGGTGTTACTGTGCTGTCCATCCGCCGTCGATGGGTATGGCGCTGCCGGTGATGCCGGAAGCCCGATCCGAGGCAATGTACGCGACGAGTTCAGCGACCTCCTCCGGTTCCAGCAGCCTCTTCATTGGCACCGGTTGCAATAAGATGTCCTCCAACGCTGCTTCGGCGCTCACGTTGTTGCTCTCCGCCAGTGCGGACACTTGCGACTCCACGAGGTCGGTGCGAATGTACCCGGGGCAGACAGCGTTCGCCGTGACGCCGTTGCCCGCCTCTTCCAGCGCCAGTGACTTCGTAAACCCCACTATCCCGTGCTTGGCTGCAACGTAAGCAGACTTGCAGGGTGATGCGACAAGCCCGTGCACGCTAGCGATGTTGATCACGCGGCCTGCGGAAGATCGCCGTAGATGCGGTAGGGCGTGCTTGGTGCAGAGGAACGTGCCGGTCAGCATCGTCTCTACGATGCCGATCCAGTCGTCTTCCTCGAACTCAGCTATCGGGGCGACACGCTGGAACCCGGCGTTGTTGACCAGCATGTCCAGCCCGGATGTCTCCGCCACCGCCTCGATGGTGCTTGATACGGCCGCTCGCTCACGAAGATCCATGTGTACTGCTCGGGCGTTGGGGATGGTGGTAGCGGCCTGCCGCACTGACTCCGCGTCCACATCGGCCATCACGACGCCGGCCCCCTCCCGAGCCAGCACGGAAGAGATGCTGCGTCCGAGGCCTCGCGCGGCGCCAGTCACCAGGGCGGTTCGGCCGTCCAGTCTCATCCGTCAGTCCCGGCCCGAGAGGGAAGTCGAGACCCCCGCCGAGTCGGTGGCTAGCGGCTGGCCCTGGCGAGTCCGGTCGTGCTGTTTCGCGTGAGTGGCGGCTGAACCTACGTCGGTCAGCGAGATATTGTTTGTCTCTGGTGCGAGCACCACGGAGACTACGCTGACGACGGAGTAGCCGACCACAAACAGTGCCACCAACCAGAAACCACCGTCGGCGGCTGCGATCAAGGCAGCGGCAGCCACGGGGACGATGCCACTCGAGGGTATCCCCGCGAACTGGTACACGAAGGACGTTCCGCTGTAACGGACCTCCGTGCTGAACACCTCGGAGAAGAACGCCGCCTCTGCCGCCCACATTGCGCTGTGTCCCACGGCAAAGCCCAAGATAGGCGCCAGGAGGATGGCACTTGTGGAGCCGGTGTCCAGGAGGGCGAAGAAGGGAAAGATGTACAGGCCACAGAACGCCGCACCGAAGATGAAGACCGGCCTTCGACCAATGCGGTCCGACAAGGCGCCGAAGAGTGGCAGGGTCAGACACTCGAGGAAGGCGCCTATCAGCACCCCGTTCAGGAGAAGCGTGGTCGAGAGTCCAAGCTGTTCCGAGCCGTAGACGATGATGACAACGGCGAAGATGTTGAAGTTCTGGCCCTCGGACAGCCGTGCGCCCATGGTCAGCAGCGCGGCCTTGGGGAACCTGCGCAGAGCTTCCAGTAGCGGCGCACGCACCTCTTCCTGTGACTGTTTTGCCGCAGTGAACGCGGGCGTCTCCAGCAACCTGGCGCGGATGAAGTAGCCGACACCGATCAGGATGACGCTGAGCAGAAACGGGATGCGCCATCCCCACGCAAGGAACTGAGCCTCCGGGAGCTGCGCAACGAGCGTGAAGACACCGGTGCCCAGGAGCAGGCCCGCGGGAGCGCCGATCTGGACCATGCTTCCGAAGAGCCCCCGCCTACGGTCCGGAGCGTTCTCGACCGCTACCAGGACGGCGCCGCCCCATTCACCGCCCAGGCCGATGCCCTGCGTAAATCGCAGCGCGAAGAGGAGGACGGGCGCCCAGATGCCAATGGCGCTGTAGGGCGGTAGGAGACCAATGCAGAAGGTGCCGACGCCCATGATGAGTAGCGTCATGACCAGCATGTTCTTCCTGCCGAGCTTGTCCCCGAAGTGCCCGAAGACTAGGCCACCGAGGGGCCGCGAGACGTAGGCGATACCAAATGATGCGAGAGCGGCCAGGGTCCCGAACACCGGATGGCTCTCGGGGAAGAACAGCTGGTCGAAGACGAGGGCGGCGGCCGTGCCGTACAGGAAGAAGTCGTACCACTCCACAGTGGCGCCAATAGACGATGAGAGGAGTACCCGTTTGAGATACTGCCGCTGCGCAGGGTCTGCTGCTCCTAGTGCTCCCATGAGGGGGTCTCCCTGTCGTTGGGCCGAGACTGCTACGACGCTGTGTGGATACCGACTTGCCCGTGCTGGAGCATGTGGCTTCGTGGCGTGAGGCGCTTCTTCGGCCGAGCCAGCGCGTGCCACATACTGAAATGGCATTCCACGAGAACCTAGGTGCAGGTCTGATGTTGGTCAAGAGCTCTGCTGCTGGAAAATGTGGAATGACTTCCCATATCGTGGTCCCCGCTCGGACCATGCTCGCGCATCCCAACGACCTATGTAAGAGGTACGACGATGTCATCGATCTCCTTGGCCCCCACGATCGTTCGTCCCATGGGGAGGGTCGGAGACCTTCTCCTGGTTGCGGCGGGCGTCCTGTTGGTCGCCGCCTCCGCGCAGATTGTGCTGCCCCTGCCGTTCTCCCCTGTGCCGATCACGGGACAGACCTTTGCGGTTCTCCTTGTCGGATCGGCCTTCGGCGCCAGCCGTGGTGCGGTCACGATGCTCGCCTATCTCGCCATCGGGATGGTCGGCGTGCCGGTGTTCGCCGGTCTTGAGTCGGGATGGGGTGTGATGGCTGCGCCGTCCGCCGGCTACCTCGTCGGCATGTTGGGGGCCGCCTACGTCGTGGGTCGCCTCGCCGATCGTGGCTGGGATCGTTCAGTGCGACGGATGGTCCTCGCGATGCTCGTTGGGAACGCCGTCATCTACGCCTTCGGGGTGACCTGGCTCGCTGTTTCGCTGGGTATCGGTGTCGGCCAGGCCATCGTCCTGGGTGCTCTTCCCTTTCTCGTTGGGGATGCGGTGAAGATCGCTGCGGCGACTGCCATCCTCCCGACGTCGTGGAAGCTCGTTCACGGACGGCGGCACTGACCCCGGGCTTCGACGGTTACGAGCCGAGGTGAGCGCGTCGGTCCTGACGCTGGTCGTCGTCACGGTGGTGCTGGCCAGTTCGGTGCAACGCATTACCGGGATCGGGTTCGCCCTCGTCGCCAGTCCGCTGTTGTTGGTAACCGTAGGGGCCGATGAGGCGGTCCGGCTGGTCGGTGTTACCAGCGTGGTCTCGTGCACCGTGGCCTTAAGAGCCACCTGGGCGTTGTGCCGGCCCAGACAGGTCCTCCCCATACTGCCGTTCGCACTCCTTGCCGCGTATCCGGCCGCCTTGCTCGCGACGGCGGTTAGCCCTGCGGTCTCCTCCATGGTCGCTGGGGTCGTCGTACTCGCTGCCCTGGCCGTGTCTGTGCGCCCGACCGGCTTGGCGGGGGTACCCGCCTGGGGGCAGGCGGCTGTCGCGGGAACCCTGTCGGGAGCGATGAACGCCGTCGCGGGGTTGGCGGGGCCCATGGCCGCGGCATATGGCCTCGGGCGGCGATGGGGCCCGGCACTGATACCGAACATGCAGGTTTTCCTGCTCATCTCCTCGTTCGTGATCGTCGTAGTGCGCGGCTGGCCCGCGCGCACCGACTCCTGGCAGCTCGCGGTGCTAGGAGCCGCCGCGGTGGGAGGGGTTCTGGTCGGAGGTTGGCTCGCGCGCGGGGTTGCACCTCATCGAGCCAGCATGCTGACGGCGACCGTCGCCCTGGTCGGTGCCTCGATCGCCATCGTCCGCGGGGCTGCCGCGCTTGCCTGAGCCTTGACACGGCACCTGGGGCCGAGAATACTGCCCGCACATCTGGAAAGCCGTTCCATAAAGTGGAAGCGGTCGTGGATGCTTTGCCGACATCGGGTCGGTGCGGCGCGAGAGGAGCCCTGGTTCGTATGTCCGACCTGTCCTTCGCCGAGGTCGGGGAAATTCTGCAGCTCCTGCAAGGCATCGATGGGGCCGACGTCGAGCTGGAGTGGGGAGACCTGAAGATCCACGTCCGTCGCGGTGTCGGCGCTGACGCCGCGCAGGACGTGCCCGTGGCAGCCGTTAGAGCCAACACTGGGCTAGGCGTCGACCCGGATCAGCAGTCCTCACCTGTCGACCCCGCCATGAGCGCCGGCACTCCGACGGCCGACAGCGCCCACGAAGTTGCGGACGAGCCCGGCCCCGCCGCGGACATCCCGCCACACTGGGTCCCCGTCGCGGCGCCGATGGTGGGCACGTTCTACCGCGCTCCGAAACCGGAGGATCCGCCGTTCGTCGACGTCGGGGACACGGTCACGGCGGGGGACACGGTGGCGCTTGTCGAGGTGATGAAGCTGTTCACGGAGCTCAAGGCCGAGGTGGCGGGCAAGGTGGCCAGGGTTGACGCCGCGGACAGCAGTCTCGTGGAGTTCAACCAGCCGCTGATCTGGATAGAGCCGGCATGACCGCCGAACGCACCATGCGATACGTCGACGTGACGACACGTGACGGCCACCAGTCCCTGTGGGCAACCCGCATGACGAACGCGATGATCCTTCCCATCATCCGGCACATGGACACCGTGGGGTTCGACTGGATCAACCTGGAAGGCGGCGCGGTCTTCGACGTCTGCGTCCGGTTCCTTCATGAGGACCCGTGGGAACGTATGCGGCTGGTCGCCGAGCGAGTACGTCACACCCCCGTGGACATCATGACCCGCGGCCAGAGCCTGTTCACGTTCCGGTTCTTCGCCGACGATGTGGTGGAGCTGACCATCCGGCGTATCCGGGCGAACGGGATGGACCGGATCACCATCTACGACGCCCTCAACGACACCCGGAACCTGGAACTCTCGATACGGGTCGGCCTCGAGGAAGGCCTGCATGTCTGCGCGGGTCTGGTCTACACGCTCTCTCCCGTGCACACCGACGAGTACTACCAGGGCGTGGCACGTGAGCTGGTGCGACTCGGTGCCGACTCGGTGCTGATCAAGGACCCGTCCGGCCTGCTGCTGCCGGAACGGGTCAGGACGCTGGTTCCCGCCATCAAGTCCGTCGTCGGGTCCGTACCGCTGGAGCTTCACTCCCACTCACAGTCCGGGATGGCCGAGCCCTGCTACCTGGAGGCCGCACGTCTCGGCGTCGACATCATCCATACCGCCTCGGAGCCCCTCGCCGGCGGCGCGTCCCTGCCCTCGACCGACTACTGCGTCCGGCACCTGGCCCGCGACGGGGTGGACAGCCGGCTTTCCCGCGACGGGCTTGCCGTCATGACGGACTACTTCACCGGCGTGGCTCGCCGCCACGGGTTTCCGCTCGCCACGCCGCACCGTTTCGACCCGGCGCTCTACCGTCACCAGGTCCCTGGCGGCATGATCTCCAACCTCCGCACAGACCTCAACCGGATGGGCATCGCGGACCGCGAGGAGGAGATCCTCGAGGAGGCCGAAAGGGTCCGCACCGATCTCGGCTACCCAATCCTGGTCAGCCCGTTCGCTCAGTTCGTCGTTACCCAAGCAATGCTCAACGTCTTGAACGGTGAGCGTTACCGTTCGGTCCCCGATGAGGTGCGTCGTTATGTCCTCGGACATTACGGTCGTCTCGCAGGCGAGGTCAGCCCCGAGGTGCTCGACCGGGTTCACGCCGGGTCGAACGGCTCGATGGAGCAGTTCACCGGCCGAGCCGGAGAGCTGATCCCGCCAGCGCTGCAGGAGCTTCGCCGGCAGCGAGGGCCCTTCGACACAGATGACGACCTGCTGCTCGCCGCCTTCTACTCCGACTCCGAGCTGGCAGGCATGCGCGACGCCCGCATGCGCCACTCCCATGTTGCCGATGCGACGCCCATCACCGCCCTGCTGGACGGCTTGCGCGCCGGTCCACCCGGCCGGGACATCCGTGTACAGCGGGCAGGTCTCCGCGTCCGCGTGGTGCGTTGATGGCGGACACGCTGAGACGACTCTTGATCGCCAACCGCGGTGAGATCGCGGTACGGGTCGCCCGTGCCGCTCGAGACCTCGGCATCGAGTCGGTCTCCGTGCATTCCGCGGCGGACGGCGACAGCCGTCACGTGGACGCTGCTGACCGGTCGGTGTGTATCGGACCCGCCGCGGCCTCGGCCAGCTACCTGCGCCGGGACCTTCTGGTGCACGTCGCGGAGGCGACCGGATGTGACGCCGTCCATCCCGGCTACGGCTTCCTGTCCGAGGACACGGAGTTCGCCCGACAGGTCGGCGACGCCGGACTCGCCTGGGTGGGGCCTTCCCCGGAGGCAATCTCCACAATGGGCGACAAGGCCGAGGCACGTGCGGTCGCCACCGCGGCGGGCGTACCCGTGGTACCGGGCACCGAAGGCGTGCTCACCAGTGAGCGTGCGGCGGTCGAGTTCGGCCGTGAACACGGATTCCCGATCCTGCTGAAGGCCCGTGCCGGCGGAGGCGGCAAGGGCATGCGCATCGTCAGCGATGCGGACGAGCTGCCATCCGTGCTGTCCCTGGCTCGGCAGGAGGCAGCAGGCGCGTTCGGTGACGACAGCATGTACGTCGAGAGGTATCTGCCCCGCGTGCGCCACGTCGAGGTACAGGTCCTGGGGGACAACCACGGCACGGTCGTTGCCCTGGGCGAGCGGGACTGCTCGGTCCAGCGACGTCACCAGAAAGTCGTCGAGGAAGCACCCGCCGACCTGCCCGGCGAGACCCGCCACCAGATGTGTCAGACGGCCGTGCGACTCGCCGAAGCCGTGGACTACCGCGGCGCCGGGACCGTGGAGTTCCTGGTCGACGTTGACACCGGTGCCTACTACTTCATCGAGATGAACACGCGCATCCAGGTGGAGCACCCCGTCACCGAAGAGATCACCGGGGTCGACCTGGTGGCCTGGCAGCTGCGAGTTGCCGCCGGTGAGCGTCTCGCCGCGCTCAACTACGAGCCCCGGGGCAATGCCATGGAGTTTCGGATCACTGCGGAAGACCCCGCAAGGAACTTCGCGCCCAGCCCCGGTCGTCTCACCGTCTTCGAGGTACCGGACGGACCGGGCGTGCGCTGCGACACGCACTGCTACCCGGGATACGTCGTACCCCCCTACTACGACTCGCTGCTCGCCAAGCTGGTGATCCGTGGCCGCGATCGCAGCGAAGTCGTTCAGCGCGCCCGACGTGCACTACGCGAGTTCCGCGTCCAAGGAGTCGCCACCACCGTCGGGTTTCACCAATGGCTGCTCGAGCAACCGGAGTTTCTTGCCGGGACACACACCACCGGGTACCTCGCAGACTTCGCAGGCACAGGAAGCATGCTCCAGGAGGAAGTGACATGACCACACCCGCGATCATCACGGTAGCCATCACTGGCGCTGTTCCCACCACGAAGGACAACCCTGCGGTGCCGGTCACTCCGGAACGCCAGGTGGAGTCGGCGGTCGAGGCTTTCCACGCCGGCGCCACCGTATGTCACGTACACGTACGCGACTCCGACGAGCGACCAAGCTCAGACCCGGACCTGTACGAGGCGGTCCGGATCGGCATCCAGGAGAGCTGCCCGGAGATGATCGTGCAGTTCTCCACCGGCGCTCGAGGCAGGACCATCGAGGAGCGCTTCTCCTGTCTTGACCTACGCCCCGAGATGGCGTCGTTCTCCACCGGATCGGTCAACTTCCCGAACGGCATTTACGAGAACCCGCCCGACGTCGTCGACGAGATGGCGCAGCGCATGGTTGAGCTCGGTATCAAGCCCGAGATCGAGGTGTTCGACCTCGCCATGCTCTACAAGGCTGCAGAACTTCTAGACAAAGGCCTGCTCACCCCACCGGCCCACGTGCAACTGGTGATGGGCATCAAGAACGCACTGCCACCGCGCGAGTCTCTGGTCGACTTCTTCACGGCGGAGATCAGCGCGCTCATGCCGGAAGCGACCTGGACCTGCATGGGTACGGGCAGGTTCCAGATCGAGGCCAACCGCTGGGCACTGGCGAGAGGCGGGCACGTCCGCACCGGCTTCGAAGACAACCTCTACTACAGCAAGGGTCGGCTGGCATCGTCCAACGCCGAGCTAGTCACACGCGCCGTTGAGCTGTGCCCGGAATACGACCGCCACCCGGCGTCGGCAGCAGAGACACGGGAGCTCCTCCGGCTGCCCGCCATGACCTCTCAACCATGAGCGGCCTCCACATCACCTAGCTCGGCCCACAGCCCAAGGAGACCATGATGCGCTGGATCGCCAGGATCTTCACGCGCGTTGCCGAACGCTATCTTCCCGACGCCTTCATCTTCCTGTTCTTCCTCACGCTGGTCGTGTTCGTGCTCGGCATGGTCAACGGGTCGAACCCGCGCGAGGTGCTGGACTATTGGGGAGAAGGCTTTTTCAGCATCCTCGAGTTCACCATGCAGTCCACGCTAATGCTGGTGCTGGGTTTTGCACTCGCCAAGACACCGCCGGTGCACGCTGGCCTGCGGTGGTTCGCGAAGATCCCGCGAAACGAGGTCCAGGTCATCGCGCTGACCGTCATCGTGATGATGGTCTGCAGCTGGATCTCCTGGGGCTTCGGCCTCATCGCTGGTGGGATCGTCGCTCGCGAGATGGGCGTGGTGCACCGCGGCAAGGTGCACTACCCCCTCGTGGTGGCCTCGGCGTACGCCGGCTTCCTCGTCTGGCACGCGGGATACGGCGGCTCAGTTCCTCAGCTGATCGCCACACCGGGCCATTTTCTCGAGGACGACATGGGCATCATTCCAGTCAGCCAAACGATCTTCGCACCAGTCACCCTTACCATCGTTGCAGCACTTCTCGTCGTCGTGCCCATCGTGATGATCCTGATGCGACCCACGCCGGACGAGCGCATCGACCTCCCGGAGTCGGTGATGTCTGAGGACGAGGAGCCGACATCGAGCCAGGCGACACCGTCGACGCCCGGCTTCGGGCCAGGCGCCGCAGACACCAGACAACTCCGCCCACCGAAGCCCGTCGTCGCTGTCCGCCTGGAGAAGAGCCGGTACATCCCGCTTGTCATGGGCGCCTTCGGCCTGCTGTACCTCACCAGTTACTACGTTGGTGGTGGCGCCCTGAACATCAACATGGTGATCTACTCCTTCCTCGTCGCCGGACTGCTGCTCATCCCCAACGTCCGCGAGTACCTCGGTCAGCTGGCCGGCGGCGCTAGAGCCGCAGCGCCGATCATCCTGCAGTTTCCCTTCTACGGTGCGTTGATGGGCGTGATGGTCGGCACCGGACTGGTGACCACCATGGCGAACTTCTTCGTCGATATCTCCTCGGCTGACACCTTGCCCTTCTGGGGTTTCATCAGTGGCGGCATCATCAACGTGTTCGTGCCCTCGGGTGGCGGTCAGTGGGCTGTACAGGGACCGATCATGATCGACGCAGCAGGGCAGCTGGGAGCAGACCAAGCCAAGACCGCCATGGGTCTGGCGTGGGGGGACGCCTGGACCAACATGATCCAGCCCTTCTGGGCGCTGCCCTTGCTTGCCATCGCGGGCCTGGGCATCCGAGAGATCATGGGATATACCGCCGTCCTGACCATCATCAGCGGAATCGTGATCGGCGGTGGCCTCCTGCTCTTCTGAGCCCCGGGAGGTTCAGGGTGATGTGGGCAGCCCTATCACAACGCGGGCCGTCCGTCGTCGGTGCTCAGTAGTCGTGCAACGACGGGATCACCTGGGCGATCTCCTCGGCTGCCCGCCTGACAACCGGCGCAAGAGCCTCCAGGCGCTTCCGCGGCATGCGTACCGCCGGCCCTTGGACCGCGACGGCCGCGAGAAGCCGACCCTGCGACAGGATCGGCGCGGCGACGCATCGGACGCCGTCCAAGGCCTCCTCATCATCAATGCTGTAACCGCGGGCGCGGATGCGTTCGAGCTCTTCGCGGAGCCTTCTCGCCGAGGTGATCGTCTTGGGCGTAAGGGGCCGAAGCGGCTTCCTCAAGGCCGCGGCCTCCTGCTCGATCGTCCGCGCGCCGTGCGACAGCGAGGCCTTACCCATGGCAGTCGCATACACCGGCAACCGACTTCCAGGCTGCTGGGAGAACCGCAGCGGATGGGTCGACTCAGCGCGAATGACGACGACCATCTCGTCGCCGTCACGTACGCCGAGGTTGACCGACTCCCCCGTCTCCTCCCGAACACGGTCAAGAACCAGCTGGGCCCGGTGGAGCCCAAGCCGCTCGGTGGCTGCCTGCCCCAGCAGGACTGCCGATCGTCCGAGGTAGTAGCGCTCGGTCTCCTCGTTCTGGGCGAGGTAGCCCTTCGTCGCCAGCGCCCTCACAATGCGGTGGACCGTGCTGACGCTCAGGGAGAGCTGTTCGGCGATCTCGGAGATGCCGAGGTCATGGCTGTTCTGCTGGAAAAGTTGCAGAACCGCCAACGTGCGACTGATAGCTTGCGTCCCCGTCGCGCCGCCACCGATGCCGGCGCCCGCCTGCGTGCTCGCACTCGTCATGAAAAGTCCACCTCGGCGCCGAGTGAACTGGCGCCCGGTCGGTTGAGGTCCAGGACCATACTATATGGGCGTGGATTCCATGGCGGGGCCAAGCGTAGGTGCGCCCGTACCCTGATCCGATGGGGACCTGCCTCATGTCGCCCGCCTCTGAGGACGCCTGGAAAGCAGGCGACCTCACCTGCGGGCGGAGCCGCCGCACACCAGGCCGGGGTTCTTATTGGGGGACCACACACGGGAGGCCTCCCGTCCAGAGAAGCCCGCCCAGTCGAAGCTCCTTCGCCATAGCATTCTGCCGGTGTCGGGCCCGGAGTCACTGTTGTTGGCGACGTACGGCGAGTCGGCGGATGTCGTCGAGATTTCGGTACAGCTTTTTGCCGGGGTAGGCGATCTGGCCGGCGTCGCGGTGCCCGTTGGTGGCCCGGAACGCGTGGCCGTCCATCCATGCTTTGCGCCTGCCGGCGGAGAGCCCGTGACGGCCAATTTTCCAGCCCAGCAGCCGGCCGAACGCCCGCTTCATCCCGTAGTAGGGTTCGCGTTCTGGAAGTCGCCGATCGCCGGAGGGACGAGTGGCGAGAAGCGCCCGAACTTGCGAAGCGATGATTTGGGCGTGCTCGCGTAGATATCGGCGTGCGTGATCGCTGTTCGACGCCTCTCAACCGCGGTTCTGTCGCTGCCCGTTATAGGTCGTAGTAGAGCTCGAACTCGTGCGGGTGGGGACGCAGCTGCAGCGGCTCGATCTCCTGGGTGCGCTTGTAGTCGATCCAGGTCTCGATCAGGTCCTCGGTGAACACACCGCCCTCGAGCAGGTAGGCGTGGTCCTCCTCGAGTGCGTCGAGCACCGAGCCCAGCGACGCCGGCACGTGGTCGATCTCGCCGTGCTCGTCCGGCGGCAGCTCGTAGAGGTCCTTGTCGATCGGCTGTGGCGGTTCGATCTTGTTGCGGATGCCATCCAGGCCGGCCAACAGCATCGCGGAGAACGCGAGGTAGGGGTTGGCCGACGGGTCGGGGCACCGAAACTCGATGCGCTTGGCCTTCGGGTTCGCGCCGGTGATCGGGATGCGGATGCAGGCCGACCGGTTGCGCTGGCTGTAGACGAGGTTGACCGGAGCCTCGAAGCCCGGCACCAGCCGGTGGTAGGAGTTCACCGTCGGGTTGGTGAAGGCCAGCAGCGATGGGGCGTGCGCCAGGATGCCGCCGATGTAGTGGCGCGCGGTGTCGGACAGCCCGGCGTACCCGCTCTCGTCGTAGAACAGCGGCTCGCCGTCGTTCCAGATCGACTGGTGGCAGTGCATCCCGGAGCCGTTGTCACCGAAGATCGGCTTGGGCATGAAGGTCGCGGTCTTGCCCGCCTCCCAGGCGACGTTCTTGACGATGTACTTGAACTTCATCAGGTTGTCGGCCGTGACCAGCAGCTCGTCGAAACGGAAGTTGACCTCCGCCTGCCCGGCGGTGCCGACCTCGTGGTGCTGTCGCTCGACGACCAGCCCGGACGCCTCCAGCGTCTTGGAGATGACGGCGCGCAGGTCGGCGAAGTGGTCGTACGGTGGCACCGGGAAGTAGCCGCCCTTGTACCGCACCTTGTAGCCCCGGTTCTCCTCCTCGACGCCGGTGTTCCAGGCGCCTGCGATGGAGTCGACCTCGTAGAACCCCTTGTTGGCCTGGGTGGAGAACCGCACGTTGTCGAAGACGTAGAACTCTGCCTCCGGCGCGAAGAAGGCGGTGTCGCCGATGCCGGTGCTCTTCAGGTACGCCTGCGCCTTGCGGGCGATGTTGCGGGGGTCGCGGGAGTACGGCTCACCGGTCAGTGGGTCGTGGATGAAGAAGTTGAGGCACAGCGTCTTGTCGTCGCGGAACGGGTCGACGTAGGCAGTGGTCGGGTCGGGGAACAGCGCCATGTCGGACTCGTGGATGGCCTGAAAGCCCCGGATCGAGGAGCCGTCGAACATCAGGCCGTCCTCGAACACCTCCCGCCCGAACGACGAGACCGGCACGGTGAAGTGCTGCATGATGCCGGGCAGGTCGCAGAAGCGGACGTCGACGAACTCGACCCCTTCCTGCTCGATGTAGGTCAACAACTCGTCGGCGTTCGCGAACATTCGTTCCTCCTCGACCGCACTACCGCGGCATCGGCGTTGAGCCCGAGAGCGGGCGCTCCTCAGCGCGGTGCGACGCTGCACCAGGGCCATGACCCTAGTGGCTGGCCGTTTCTCGGCGGTATCTCGATTGTTTCGCCGGTGTTACGCGGATGACCAGGTACGCCGGGCAAAGTCCGCGCAGAACCGGGAGTACCGTCGGTCCGTGACCGAAGACATGCACGTCCAGCGCTGGCCGGGGGAGCGCCTTGGGCTTCCGGAGCACGGGCCGGGCGCGCTGGCCGGCTGGGGGCGCCGGTCCCTCGCCCTGGTGCTGGACTGGTTCGGCTCCATGCTGGTGGTCGGCGCGGTCGTCGGTGACAACCCGTGGACCATCGACGGGGCCGGGCAGTTTGCGCCGCTCGCGGTCTTCGCCGCACAGCGGTGGCTGCTGACGAGCCTCGCCGGCGGCTCGTTCGGACAACTCGCCGTACGCGTCCGCGTCGTCCGCACTGACCGCAGCCGGCTGGACCCCTCGCGCGCGCTGCTGCGGACCGTGCTGCTGTGCCTGGTCATCCCGCCGGTGGTCTACAACCGCGACCAGCGCGGGCTGCACGACCTCGCGGCGGACTCCATGACCGTGCGGGTCTGAGGCTCCCGCGGGCCGCAGGCCGCCTCAGCGGCCGCGCGACGACTGGCCGCGCATCATCTGTCGCGCGGCGCGGGCGCTCTGTGGCATCGGCCCCTTCGGCAGCGGCGCCTGCGGGCGCATCGCGTCCAGCGCGCGCAGTCGCTGGAGCACGTCGGTCACGTCGGCCGGGCGCAGGCTGCGCGGCAGCTTCATGATGTGCCGAGGCAGCTTCTTGACCGGGATCTCGCCCTTGCCGTCACCCGCGACGATGTCGAAGATCGGCACCTCGACCATCCGCGCGTGCTTCTTCTTCTCCACCGTGAGCAGGTTGCGCACCCGGTTGTGGTTGCCCTCACCGACGAGGACGATCCCGGGTCGGCCCACCACCCGGTGGACGATGTCCTGGTTCTTGGTGAACGCCACGCCGGGCTTGACCTCCCAGCCCTTGCGCAGCATGCCCAGTGAGGCGGCGGCCGCGCCCGGCTGTCCCTCGACCTGGGAGTACGCCGCCTTCTCGGCGCGCTTGCCGAACACGAACATCGCGGCGAGCAGCCCCGAGGGCAGGCCGATCATCACCCCGATGACCGGATGGAACACCAACCAGAGCAGCCCGCCGACGACCAGCGCGGTGACCAGGAAGAGGCCGAGCAGGACGAGCCCGATCTTCGGGTCGGACTGCTTGGTCATGCGGTAGGCCTGCGCGAGCTGCGCGCGCCGCTTCGGCTTCTCCGGCTGGTCCTTCTTGGCCATGGTGTGGGCTCTCGTCTCGGGGCGTCGTAGGGGCGGGCCAGGTGTGGTCAGGCGCTCACGTCGGCGGCCTGCCGAGACTCGAGCGCCTGCTGGTAGAGGCGCCCAGCTCGGTAGGAGGAGCGCACCAGCGGGCCGGACATCACGCCGGCGAAGCCGATGTCCAGCGCCTCCTGCTGCAGCTCGACGAACTCCTCCGGCTTGACCCAGCGCTCGACCGGGTGGTGGCGCACGCTGGGTCGCAGGTACTGGGTGATCGTGATCAGCTCACAGCCCGCCTCGTACAGGTCCACCAGCGCCTGGCTGATCTCGTGCCGCTCCTCGCCCATGCCCAGGATCAGGTTGGACTTCGTCACCAGCCCGTCGTCGCGGGCCTGGGTGAGTACGTCGAGGGAGCGCTCGTAGCGGAAACCCGGCCGGATGCGGCGGAAGATCCGCGGCACCGTCTCCACGTTGTGCGCGAGGACCTCCGGCCGGGACCCGAACACCTCGGCGAGCTGGTCGGGCTTGGCGTCGAAGTCGGGGATCAGCAGCTCGACACCGGTGCCCTGGTCGAGGCCGTGGATCTGGCGCACCGTCTCGGCGTACAGCCAGGAGCCGCCGTCGGGCAGGTCGTCGCGGGCCACCCCGGTCACGGTGGCGTAGCGCAGCCCCATCGTCTGCACGCTCTCGGCCACCCGGCGCGGCTCGTCACGGTCGAGCTCGGCCGGCTTGCCGGTGTCGATCTGGCAGAAGTCGCAGCGCCGCGTGCACTGGTCGCCGCCGATGAGGAAGGTCGCCTCGCGGTCCTCCCAGCACTCGTAGATGTTGGGGCAGCCCGCCTCCTGGCACACCGTGTGCAGGCCTTCGGACTTCACCAGGTGCTGCAGCTCGCGGTACTGCGGCCCCATCTTCGCCCGGGTCTTGATCCACTCGGGCTTCTTCTCGATGGGGGTCGTCGCGTTGCGCGCCTCGATGCGCAGCATTCTCCGGCCCTCTGGTGCAACAGTCACGGGCACCAGGGTACGCCGCGGGGTGCGGCGTCACGAATCCGCCGGGTGGCCCGTTGCGTCCGCCGAAGGGTGCGCGATGGCGCCCCAGGCGGCGGACGTTGTGCCTGTAGCGGCGCGATCAGCTGGTGAGGGGCTGCAGGCCGTAGGTGACGCCCTCGGTGACCCGCTCGAGGTCGGGGGAGGGCGTGAACGGCTCCCAGCCGAGCATGTGGGCCAGGTGCTGCTCGGCCAGCGGCAGGAGCTCCTCGACGCCGACCCGCCGGCCCAGCTCCGCCGACAGGCTGGTCACCCCCGCGTCGGCGATGCCGCACGGAACGATCCGGGAGAACCAGGCCAAATCGCAGTCGGCGTTGAGCGCGAAGCCGTGCATCGTGACGCCCCTGGACACCCGGACGCCGATCGCACCGACCTTGCGCTCGGGACGCCGGCCGTCGGCAGGCAGCCAGACCCCGCTGCGACCCTTCACCCGGCCCGCCGTCACGCGGAGGTCGGCGCAGATGCCGATCATCACCTCCTCGAGGCGGCGTACGTAGTCGACGACGTACACGTGCTGCGGCAGCCGGCAGATCGGGTAGCCGACGAGCTGGCCGGGCCCGTGCCAGGTGATCTTGCCGCCACGGTCCACGTCGACCACGGGCGTGCCGTCGAGCGGCCGCTCGGCCGGCTCGGTGCGCTTGCCGGCGGTGTAGACGGGGGTGTGCTCCAGCAGCAGCACCGTGTCGGGTGACTCACCGGCGGCCACCGCCGCGTGCAGGCGACGCTGGTGCGCCCAGGCGGTCTCGTAGTCGACCGCGTCGGCGCCGAGGCCGAGTCGGGTGAAGGCTGGTGCGGTCACTCCGACAGACTATCTCCCAGGTTGCCCGCGTCGGGGCGCACAGCGGGAGGAGGGGCATGGGAAGCGGACTGGACACCGCCAAGGACCGTCGTCGGTGGTGGCTGTGGCCGACGGTGCTGGTGCTGGTGTGGCTGTTCGTCGGTGCGCCGTTGGGAGCGTTCGCCGGCAAGCTGAGCGAGGTCCAGACCAACGACAACGCCGCCTTCCTCCCCGCGAGTGCCGAGTCCACCGAGGTGATGGAGTGGCAGGCGCGGTTCTCCGACCAGGAGGTGATGCCCGCGGTCGTGGTGTACGAGAACACGGACGGCCTCGACCGCGCGGCCATCCCCGCCGTGCAGGCCGACCTCCGGGCGATCGCCGACATCGACGGCGTGCTGCAGGTGTCCCCGCCCATCCCCAGCGAGGACGGCGCTGCGGTCCAGGCCGTGGTCGCGGTCGACGCCACCATCGGTGACGAGATCGGCACGGTCGTCGACCAGATGCGCGCCCAGCTGTCCGACTCCGAGGTGGGCGGACAGGTCTACGTGACCGGCCCGGCCGGCGTGCTCGCCGACTTCGTGGAGGCGTTCGGCGCGATCGACGGCCTGCTCCTGGTCGTGGCGCTGTGCGTCGTTCTGCTGATCCTGCTGGTCGTCTACCGCAGCCCGATCCTTCCGCTGCTGGTGCTGTTCTCGTCATTGCTGGCGCTCGGCGTGGCCTCGGCGGTCGTCTACGTGCTCGCCGACAACGACCTGCTCGACCTCAACGGGCAGAGCCAGGGCATCCTCTTCGTGCTGGTGGTGGGCGCGTCCACCGACTACGCGCTGCTGCTGGTGTCGCGGTTCCGTGAGGAGCTGCGCGAGCATGCATCGCGGGTGGTCGCGATGCGCCGTGCCTACCGGGGCGTCGTGGAGCCGATCGCGGCGTCCGGGTTCACCGTGATCCTGGGTCTGCTCTGCCTGCTGCTGTCCGACCTGTCCTCCAACCAGGGTCTCGGTCCCGTTGGCGCGCTCGGCATCGCGGGGGCGATGCTGTCGGCGTTGACGTTCCTGCCCGCGGCCCTGGTGCTGCTCGGCCGCGGCGCCTACTGGCCGTTCCGGCCGGCGCTCGGCTCCGAGCACCCGGAGGTGCGGGGCGTGTGGGGGAAGGTGGCCGGGCTGGTCGGGCGCCGACCCAGGGCGACGTGGGTGCTGACCTTCGTGGGGCTGGCAGTGGCCGCCGCCTTCCTGCCCACGTTCGACGACGAGGGGACGGCGCAGAGCGAGGTCTTCCTGACCGAGGTTGACTCCGTCCAGGGCCAGGAGGCGCTGGCGCGACACTTCGAGGCCGACATCGGTACGCCGATCGTGATTCTGGGGCCGGCCGGACGGCTGCCGCAGATCCTCGACGCGGTCGGCTCCAGCGACGACGTCGCCTCCGCGGCACCGGTGACGACCGCGCCGGCTGGGTCGCAGGGGCGGTCACCGGGGCAGCCCCCGGGGCAGCCGCGGGTCGTCGACGGGCGCGTCCTGGTCGAGGCGTCGCTGTCGGAGGGCACCGACAACGACGCCTCGACCAGGACGCGCCCGTCGACGGCCCGCGGCCGCCCCGGGGGCTGCTCCGGTGACCGCCCCTGCGACCCAGCCGGCGCGGT
>DATABY010000216.1:0-4124 GCA_036259355.1 Nocardioidaceae bacterium
GCACGGGGCCGGTGATGTCGAGGCCCTGGAGGCCTTCCTCACCGACATCGGCTACCTGCTGCCGCTGGAGGAGCCCACCGTCCGCGTGGAGCGCGTGGACCGCGAGATCGCGGAGGTGCCCGGCCCGCAGCTGGTGGTGCCGGCGACCGTGTCGCGGTACGCGCTCAACGCCGCGAACGCTCGCTGGGGGTCGCTGTTCGACGCGCTCTACGGCACCGACGCGCTGCCGACGGAGCACCAGCCGACACCGGGCTACGACGAGCGCCGCGGTGCCCAGGTCATCGCCGAGGCCGACCGCCTGCTCGACCGCTTCTTCCCGCTGGTCGAGGGCAGCCACGCCGACGTCGTCGTCTACCGGGTGCCCTCGGCGGGCGAGCTGGCCGTCGAGACGGCGTCGGGGACCACCGGCCTGGCCGACCCGGCCCAGTTCGCCGGCCACCGGCCCGGCGACGGCGACCGGCCGGCCGCGCTTCTGCTGCGCCGGCACGGGTTGCACCTGGAGCTGACGATCGACCCCTCGACCCGGGTGGGCGCCCAGCACCACGCCGGGGTGTCCGACGCCGTGCTGGAGTCCGCGGTGACCACCATCGTCGACCTGGAGGACTCGGTCGCCACGGTCGACGGGCCGGACAAGGTGGGCGCCTACCGGACCTGGCTGGGGCTGCGCACCGGAGAGCTGACCGCGTCGTTCAGCAAGGGCGGGCGCACCGTGACCCGCACCGTCCACGGCGACCGCAGCTACGTCGGGGTCGACGGCCAGGAGCTGACCCTGCCCGGCCGGGCGCTGCTGCTCGTGCGCAACGTGGGGCACCACATGCGGCTGGACGCCGTCCGCACCGCCGACGGCGAGCCGCTGCTGGAGGAGGTGCTCGACGCCCTCGTCTCCGCGGTTGCCGCGCTGCACGAGCTGCGCGGCCACGCCCGGGTCTCCAACACCCGGACGGGCAGCGTGTACATCGTCAAGCCCAAGATGCACGGCCCCGACGAGGTGGCCCTGTCCGTGGAGCTGCTGGCCGCCGTGGAGGAGGCGCTCGGCCTGGAGCCGACGACCCTCAAGATCGGGATCATGGACGAGGAGAAGCGCACCTCGACCAACCTGGAGGCCTGCATCGCCCGCGCGGCCGACCGGGTCATCTTCATCAACACCGGGTTCCTCGACCGCACCGGCGACGAGATCCACACCGACTTCGAGGCCGGCCCCGTGGTCCGCAAGGACGACCAGCGGTCGCAGACCTGGCTGAGGACCTACGAGGACCGCAACGTCGACGTGGCGCTGCGCGCCGGCTTCGCCGGGCAGGCGCAGATCGGCAAGGGCATGTGGGCCAAGCCCGCGGCCATGCGGGAGATGCTCGACACCAAGGGCGCGCACCCCAGGGCCGGGGCGAACACCGCCTGGGTGCCCTCACCGACCGCGGCCACGCTGCACGCGCTGCACTACCTGGAGACCGACGTGCTCGCGGCGCAGGAGCAGCTGAAGAAGCGCCCGCTGGCCGACCGGCGCGGCCTGCTCGTGGCCCCGGTGCTGCCCGACGCCGGCGCCGCCCTGTCCGAGGAGGAGAAGCGGCACGAGCTGGAGACCAACGCGCAGTCGATCCTGGGCTACGTCGTGCGCTGGGTCGGCCTGGGGATCGGCTGCTCCACCGTGCCTGACCTGGAGGGCGTGGGCCTGATGGAGGACCGCGCGACGCTGCGGATCTCCAGCCAGCAGATCGCGAACTGGCTGCACCACGGGCTGGTCGACGAGACCCAGGTCCGCGAGACCTTCGCCCGGATGGCCGCCGTGGTCGACGAGCAGAACGCCGACGAGCCGGGTTACCAGCCGATGTGCGCCGACCTCGAGGGCAGCCCGTCCTTCCAGGCCGCGCTGGACCTGGTCTTCTCCGGACGCCGGGAACCCAACGGCTACACCGAGCGGGCGCTGACGACGTGGCGGCAGCGGGCCAAGGCGACGGCCGGCAGCGGCGAGGAGCCGCGGATCCGGGAGGCCGTCCTCGACGACAGTGCACCGAGTCCGGCCTCCTGAACCGGTCCCACGCCAGACGACCCCAGACGGGGAGTGCCTGACCATCGACCTGCGGACCGCCCGCACGGTCGGCGGGGATTGGCGGGCGTCCGCGCAAGGCTTGGAGCCGCTGACCGTCGTGGTCCTCGACGCCTGTGGGCAGGTCCTCGACGAAGAGGTTCGAGACCGCGTCGGCCACGGCCCACGGGCGCTCGCTCTCGGCATGGTCCTGGGCGCTCATGGCCAGGGCCGAGCAGCAGACCTACTCGATCGCCGCGGCGACCGCGGCCGTCAGCGGTTCGCTGATCCCGGTCCCTGGCGGCGTGCTCGTCCGGGACCCGGCCGGACCCTGCTCGGCGCCGTGGGTTCCTCCGGTGAAACGTCCGACAACGACGAGGGTTGCCGCCGTGGCCGGCATCGAGGTGGCCGGTCGGTGGGCGCAGCCGGACTGAGCGGACCCGCAGGTGCACGTACGGCGACAGGCGCCCGCCTCGATGGGAGGAAGACCCCCGACCCCGGCTCTGACCACGCCGCGGGCGGCGAGCCGATCCGGGGGCACCAGGGTCCGTCCAGACAGAGAACGGGCGTGTCCGACGACTGCGTCCTCCTTCGCCGTGCTCCACGAAGCGGGTCAGGTCTGCGGTGCCCCGGCGCCGCGACGACCAGCGCTGGGCTGGGCCTCACGCTGCCGCGTGGCCATGTCCTTGCAGCGGGAGGAGCTACGCGCAGGCGGACTCGCGCTCGCCCCCGTGGCACCATTGCCGGCACGACGTGCCCTTGGACATCGGCGTTCGCAGGAGCGGAGATGACTCGCTATCTCGTCGTCGCACACGAGACGGTCACCAATCCGGAATTGCTCGATCAGGTTCGCGCCGTCCGAGAACAGGATGCAGAGGCGGAGTTCGTGCTGCTCGTACCGGCGACGCCGGTGCGGCACCTGCTGTTCCGGCGGGGCGACGAGCACGACGCCGAGGTCGCGGCCCGCAAGCTCGCAGACCGGGCCAGGGCACTCTTCGCCAAGAGGGGGGTGCCGCTCAGCGACGTCCGGGTAGGCGCGCCCGATCCGGTCGCGGCGATCGACGGGGAGGTGGAGGTGAACCCGGGGTACGCCGGGTTCATCATCTCGACGTTGCCGGAGGAGAAGTCCCGTTGGCTGCGGATGGACCTGCCTCGCACGGTCCGGTCAAAGTACGGCCTCCCCGTCTACCACGTCGTGGCCCCCCAGGACTTCTCGCTCGGCGATCTGCCCTGACCGTGGCCGCGCCACGGCGAGCGCTGCCGCCGATCCCGACGAACACTCACCCGGGAGCATCCGGACCAGCCCGCACGGTCCGCCGACGTCGACCCCCTGCTGTTCGAGGAGTTCCACCATGGTCTTGGCGGACTCCGGAAACGTCGGTCGTCGATGCAGGTCACGAACAGGGCGACCCTCGCGGGGCTTCCTCGTCGAGCCCGTGGTGGAAGATGCGCGTCGGGTCGCTCCATCAGGTCACGGCAGCATCCAGGACAGGACATTGGACTGCAGGAAGATCAGCACGCAGAGCACGAAGATCAGGCCGATGCTCCAGAAGATCGTCTTGCGGAACAGGTCGGCCTCCCGCCCGACGATGCCCACGGCCGTCGCCGCGATCGTCAGGTTCTGCGGGCTGATCATCTTGCCCACGACGCCGCCCGAGGTGTTGGCGGCGACGAGCAGGGTCGGGTCGAGCCCGGCCTCCTGGGCCGCGGTCTGCTGCAGGGTCGCGAAGAGGGCGTTGGCCGAGGTGTCGGAACCGGTGACGGCGGTGCCCAGCCAGCCGAGGATGGGTGAGAGGAACGCGAACGCCGCGCCGGTGCCCGCGATCCAGGTGCCGATGGTGATCGTCTGACCGGAGAGGTTCATCACGTAGGCCAAGGCGAGCACCATGGCCACGGTCAGGAAGGCCCAGCGCAGCTTGACGGCGGTGGCCACCAGCTCGCGCAGGGCCCGCCCGAGCGGCACGCGGTAGACCAGCGCGACGATGAACCCGCAGATCAGCAACAGCGAGCCCGGCGACGACAACCACTGGAAGTTGTAGACCGTGGAGGTCACCGGCGTGCCCGCGGCGCTGAGCACGTTCTGGTCCAGGCCCGGCCACGGGAT
>DATABY010000217.1:0-15751 GCA_036259355.1 Nocardioidaceae bacterium
GCCTGCAGCACCGTCACCGCCTGCTCCAACGCCGTGGCCGCCTCGTCAGCGGGCAGCAGCCGTGCCGTGCTGACCAGGCGCTGCGCCTGCTCAACAACGGCTGCCGGTGCTGTCGACATGACCCGATCAAAGCACCCAGCATCGACACAGTTCGGCCCGTGCAGCGCGCCCAGAACCCCTTACCCACAACAGATCCGAAGGACTTTACTCAAGTCGGAAAGGCGGTGCGACCAAGTCACCTAGGACGCGGATGCTTGACTTAAAGTGAACTTTAGGGTGCACGATCAGCGAGTCCGAAAGCAAAGGTCCCCTCGCTGTTTCTGGAGCCCTCATGTCTGTAGCTCTCGTCACCGGCGCCTCCCGTGGTCTGGGCAGGGCGCTGACGACGGCACTGGCCGAACGCCGGTGGAGTCTTGTCATCGACGCCCGCGACGCCCGGGCACTCGCAGCCGCCTCCGACGCACTCCATGCCGCCGGCGCGCCGGAGGTCCACGCGATCGCCGGCGACGTCGCCGACCCCGTCCATCGTGCCCGCATGGTCGCGGCCGCCGCAGCAGCAGGAGGTGTCGACCTGCTGGTCAACAACGCCAGCGCGCTGGGGCCGAGCCCGATGCCGCGGCTGTCCGACTACCCTGTCCAGGAACTGGCACGGGTCTATGCCGTCAACGTCCTCGCGCCCTTGGCGCTGGTCCAGGCCCTGCTGCCGCAGATCGCGACCCGCGGCGGTCGCGTCGTCAACGTGACCTCTGACGCCGCGGTCGAGCCGTACGCCGGATGGGGCGGCTACGGATCCTCCAAGGCCGCTCTCGACCAGCTCACCGCGATCCTGGCCGCGGAGACGCCGCGACTGCGGATCTACTCCTTCGACCCCGGTGACATGCGCACGCAGATGCACCAGGACGCCTACCCCGGCGAGGACATCTCCGACCGCCCGGAGCCGGACGCCGTGGTGCCCGCCCTGCTTCGGCTCGTCGAGGAGGACATACCCAGCGGACGCTTCCGGGCCACGGACCTGTCCACGGCGGCAGTGGCATGACTCCGGCCACCGAACCACTGCGGTTCACCGTTCCCCCCGGAGGTGACGCCGACGCACCACCGGAGGCGCGCGGCGTGACCCGCGACGGCGTGCGGCTGCTGGTCGCCACGCCCGAACACGTCGAGCACCGCCTCTTCCGCGACCTCGCCGACGTGCTCCGGCCCGGTGACCTCGTCGTGGTGAACACCTCCGCCACCCTCCCCGCGGCGTTGGACGCCACCCGCGGCGACGGCAGTCCGGGCTTGCTGCACGTGTCCGGTGCACTCGACGACGGCGACTGGGTCGTGGAGCTACGCACTACGGCAAACGACGGCCCTGCCGACGACGTCCTCGTCGGTGAGCGCCTCCGGCTTCCGGGCAGGACCACGCTCACGGTCGGTTCGGCGTACCCGGACCCGCTGACCGCCCACCCGCGGCTGTGGCGCGCGCGACCCGATCCCGAGGTACCGCCGAACCGGTACCTGCCTCGGCACGGAAGGCCGATCCGGTACGGCTACGTGCGGGAGCGCTGGCCCTTGCACTACCTGCAGAATGTCTACGCCGACACGCCCGGCAGTGCCGAGATGCCCAGCGCCGGGAGGCCGTTCACCCACGCCCTGCTGTCACGGCTGATGTCGCGCGGGGTCACGTTCGCGCCCCTGGTGCTGCACACCGGCGTGTCCAGCCCGGAGGCCCACGAGCCGCCGGCGCCGGAGCGGTTCGCCGTACCCGCGAGCACGGCCCATCTCGTCAGCTGTGCCCGTGCGGCAGAACATCGCGTCATCGCCGTCGGCACGACCGTCGTCCGAGCCTTGGAGACGGTCACCGACGACGACGGCCGTGTCCACCCCCGGCAGGGGTGGACCGACCTGGTGCTGGGCGAGGAGCGGCCGGCCCGGATCGTCGACGGACTGATCAGCGGACTGCACCCGCCCGAGGCCAGTCACCTGCGGCTGCTCGAGGCGGTCGCGGGTGCCGACGTTGTCACCGCGGCCTACCGCGAGGCCGTGGACCACCGGTACCTGTGGCACGAGTTCGGGGACTCGATGCTCTTGTCGTCGCGGTGACCGGTGCGCGAGGGTAGGGACCCATGGACACCCCCATGGATCCCGCCTACAGCACCGGCATCATGTTGCTGATCGCCGCGGTTGCGGTAGCCCTGCTCCTGCTCATGATCATCCAGCTGAAGGTCCACGCCTTCATCTCGCTGGTCCTGGTCAGCATCCTCACGGCGATTGCCACCAGGATCCCGCTCGCCGACATACCCGACGCGTTGATGTTCGGGTTCGCCGGCACGCTGGGCGAGGTGGCCCTGTTGGTGGCCTTCGGCGCGATGCTCGGAAAGCTCCTCGAGGTCACCGGCGGAGCGCAGGTGCTGGCCGACACTCTCATCGCGCGCTTCGGCGAGAAACGCGCGCCGCTGGCGCTGGGTGTCGCGTCGCTGCTCTTCGGCTTCCCGATCTTCTTCGACGCCGGCCTGGTGGTGTTCCTGCCGATCATCTTCGTGGTGGCGCGGCGGTTCGGCGGCTCGCTGCTGCTGTACGCGCTGCCCGCGGCGGGCGCGTTCGCCGCGATGCACGCGCTGGTGCCACCCCACCCGGGTCCGGTGGCGGCCGCCGAGCCGCTCGGTGCGCCCATCGGGCTCCTGCTGCTCGTAGGCGTGCTGGTCGCGATCCCGACGTGGTTCGTGGGCTCGTACCTGTTCGCCACGTGGGTCGGGTCCCGAGTGTTCGTCGCGACGCCCGCGTTCATCGGCGACGACCCCTTGGAGCACGACGAGGACGGGCCGCCCACGAGCAGGCGGCGCCCCGGCGGTACCGGCGGCGGCGGAGACCCGGCCGGCGGGCAGGCGACCGCCACCCGTGCGCCGGAGGCGGGGCCGGAGGTGCATCCCCCGTCGTTCGGCACCGTCGTGGGTCTCCTGCTGATCCCGTTCGTGCTCATCAGCCTCGACACCGTCCTGGGGACGCTGGGAACGGCAGGGGTCATCAGCGAGGACGCCGGCTGGGTCTCCGCGCTGCAGCTGATCGGGCAGACGCCGGTGGCACTGCTGATCACCGTCATCGTCGCGATCGCCGCGCTGCGGCGCGGCCGCCGGATGGGGGAGGTCGACCACCTGCTCAACAGCTCCCTGGGCCCGATCGCGGCGATCGTCCTGATCACCGGCGCCGGGGGTATGTTCGGCGGAGTCCTGGAGCTCAGCGGGATCGGCGCGAGCCTGGCCACGTCGATGCGCGACATCGGCGTATCGGTCATCGTCGCGGCCTTCCTGATCTCCACTGCGCTGCGCGTGTCCCAGGGATCGGCGACCGTGGCGCTGACGACGGCCGCCGGCCTCATCGCGCCCGCGGCCGAGCGCGCGAACCTCGGCGACTTCCACCAGGTGCTCCTGGTCGTGGCGATCGCGGCGGGCGCGACCGTGCTCTCGCACGTCAACGACTCCGGGTTCTGGCTGGTCAGCCGGTTCTTCGGCATGGACGTGAAGACCACGCTGAAGACCTGGACGGTGATGGAGACGACCCTGGGGCTGACCGCGTTCGCGATCAGCCTCGTGCTCTGGTACGTCTTCTAGCCGCGGCGACCAGGGGGTCGAGGCGACGACGTACCGTTGCGCAGATGAGCGAGCAGCCCACCACGTCCCCCGAGCACGACGACGGCCTGCGCCACCTCGTGGTGATGGGCGTCTCCGGTGTCGGAAAGACCACCGTCGCCGACCTGCTGACGCAGCGGCTCGGCTACGCCTTCGCCGAGGGCGACGACTTCCACCCCCCGGCCAACGTCGAGAAGATGTCGTCCGGCGTGCCGCTGCAGGACGAGGACCGGCTGCCGTGGCTGCGGGCCCTCGCGCAATGGGCCAACGAGCGGCACGCGGCGGGGGAGTGCACGGTGATGACGTGCTCGGCGCTGAAGCGGATGTACCGTGACGTGCTGCGCGAGGGCGCCCCCAACACCGTGTTCGTCCATCTCACCGGCAACCCGTCGCTGCTGCTGGACCGGATGGCGCACCGGCAGCACTTCATGCCGCCTGACCTGCTCGAGTCGCAGTTTCACACCCTGCAGCCGCTCGCGGACGACGAGACCGGCATCGAGGTCGAGGTCACGCTCACCCCGAACGAGATCGTCGACAAGGTGGTGCAGGAGCTCGGGCTGGGCTGACCCTCACATCAGGCCGGCGGCGACGGTGGCCCCGAGCTCCCAGCAGGCCTCCAGGTCCTCCTTGCTGGGCTCGCCCATCACCGTCACCGGGTCGGCAACCTGCTGCCACCGCAGCCCGGTCGTGACTCCGCCGATCGCCCGCACCGCACCCTCGACACCCTCGTTGCCGTGCACGTACGCGGCGAACGGACGCTTCTGGGTGGCTTCGAGCACGGGATAGTAGATCGTGTCGAAGAAGTGCTTGAGCGCGCCGGACATGTACCCGAGGTTGGCCGGCGTGCCGAGCAGGTAGCCGTCGGCCGCCAGAACGTCGACCGCGGTCGCCGCGAGCGCGGGCCGGACGAGCACGTCGACGCCCTCGATCTCCTCGTGGTTGGCCCCCGACATCACGGACTCCAGCATGGACTGCATGGAGGGCGACGGGGTGTGGTGGACGATCAGCAACGTGGACACGGCCCGAGCCTGTCGACCGCCGCGGCCTGACGCAAACCGGCCACGCCGATGCCGGACCGGCGCCGGTGAATGGCCCGCGACCGTCCCGGGTAGGGAAGCCCCATGAGAGCCGCATTGATTCGTGAGTTCGGAGCCCCGTCCGTCGTCGAGACCGCGGAGGTCGACGACCCGCTCGTCGGTCCCGACACGGTGCTGGTCTCGGTGCGTGCGGCCGGAGTCAACCCGGTCGACTGGAAGGTGATCGCGGGCGGTCTGCGCGGAGCCTTCCCGCACCACCTGCCGCTCATCCCCGGCTGGGATGTCGCCGGCGTGGTGGAGAGCGTCGGACCGGCCGTCACCGAGGTCGCGCCGGGCGACCGGGTGCTGGCCTACGCGCGCAAGGACCACGTACAGAACGGCACCTTCGCCGAGAAGGTCGCGGTGCCGGTGCGTGCGGTCGCCAAGATCCCGAACGGCCTCGGCTTCGCCCCCGCCGCCGCGCTGCCGCTGGCCGGCCTGACCGCCGAGCAGCTGCTGGACGCCGCGGAGGTGTCGAAGGCCGACACCGTGCTCGTGCACAACGCAGCCGGTGGCGTCGGCTCGTTCGCCGTGCAGCTGGCAGCGATGCGCGGCGCCAGGGTCATCGGCACGGCGAGCCCCGCCCGCCACGACTACGTCCGGTCCCTGGGCGGTGAACCGGTGGAGTACGGCGACGGGCTCGTGCAGCGGGTGCGTGACATCGCCAGCGAGGGAGTCGACGTGGCGCTGGACCTCGTCGGCGGTGAGGCGCTGTCGGTCACCCCCGAGCTGCTGGCCTCCGGTGGCCGGGTCGCCTCGGTCATCGATCCCGCCCAGGTCTCCGAGCTCGGAGGCCGCTACGTCTTCGTGCGCCCCGACGCCGACATGCTCGACCGGCTGGCGCGCTACGTCGCCGACGGGCAGGTGCGCGTGGAGGTCGCGGAGACGTTCCCGCTGGAGCGTGCTGCCGAGGCCCTGGCGCGCAACCGGGAGGGCCACACCCGGGGCAAGATCGTCGTGACCGTCTCCTGACGCGCCGACGCCGCAACCGCGGCAGTTTGCACGAAACCGGGCGGGTCGTTGCGGAGCCGGACTAGGCTTCTCCCCAACACAAACCGGGGGTCGTCCTATGCGCTCGTCCCGAGCCTTGTCGTCCGTCGTCGCACTGGCCATGTTGCTCGGAGTAGGCGCCACGACGTCCATGACCTCGGCCACGGCCGTGGTCGAGGTGCCGGAGCCTGCCCGCACCGCCGCGGAGGCGGCCGAGCGTCTGCTGCGTGCCGACGCCGTCGGCACGGTCCGGCTGAGCGGTGAGGACGACGGCACCGCCGAGTTCGTCGGCCTCGGCAGGCCCGTCGCCGACCCGGCCGCCCCCGCGTCCGTGACGCCGGTGCAGGCCGCCGGCGCGCACCTGGACCGGTACGGCGCCCTCCTCGGCGTGGATGAGCCGGACAGCCAGCTCGAGCCGACCGCCGTGGTGGACGCCGCCGGCGGGAGTCACGTCGTGAAGTTCACCCAGCGGGTCGACGGGCTGCCCGTGATCGGCGGCGAGCTGGCGGTCTCCGTCGACGCCGACGGTGACCTGGAGGCGGTCAACGGCGAGACCACGGACACGGACGTGGTGGCGCCCGCGCCGTCGGCGCGTGCTGCCGCTGCCGTGCGAACGGCCGTGACCACGACCGCACGCAGACACGGCGTGAAGCCGTCCACGCTGACGGCCGGACCGGCCCGCCAGTGGTACTTCGACCCTGAGCTGGTCGGCAGCCCCGACCCGCTCGGGCCGCGTCCGGTCTGGCGCGTCGAGGTGTCCGACGGCGCCGGCATCGACCAGCTCGTGCTGATCGACACCGCGACCGGCCGAGTGGCCGAGAGCGTCAACCAGGTCATGCACGCGAACATCCGGGTTGTCTGCAACCGGCCGGACCAGGCTCCCGGCGCCGTCGACCAGCCCTGCCTGGCTCGTGACTACGCCCGCGCCCCCGGCCGTGCGTCCGCGGTCGCCGCCGCGAACCGCGTGTTCGACTTCGCCGGCGACACGTGGACGCTCTTCAACGCCCTCGGCCGCGACCTCAACCAGATGGTCGGGCACAACGCGGGCGACGGCCGGAAGGTCCGGCTGACCGTGAACCTGCCCGCAGACATGCGGAACGCCTTCTGGAACGGCCGCGAGGCCTATTTCAGCACTGGCCTGGCCACCGACGACGTGGTCGCGCACGAGCTGACCCACGGCGTGGTGCAGCACACCGCCAACCTGTTCCCGGCGTACCAGTCCGGCGCCATCAACGAGTCGATGGCCGACGTGTTCGGCGAGTTGGTCGACCAGCGCAACGGCAACACGGGCCAGGGTCAGACCGACTGGCTCGTCGGCGAGGACACCTCCCTCGGGGCGCTCCGCAATATGCGTGTGCCCGGCCGGTTCGGCGACCCGGACCGCATGCGCAGCCCCCGGTTCGCTGCCGACCCGCAGTTCAGGGACCTCGGCGGCGTCCACACCAACAGCGGCGTGGGCAACAAGGCGGCGTTCCTCATCGCCCAGGGCGGCCGGTTCAACGGCAGGACGATCCGCGGGCTCGACCGCGGCCTGAGCGACCGACGCAAGACCGGCCGGATCTACCTGCGGGCGCTGCAGATGCTCACCTCCGGCAGCGACTACGCCGACCTGGGCCGCGTCCTGCCGCAGGCGTGCCGCCGGCTGGCCGGCACCGGTGCCCGCCGCATCACCGGCAACGACTGCGCCCAGGTGCGTCGGGCGGTCGCCGCCACGCAGATGCTGGCACAGCCCCGCAACGCCGCGGCTCCGGAGGCTCCGCGGTGCAGCCCGCGCAACGCAGCCAGCCGGCGCCTGTTCTCCGACAACTTCGAGCGTCCCGCCAGTCGGGCCTGGACGCTCGGACGGCTGTGGTCCCGGCGCCCGCGCCAGGGGGCACAGCTGACCGACCTGCCCTACGCCACCAGCGGCCGGCGCAGCCTGTTCGGCCTCAACCCCGATCCCAGCCTCGGCGACCCCGCAGCAACCAGCGTCACGCTGCGGCGGGCCGTGCGCGTGCCCGCCGGACGGCGGACGCGGACGTTCCTGCGGTTCGACCACGCCTACGTCTTCGAGTTCCTCCCCGGGCCGCGCTTCCTCGACGGCGGACTGGTGGAGTACTCGACCAACCGTGGGCGCACCTGGCGCAGCGCCTCGGGGCTGCGATGGGTGAACGGCCCACGGCAGCGGATCGTGCTCGGCCCCGGTCCCGGCGGCTTCCGCGGGTTCGGCGGTGACAGCCACGGCTACCAGTCGAGCCGGGTGGACCTCTCCCGCTTCGCCGGCCGGACGTTGCGGCTGCGGTGGACCATGCGTGCGGACGCCTCGGTGGGCTACCTCGGCTGGTGGCTCGACGACATCGACGTCTATACCTGCCGCCGCCGCTGAGGTCCGGCTGTGCCCACGGCCCCGCCCGACCTACCCCACCCGTACACCTCCCGACCGCTCAGGCCCGCCGATGCGCAGGCGGTCACCGACCTGATGGCGGTGTGCGAGCTGCACGACATCGGCGAGGTGCAGATCGAGCTCGAGGACATCGTGGGGGACTGGCAGCGACCCAGCTTCGATCTCGCCACGCAGTCCGTCGGCGTGTACGACGGGCAGGACCGGCTTGTCGCCTACGCCGACGTGTTCCAGGCCCGGCGGGCGGAGGTGTACGTGCTGCCGGAGTGCCGCGGTCGCGGCCTCGGCGGCGCGCTGATGGCTTGGACCTGGCGGCTGGCTGCCGGGCTCGGCGGCACGCTGGTGGGGCAGACCGTGCCCGAGCGCATGGCCGACGCCGTCGCGCTGTTCCGCGCCCAGGGCTACCGGCGGCTGTGGACGTCGTGGATCCTGGAGCTGCCCGAGGGCGCGGAGATCACCGCGTCGCCGCTGCCCGCCGACACCGAGATCCGCGCGATGATGCCGGGGCAGGACGAGCGCGCCGCGTACCAGACCGTGGAGGACGCGTTCGGTGAGTGGCCCGACCGGGAGCCCGTGTCCTTCGAGGACTGGGCGGCGGTGGTGCTCGAGCGGCCCGGGTTCGAGCCGTGGCAGCTGCTGCTGGCCGTTGAGCACGGCGCAACGGGCGAGCAGGTGGTCGGGGTGTGTTTCGTGATCCCGTCACGCGACACCGGCTGGGTGCAGTATCTCGCCGTGCGCCGGGACCGGCGCGGACGCGGACTGGCGCGCGCGCTACTGCTACGAGCCTTCGGCGAGGCACGACATCGGGGCTTTCCGAAGGGTGAGCTGAACACCGACAGCCGCACCGGCGCACTGGACCTGTACCTGCACGTCGGCATGCGCGTGAAGGAGACGTTCGTGCACTGGGCACGCGACCTCGAGCCCGCGGGACGCCGCGCGGCCGAGCACCCGTAGGCGTCAGCCGGCGGCTTCGCGCAACGCCGGCAGGAGGTCGGACTCGGCGAACCGCAAGAACTCCCGCTGCCGCTCGTCGCCGATCTGCACCAGCGCCACGTCGGTGAAGCCGGCCTTCCAGAAGCCGCTCATGGTCTCCACGATCGGCTCCACGTCTGGCCCGCAGGGGATCGAGGCGGCCACGTCGTCGGGCCGCACGAACTGCGTCGCGCCCGCGAAGGCGGCGGTGCCGGGCAGCTCGGCGTTGACCTTCCAGCCGCCACCGAACCAGCGGAACTGGGCGTGCGCACGCCGTACCGCCTCGTCGCGATCGGGGTCCCAGCAGATCGGGATCTGGCCGATCTTGCGCTCGGTCTTGGGGTTCACCTGGTCCCACGACTGCACGAGGTCCGCGTTGGGCTCTACCGCGATCATCGCCTCGACCTTGGGGCCGAACGCCTCGATCGCCTGGTCGCCCGACACCGCGATGCCGAGGGGAACCCGCTGCTCGGGAAGGTCCCACAGCTTGGCCGAGTCCACGCGGTAGTGGTCGCCGACGAAGTTGACGTAGCCACCGTCGAACAGCGCGGAGATGATGTCCACGGCCTCGTCGAGCATCTCATGCCGGACGTTGACCGGCGGCCAGCCCTCGCCGACCACGTGCTCGTTGAGGTTCTCCCCGGCTCCGAGGCCGAGCGTGAACCGGTTGTCCGACAGCAGCCCGATGGTCGCGGCCTTCTGCGCGACCACGGCCGGGTGGTAGCGCAGGATCGGGCAGGTCACGTACGTCATCAGGTCGACCCGGTCGGTGACCTGGGTGACGGCGCCCATCATGCTCCAGGCGTACGCCGCGTGGCCCTGTTCGTCGAGCCACGGGAAGTAGTGGTCGCTCATCACCTCGAAGTCGAAGCCGGCCCGCTCGGCCGCACCGGCGTACTCGACGATCTCGCGCGGCCCGGACTGCTCGGTCATGAGTGTGTAGCCGAAGCGCGTCCTCGTCATCGTCATCCTCGCTCAGGCTCAGCCGGTGAACAGGCCGGCGGCGTCGAGCAGGGTCTCGTACAGGCCGTACAGCAGCGGGATCGCGACGATCGCCCAGCTGATCACGACGCGGGTCGTGCTGGTGCGGTCCTCGGCGGCGTTCGGGGTGCTCTCCGACATTGCAGTCATCCTCTCGTGCCGGCGGTCTCGGCCGCCTCGTGCTCGGGCAGGTGGTGCTTGTCCGCGACCGGACGCACCAGCAGGTTGGCGACCAGGCCGACGCCGAGGATCGCGACCATCGTGAGCAGCGCAGGCCGGTACGCCGACGCAGTCAGCTCACCCGGTGTGCCCTGGGCGTCGAGGAACGAGTTGATGATGAGCGGCCCGGCCACGCCGGCGGCCGACCAGGCGGTCAGCAGCCGGCCGTGGATGGCGCCGACCTGGTAGGTGCCGAACAGGTCCTTCAGGTACGCCGGGACGGTGGCGAAACCGCCGCCGTAGAAGGAGATGATGACGGCCGCGAGCAGCACGAACAGCGCCGTGGAGGTCTGTCCGAAGAACGCCAGGGCCAGGTAGGCGGCGACTCCGATGCCGAGGTAGCCGGTGTAGATGGGCTTGCGGCCGACGACGTCGGAGGTGGAGGACCACGCGAACCGGCCGGCCATGTTGGCGATGGACAGCAGGCCGACGAAGCCGGCGGCGCCCGCGGCGCTCACGGAGGTGCCGCCGCCGTTGCGGAAGAAGTCCTGGATCATCGGCGAGGCCTGCTCGAGGATGCCGATGCCCGCGGTGACGTTGCAGAACAGCACCGCCCAGACCAGCCAGAACTGAGGGGTCTTGATCGCGGTGTCGGCGGAGACCGCGCCGCTGGTGACCATGCCGCTCTCGGTGCCCTGGTCGGGCTCATAGCCCTCGGGCTTCCAACCCTCCGCAGGCACCTTCACGGTGAAGGCACCGAACGTCATCAGCAGCAGGTAGAGGACGCCGAGGGTGACGAACAGCCACGCCACGGCGGCACCGCTGGCGGTCGAGGCCTCGGGGTTGCTCGGGTTGAACGACGGGTCGTACAGCGCGAGCAGGTAGCCGGACAGCGGGCTCGCCAGCAGGGCGCCTCCGCCGAAGCCCATGATCGCCATCCCGGTCGCGAGGCCGGGACGGTCGGGGAACCACTTGATCAGCGTGGAGACCGGCGAGATGTAGCCGATGCCGAGACCGATGCCGCCGAGCACCCCGTAGCCGACGTAGACCAGCCACAGCTGCCCGAGCGCGATGCCGGCGGCCCCGACGAGGAAGCCGCTGGACCAGAAGAGCGCCGCCACCATCATGGCCTTGCGCGGACCGTTGCGGTCGACCCACTTCCCGGCCACGGCGGCGGACAGGCCGAGAATCACGATCGCCACCGAGAAGATGACCCCGACGGCGGTGAGACTGCTGTCGAAGTGCTGGACCAGGGGGTTCTTGTACACGCTGGTGGCGTAGACCTGCCCGATGCTCAGGTGCACGGCCAGTGCCGCGGGCGGGATGAGCCAACGGTTGAATCCGGGCCCCGCGACAGTGCGCTCCCGGTCCAGGATCGAAGCCATGGTGGGCCAACCTCCGGTGTGGGTGTGCGCCCCTCGCGTACCCGGGTGGAGCGCTTGTAACGGGCGGGCCGACGGACAGCCCGGCCGGCCGACTGCGCAAGTCGTGCCGCCGAGCCGCCCTGGCTCGGCTGCGGGCTAGTGCGTGCCCTCGCTGATCTCCTCGACCATCTTCGCGCAGAACGCCTTCAGGTCGTCGGGCTTGCGGCTGGTGACCAGTCCGTTGTCGACCACGACCTCCTCGTCGACCCAGGTCGCACCCGCGTTGCGCAGGTCGGTCTGCAGGCTGGGCCATGAGGTGAGGGTCCGCCCGCGGACCACGTCGGCCTCGATCATCGACCACGGCGCGTGACAGATCGCCGCCACCGGCTTCCGTGCGTCGAAGAAGGACCGGACGAAGTCGACCGCGCCCTTGTCCATGCGCAGCGCGTCGGGGTTGGCAACCCCACCGGGGAGAACCAGCGCGTCGTAACCGCCCGGGTCGGCGGAGGCGAACGTCTCGTCGACGCTGAACGTGTCAGCCTTGTCGAGGTGGTTGAAGGCCTGGATCGAGTCGGGGCTGGTCGACACCAGTCGCGGCGTGCCGCCGGCCTGCTCGATCGCCTTCCACGGCTCGGTCAGCTCGACCTGCTCCACGCCTTCGGGCGCGACCGCGAAGGCCACGGTCTTGCCGGATAGCTCGTTCGCCACGGTAAGTCACTCCTCATAGTGTTCGCTTACAACCCGGAGTACCCGGTGACGCGGAGCCGTAAAACGCGGATGGCGGGGCCCAGCCTGGAACTCGCCGCCGGCCACGCGGGGACACGTATCGGTTATTCGTCAGTGCGACGACAGTGACGTCGTGCCGAGACGTGCGTAGAGTGGTCCTATGGCGCACAGCTCTGACTACCCCCAGGTTGCGGTCGCCGTCGACCTCGCGGTTCTGGCCGTGGACGAGGGGGAGCTGCTGGTGCTGACGGTCCGTCGCGGCGCCCCGCCGTACGCGGGCCGCCGGGCGCTGCCGGGCGGCTTCCTCGAGCCGACCGAGGACCTGCACCAGGCGGCGCGGCGAGAGCTGCGCGAGGAGACCGGAGTCAAGCTGACCCGTGCCCACCTCGAGCAGCTGGGCGCGTACGGCGCACCGCGCCGCGATCCTCGCGGGCGCATCCTCTCCGTGGCCCACCTGGTGCTGGTGCCCGAGGCCACCGCCCCGGCGGCCGGCAGCGACGCCTCATCGGCGCAGTGGGAACCGGTCGACGACCTTCTCGCGTCACCTCGCAAGCTCGCCTTCGACCATGCGAGGATCCTGCGGGACGCGGTGGAGCGCCTGCAGGAGTCGCTGGAGAGCACGTCCCTGGCTACCCGGCTGTGCCGGGCGCCGTTCACGGTGGCGGAGCTGCGCGGGGTGTACGAGGTGGTGTGGGGTCACGAGCTGGACCCGCGAAACTTCCACCGGAAGATGACGGGCACCCCGGGACTCCTGGTGGACACCGGCAAGGTGACGACCCGCAACGGCGGCCGGCCCGCAGCGCTGTACCGCGCCGGATCCGCCGTGCGGCTGAACCCGCCGTTGGCGCGCCCCTAGGCGGTCCACGCGGCGCGGAAGAAGCAGGGCGTCGGGCCGGGAGCGCCTCACGGCGCGTGGCCGCTCGCAGCGGCTTATTTTGGGACCCGGGGCTACCGCGGCCCGACGCGCGCCCCAGACTACCTGCTCTAGGCCAGGAGGCCAGCCCGTTCGGCCCGAGCGGCCGACTCGAGCTGGTCGGCCAGCGTCACCAGACGGGCCGCGGAGGTGGCGTCGGACTCGGGCAGCTCCGCCCGGCCAGAGGCGCAGATCCTGGTGAACGCGGCGGCGCGGTCCAGCGTGGCGGAGAGGTCACCCGCGGCCACGCCGCGCAGCACCGTGTCGGCGAGGTCACTCACCTCGGCCGGCCCCGGCGGGTCCACCACCCCGGCCACGACCTCGTGCACGGGTGCGTAGTGGCGGCCGGTGTCGAACTCGCGGGCCGCGGCCGCGGGGTCCGCGCGCACCCACGACCGCAGCAGGTACAGCCGCCACAGCGCGCCGGGCAGCGACTCCGGCGGTGCACTCGCCCACAGGTCGGCGACCGTGTCCAGGCCGTACTCGTCGGCAAGGTGCACGATCCGCGAGATCACCGCCTCGTCCTGATGGGAGCGCGCGCCGCGCACCAGCAGCGCGGCGGTGCGGTGGGCCACCTCTGCGCGCAGCGCCGGGTCGTCGCCGCCGGGCAGCGCGTCGAAGGTGGCGTCGCCGGGCATCAGCGGTCGACGTGGCCGTTGTTCGGACACCCGCCCATCCTGCCGCATCGGTCCGTTCGACGTGTGTGCCAGGTCACCGCCGAAGTGAGAACCCTCTCATAGTTGGTTAACGCAAGTCTTAACCTTCGCGGCGATGCTGGTGACTGTTCGCAGAGATGACGCACCCGCATCACCGCGGGACTACACCCCCCACAAGGAGACACCCGATGAACACGCTCCTGAAGAGTCTCATCGCCTCGGTCGCCGCCGTGTTCGGCTTCGGCCTGTTGTTCGCCGGCATCAGCGGCACCGCCACCACCGCCGCCGGCGACCTCGCCAAGCGCAACGAGGACACCACCGAGATCGCCCTGGTCGCCGACGATGACGACGACAACAGCCGCGACAACAGCCGTGGCAGCGGCGTCAGCCGGGACGCCACCAACAGCCGCTTCTCCAGGGTCAGCCGTAACCAGGACCGCAGCCGTGGGGACCTCACCCGCGACGTGACCCGGGACGGTCCCGGCGCCCAGCAGCGCGACTGGAGCGACAACCGCACCAACGACCGCTCGCGCAACGACAGCCGCGCCAGCCGCAACACCCGCGACCACACCCGCAGCAACTACTCGCGGGTCAGCCGTGACCGCGACAAGAGCCGTGGGGACCTGACCCGCGACGTGACCCGGGACGGCCCCGGCGCCAAGAAGCGTGACTTCAGCCGCAACCTGACCAACGACCGCTCGCGCAACGACACCCGCTGACTACAGCTAGACCTCGTCCGAGCGACGCCGGAGGCGCTTGATCTCGCCCCGGCGTCGCTTCGCGTCCAGGCGCCGTCGCTGTGACCCCTTGGTGGGCTTCGTCGCCCGGCGCGGTCTGCTCGGCGGTCTGGTCGCCTCCCGCAGCACGGCAGCCAGCCGCTGTTCGGCCACCAGCCGGTTGCGCCACTGCGAGCGGTGCTCGCTCGCCGTGACCGTGAGTACGCCGTTGGCGAGCCTGTCGCCGAGCCGGCGGACCGCCCGGGCGCGCAGTGCGTCGGTCAGGGACCGGGAGGCCGCGACGTCGAAGCTCAGTTGGACTCGGCTGTCGGCGGTGTTGACCGACTGCCCACCTGGTCCGCCGGAGCGGGTGAACCTCCACGTCAGCTCCCGCTCGGGGATCCAGACGTCACCGCGCACGTGCACCGGTCCGGGCATGCTCAGATCCTCGTCTCTTGCATGAGAACGCTCTCACGGTTTCCTCATGGGGCTATCAGGCGGCGGCAGCATGCTTCTCGGTATCGGACAACAAGTACCCCGCTGCTGGGGGCGGGCCACGACCTTCCAAGGAGACAGCATGAACACTCTTCTCAAGGGCCTCATCGTGACCCTTGCCAGCATCTTCGGCTTCGCCCTGATCGCCGCCGGTGTCAGCGTCGCGCTCTCGCCCGACGACGACACGGCGTTGGTCAACCGGGACAACGTCGCCGCGAAGCGGGACGACGACTCGCCCGCGGTCGCCACCGTCGTCGAGGACGACGACAGCGACGACGACAACCGCGGCCAGACCCGCACCCGTACCCGCACCGGTCGTGGTAACGGCCAGGCACAGGCCCGGGCCCAGGCTGACGACGACGGCGTCGCCGACGACAACGGCGGCCAGACCCGTACCCGCACCCGTACCGGCCACGGCGCCGGGGTGGCGCAGGCCCGGGGCGACGACGGTGTCGCCGACGACAACGGCGGCCAGACCCGCACCCGTACCGGTCACCGTGGTGGCCACGGCGACGACGACAACAGCGGTCCCGGAAGCGCCAGCAGCGGCCACGACTTCAGCCGTGACCTGACCAACACGAACACCAACACCAACACCAACTGACCTCCACCACCGGGTGGGCGGCGCTGCCCCTGCCGCCCCCCCCGGCCAACCCCCCCCACAGCCGGGTGGGTGGCGCTGCCCCTGCCGCCCACCCGGCGCCTTCTTGTCCTCCTT
>DATABY010000218.1:0-19955 GCA_036259355.1 Nocardioidaceae bacterium
GAGGTCGGCCTCCTCGCAGGCCTCGTACGGCGTGAGCACCCGCAGGCCCTCCGCCTCGGCCTTGGGGCGGCTGCGCGAGGCCTCCGGCAGGCCGACGCGGACGTCGACTCCCGAGTCGCGCAGCGACAGCGCGTGGGCGTGACCCTGGCTGCCGTAGCCGAGCACGGCAACGTGGCGGCCCTGCACCACGCTCAGGTCGGCATCGTCGTCGTAGAACATCTGGGCCACGGGGTGCTCCTTCTCGTCTCGGGATACTTCTCGGGGTTCGCGGGGGTAGGCCAGGCGCCTACGCCGAGTGCGGCACCGGCCGCAGCGTCCGGTCGGTGATGGAGCGGCCGCCGCGCCCGATCGCCACCATCCCGGACTGAACGAGCTCCCGGATGCCGAACGGCTCCAGCACCCGCAGGAAGGCCTCGATCTTGTCGGCGTTGCCGGTGACCTCCACCGTCACCGCGTCGGTGGCGACGTCCACGACCTTGGCGCGGAACAGCTGCACGGTCTCCAGCACCTGGCCACGCGTGGTCGCGTCGGCCCGGACCTTGACCAGCAGCAGCTCGCGCTCCACCGCCGCCGACGGCTCGAGCTCGACGATCTTGATCACGTTGACCAGCTTGTTCAGCTGCTTGGTGACCTGCTCCAGCGGGGAGTCCTCCACGTTGACCACAATCGTCATCCGCGAGATCTCCGGGCGCTCGGTGGGGCCGACCGCGAGCGAGTCGATGTTGAACCCGCGCCGGGAGAACAGGCTCGAGGCTCGGGCCAGCACGCCGGGCTTGTTCTCCACCAGCACCGAAAGGGTGTGCCTCGTCATAGTGCGTCCTCTTCGAACTCGGGCGCCATGTCGCGCGCGATCTGGATGTCGTCGTTGCTCGTGCCGGCCGGCACCATGGGCCACACCATCGCGTCGCGGTTGACCAGGAAGTCCACGACGACGGGCCGGTCGTTGATCTCCATCGCCTTGGCGATGGTGGCATCGACGTCCTCCTGCCGGTCACACTGCAAACCCACACAGCCCATCGCCTCGGCGAGCTTGGCGAAGTTCGGGATGCGCTCCGCCGCGCTCGGCACGTGCAGGTCGGTGTTGGAGTAGCGGCCTTCGTAGAACAGCGTCTGCCACTGGCGGACCATGCCCAGCGAGCCGTTGTTGATGACCGCGACCTTGATCGGGATGCCCTCGATCGCACAGGTCGCGAGCTCCTGGTTGGTCATCTGGAAGCAGCCGTCGCCGTCGACCGCCCACACCGTGGCGTCGGGACGGCCCGCCTTGGCGCCCATCGCCGCGGGTACGGCAAAGCCCATCGTCCCCAGACCACCGGAGTTGATCCAGGTGTTGGGCCGCTCGTAGCGGATGAAGTGCGCAGCCCACATCTGGTGCTGCCCCACGCCGGCGACGTACACCCCCTCCGGGCCGACCGCCTGCCCCAGCCGCTCGATGACCAGCTGCGGAGCCAGCGAGCCGTCGTCGGGAGCGTCGTAGGCCACCGGGAAGCGGGTACGCCAGGTGTCGGTCTGGGTGACCCAGCCGGCGTAGTCGCCGCGGCGTCCCGCGTCGTGCTCCCGCTGCAGCGCCCCCACGAGGTCGGCGATGGTCTCGCGGCAGTCACCGACGATCGGCACGTCCGCGGTGCGGTTCTTGGAGATCTCGGCCGGGTCGATGTCGGCGTGGATCACCTTGGCCATGGGGGCGAACGTGTCGAGCTTGCCGGTGACACGGTCGTCGAAACGGGCACCGAGGGCGATGAGCAGGTCGCTGCGCTGCAGGGCCGAGACCGCGGCCACGCTGCCGTGCATCCCGGGCATGCCGAGGTGGAGGGGGTGCCCGTCCGGAAACGCCCCGCGCGCCATCAACGTCGTGACCACCGGGATGCCGGTGAGCTCGGCGAGGACCCGCAGCTCCTGGGCCGCACGGGCACGGATCACCCCGCCGCCGACGTAGAGCACCGGGCGGCGGGCGGCGACCATCATCCGGGCCGCCTCGCGCACCTGCTTGGCGTGCGGACGCGTCACCGGCCGGTAGCCGGGCAGCGACAGCTCACGCGGCCAGACGAAGGTGGTCGTCGACTGCAGCGCGTCCTTGGCGATGTCGACCAGCACCGGGCCCGGTCGTCCCGTCGCCGCGATGTGGAACGCCTCGGCGATCGTGGTCGAGATGTCGTCGGGGTCGGTGACCAGGTAGGAGTGCTTGGTGATCGGCATCGTGATGCCGCGGATGTCGGCCTCCTGGAAGGCGTCGGAGCCGATGGCCCCCCGCGCGACCTGTCCGGTGACCGCGACCATCGGGACGGAGTCCATGTGCGCGTCGGCGAGTGGGGTGACCAGGTTGGTGGCTCCGGGCCCGGAGGTCGCCATGCAGACGCCGACCCGGCCGGTCGCGGCGGCGTAGCCCTGGGCGGCGTGGCCGGCGCCCTGCTCGTGGCGGACCAGGATGTGGCGGATGATGCGGGAGTCGAACAGCGGGTCGTAGGCGGGAAGGATGGCGCCGCCGGGGATGCCGAAGACGGTGTCGACCCCCGCGTGCTCCAGGGCTCGGATGAGGCTCTGCGCTCCGGTCACCTGTTCACTCATCGAGGGCCTTCCTCCGCGTGCTGCCGACATGAAAAAACCCCCTCCGACCGGTGGGGTCGGCGAGGGGGACGCGCTGCCTGGGTCGTGGTGACCTCAGCCGGCGCGCCAGCAAAGTACGAGAAGCTCCGTCCGCACGCGACAAGCGTCCCGCCGTGGTCGGGATGCGTCAAGCCGCTTAGGTGCTGGTCTCGAATGTTGGGACCCTTGTCCACATCGCGTCGCCCCACTCGCATTCGGCGGGGTCAGCCGCAGATAGCGCCTTCGGCGGCGGAGTGGACGAGCTTGGCGTACTTGGCGAGCACGCCCCAGGAGTGCTTCAACGGCGGGGCCGTCCAACCCTCGCGCCGGCCGGCCATCTCCTCGTCGTCCACGAGTACGTCGAGGGCGCGCGCGTCCATGTCCAGCCGCACCCGGTCGCCGTCCGCGACGAAGGCGATGGGGCCCGCGTCCACCGACTCCGGCGCGACATGGCCGACGCAGAGCCCCGTCGTACCCCCGGAGAACCGGCCGTCGGTGAGCAGCAGGACGTCCTTGCCCAGCCCGGCCCCTTTGATCGCGCCGGTGATCGCGAGCATCTCGCGCATGCCGGGGCCACCCTTCGGGCCCTCGTCACGGATCACCACCACGTCGCCGGCCTGGATCCGGCCGTCGGCGAGCGCCTCCATCGCCGCCTGCTCGCCGTCGAAGACCCGAGCGGTGCCCTCGAACACCGCGTCGTCGAAGCCGGCGCTCTTGACCACCGCGCCCTCGGGTGCCAGCGAGCCGCGCAGGATCGTCAGCCCCCCGGTCTTGTGGATGGGGTCGGCCAGCTCCCGGATGATCCTGCCGTCGACGTCGGGCGGGGCGATGTCGGCCAGGTTCTCGGCCATCGTCCTGCCGGTCACCGTGAGGCAGTCGCCGTGCAGGAGGCCCGCGTCCAGCAGGGCCCGCATCACCACCGGGATGCCGCCGATGCGGTCGACGTCGTTCATCACGAACTGTCCGAACGGCTTCAGGTCGCCCAGGTGCGGGACCTGGTCGCCGATCCGGTTGAAGTCCTCGAGGCGGAGGTCGACCTCGGCCTCCCGGGCGATGGCGAGCAGGTGGAGCACGGCGTTGGTCGAGCCGCCCAGCGCCATCACCACCGCGATCGCGTTCTCGAACGCCTCGCGGGTCATGATCTTGCGGGCCGTGATCCCCTGCCGCAGCATCTCGACGACGGCGGCGCCGGAGCGGTGTGCGAACCCGTCTCGGCGGCGGTCCACCGCCGGTGGCGCGGCCGAGCCGGGCAGCGACATCCCCAGCGCCTCGGCGACCGACGCCATCGTGTTGGCGGTGTACATGCCGCCGCAGGCGCCCTCGCCGGGGCAGATCGCGCGCTCGATCGCGTCCACCTCCTCGCGGCTGATCAGGCCGCGCAGGCACGCGCCGACTGCCTCGAACGCGTCGATGATCGTGACGTCGCGGTCGCCGACCCGGCCGGGCATGATCGAGCCGGCGTAGAGGAAGACCGAGGCCAGGTCGAGGCGCGCCGCCGCCATCAGCATCCCCGGCAGGCTCTTGTCGCAGCCGGCCAGCAGCACCGAGCCGTCCAGCCGCTCCGCCTGCATCACGGTCTCGACCGAGTCGGCGATCACCTCCCGGGAGACCAGCGAGAAGTGCATGCCGTCGTGGCCCATCGAGATGCCGTCGGACACCGAGATCGTGCCGAACTCCAGCGGGTACCCACCGCCGGCGTGCACGCCCTCCTTCACGGCCTTCGCGAGCCGGTCGAGCGAGAGGTTGCAGGGAGTGATCTCGTTCCAGCTCGAGGCCACACCGATCTGCGGCTTGGCGAAGTCCTCGTCGCCCATCCCGACCGCGCGGAGCATGCCGCGTGCCGCGGCGCGCTCGAGGCCGTCGGTGACCTCACGGGAACGGGGCTTGATGTCGGGCGTCGGCTGCGTCATGGCGCAAGGCTACGAGCCGGTCCCGCGACGTCGACGCGAGGCTCTCCTGGCGAGACTGCGCGACGGTTCAGACGGTCGCCGCACGCACAGAAAGCACGTCGGGCAGATGCTCGACCACCGCGGTCCAGGTCTCTCCGTCGTCGTTGCTGGCCAGCACCGTGCCGTCACGGCTCCCGACGTAGACGCCGGCAGGGTCGAGGTCGTCGACGCACATCGCGTCGCGCATCACTCCGGCGTAGAACCCGTCGGGCATGCCGGCGCCGTACGCCTGCCAGGTGTCGCCGGCGTCCTGAGAGCGCCACACCCGTGCCCTGCCCTCGGGCGGGAAGCGCTCCTCGGCGCCGACCAGCGGGAAGACGTAGACGGTGTCGGGCCGGTGCGGATGCACGACGACCGGGAAGCCGAAGTCGCTCGGCAGCCCCGCGGCGATGGAGGTCCACACATCCCCGCCGTCGTCGGAGCGGTAGACGCCCCCGTGGTTCTGGGCGAACAGCCGGTTCGGCCGCGAGGGGTGCGACGCCACCTTGTGCACGCACTGGCCGTACTCGGGGAAGCGCTGCTCGGGCGGCATGAACTCCGCCTGGATGCCCTTGTTGGCCGGTGCCCACGACTCACCGCCGTCGAGGGTGCGGTAGACGCCGCCGGTCGACATCGCGACCGTCAGCCGGTGCAGATCGGTCGGATGCGGGACCACGGTGTGGACGGCCTGACCTCCGCCGCCGGGGTGCCAGTGCTCCCGGTGCGGGTGGTCCCACAGCCCGCGCACCATCGCGAAGCTCTCGCCGCCGTCCTCGGAGCGGAACAGCGCGGAGGGCTCGGTGCCGGCGTAGACGACGTCGGGCTCGTCGGCGGGCCCGGGCGCGAGCTGCCAGACCCGTTCCAGAGCGGCGCCGGTGTCCTTCGGGAACTCCACGGCGTTGGCGGACTCGCCGCGCCAGCTCTTCCCGAGGTCGTCGGAGTGCAGCACCTGCGGCCCCCAGTGCCAGCTCATGACCCCGACCAGGAGCCGGGGCGTCTCACGGCGGACGTCGATCGCGCAGGAGGCGACCTCGCTCATCAGGAAGTGCGGACCGTCGAAGGACCACTCCCGTCGGTCCTGAGACGACCGCCCGATCCACAGACCCTTACGGGTGCCGACCAGCATGATCACGTCAGACACAAGCCTCTCCCCTCACACAGACGACGTCGTTACCAGCAATAGACCCTCCGGGCGGCACAAATCCATCGTTGTCGCGCGATGCGATCCTCCGGACGTCACCCGAACCACCACACACCGGCACAGGCACAGGCCCAGAGCACGCTGGCGGACGTGCCGATGATGAACCGCTCGCTGGCCCCCGACTCGCCCAGCTCCTGGTAGCGGCCGACGCCCTTCACCGCGAGCACCACCGCGACCCCCTCCGGCCAGCCTGCCGCCAGCGTCGCGAAGATGCCGACGCGCTCGAGGGAGCCGATCCAGGCACCCCCACGCAGCACCTGGCCGTCGTCGAGCGACTCAGCCGGTCGGCTCGGGGCCGACTCGGTGGCGGACTGGTGATCGGCCACGCTGAGGACCGCCACGGCCAGTGGCCCGCCTCCCGCGACGGCCAGCAGCCCGAGCAGCACCAGCAGCGTGCGTGCCGCCCCCACGCTCCACTCGCCGTCGGGCCCGGCGACCAGGACGAGGGCCGCGAGCACGGCAAGGACGCCGACCATCGCGGCGCAGAGGCCGAGGTGGGCCCGGGTGCCGGCGCGCGCCCACCAGCCCCCGCCGGCGAGCCCGCCGGCGAACACGGTGAGCACGAGCGCCGCCGCGGTCACCGGTCGGCCTCGGCGAGCAGCACCGTCAACAGCTCGCGCCCGCGCTCCTCCTCGAGCACGCCGGCGGCCTGGATGCGCTGGCTGACGGCTGAGGCGCTGATGCCCAGCGCCTCGGCGATCTCCCCGCGCGTCCTGCTCTGCGCCAGCATGTCGGCAACCTCCCAGCCGCGGCGGCTGCGCCGGGCGACGATCGCCCCGAGCATCCACAGCACCGTCTCGACGTGCCTCGCACGGTAGTCATCGGTACCGACAGCGCTGAGCCGGTGCGGAGCGGTCTTGGCCGCGTTCACGGCCTGCCGCGCCCGAAGGAACGCCGCGCCGCGGCCGGCCCGCGTGCTGCTCGGCAGCGGCTCGTCGACCGGGCCGATGCCCAGGCCGATGTGCCAGTCACCCGCGCGCAGCAGGTCGAGCACGATCTCGCACACCGCCTCCGCGCTCGAGAGGACCCCCTGCGCCTCGTCGCCCGCCGTACGCTCGAACCTCCGCAGCAGACCCTCGCGCTGGTCGCGTTCGTCGAGCCGGGCCAGCAACGGCTCGACCCGATCCGGCCCCCGGCGGCTGAACCGCTGGTCGAGCGTGAGGACGAAAACCACCCGGACTCCTTAAGGTTGAGGCCTTGACTGGATAACATCAAGGCTACAACCTTCAGGGCACACAATGAAGCCTACAGTCTTTATCAGTAGGGTCCGGTGACGACGTTCCGGAGCGGCTCGCCGGCGACGAACCGGGCGACCTGGTCGCGCACCAGCGCATACGCGCGTGGCGGGAAGGCGGTCGTGCCGCCGCCGACATGGGGGGCGACGAGCACGCCGGGCGCGGACCACAGCGGGTGCTCCGCCGGCAGCGGCTCGGGGTCGGTCACGTCGAGCGCGGCGCGCAGCCGGCCCCCGTGCAGCTCGGCCAGCAGCGCGTCCGTGTCCACGACGGCCCCCCGGGCCACGTTGACCAGCAGCGCGCCGTCCTTCATGCGGGCGAGGAAACCGGCGTCGACCATGCCCCGCGTCTCGTCGGTCTCGGGCACCACGAGGATCACCACGTCGGCCGCCGGCAGCAGGTCGCCGAGGGCGGACATGTCTGCCACGCCGTCACGCGCGGTGCGCGCCACCCGCAGCACGTCGCACTCGAAGCCCTCCAGGCGCCTCTCGACCGCCTCGCCGATCGAGCCGTACCCGACGATCAGGACCGTCCGGTCGGCCAGCGACGGGTAGGTGTGGAACCTCCACGCACCCTGCTGCTGCGCCCGCACGAAGTCCGGGATCCCGCGCAGCGACGCCAGCGTCAGCGCCACCGCGAGCTCCGCCGTCGATGCGTCGTGCACTCCTCTGGCGTTGCACAGCGTCACGCCCTCGGGCACGTACGGCCGCACATGGTCGACGCCGGCCGTGAGAGTCTGGACGACCCGCAACCGCGGCAGGCGCGGGATGACCTCCACCACGCTCGGGTGGAAGGTGTAGTCGGGCACGTAGAGCTCCACCCGGTCGCTGCCGGGCGGCGGTTCCTCCTCGGCCCGGAAGACCTCGACGTCCACGTCCGCGGGCAGGTCGCCGAGGACGTCGGGCTCGAACGGTAGCCACAGCAGCGTTCTGTGCGCGTTCACCGGGCCACCCCCCGGCACTCACCCAACCAGCTGCGGAAGCTCCACCCGGCGAGGAACTCCTCGGCGGCCTCGTTGCCGGTGGCCAGCAGCCGCTCCTGCTCCTCGTCGGTGATGTCGAAGTCGACCGGCCCCACCGCGCTGGTGTCCACGAGGATGCTGCGCGCGACGTTGCACGGGTCGAGGGTCTCCACCGCCTGGCAGGCCTCGATCGCCGTCTCGACCAGCGCGAGCCCCAGGCCGACCGGACTGCGGACGGGCCTCGGGGTTGGGTCGGTCTCCTGGACCACCAGCGAGCTCAACCTCACGCCGATCGTGGGCCAGCGAGGCCGCCGCTCGTCGCGCCGGTCGAAGATCGTGATCGGGTAGTTCGACAGCAGCCCGCCGTCGACCAGCGTGGCCGTGCCGCCTTCGGCGCGCAGCTGCACCGGCTCGAAGAAGAACGGGATCGAGGCCGAGGCGCGTACCGCGTCGGCCACCGCCTGCTCGTCCGGGTCCAGCCCGTAGTCGGGGTAGTCCCACGGCAGCCGCACGAACCGCTGCCGCGAGAGGTCGCTCGCGGTGACCACCAGGCCGTACCGGTGGTGCAGCGAACCGTCGTCGCCCGGATCGTCGGTGCGCAGGTCGCCGAAGGTCCGGACGCCGAGGTCGGCGAGCACACCGGACAACCAGTCGTGCAGGTAGCTGCCCTCGTAGATGCCGTTCTCCAGCAGCAGCGAGAACCCGTCGGTGAGCACGCCCAGCGGCCCGAGAAGGCCGCCGACCAGGCCGCGGTCGCGAAAGCGCCGGTAGTCCAGCGTGCGGGTGATCTCCGCGAGCCGGTCGAAGCCCTCGCCACGGCGCTGCAGCGCCGCGAGCACCGACCCGACGATCGCGCCCGCGGAGGTGCCCGCGACCCGCGGGAACTCGTAGCCGTGCTCGGCCAGCCGCATCGCGGCACCGACGAGCCCGATGCCCTTGACCCCGCCGCCCTCGAGGATCAGATCCGCGTTGTCGGCCATGCCGGCGACCTTAGTGTCTGGCGGCGTGTGGAAGACCACACGCCGCGCGTGATACCGGCCATGCTTGACCTTCTCGGGCGGCGGGCACACTGGCCGCATGACCTCGCGCGAGGTGCCGCAGGAGCCGCGGTTCTACGACGTCCATAGCACCGACGGCACGCGGCTGCGCGCCTGGACCAACGACGTCGAGGGCCCGCCGGTGCTGCTCTGCAACGGCCTGGGCACCAACCCGTACGCCTGGCCCGCCCTGCTGCGGCCCGACTGCGGGGTGCGGGTGTTCTCCTGGAACCACCGCGGGGTCGGCGGCTCCGAGCGACCCGCCGACGAGACCCGCGTCGGCATCGACGCGTTCGTCGAGGACGCGGTCGCGGTGCTCGACCACGCGGGACTGGACACCGCGGTCGTCGCGGGCTGGTCGATCGGCGTCAACACCGCCTTCGAGCTGTCCAAGCGCCATGCCGACCGCGTGTCGGGGGTGTTCGCGCTGGCCGGAGTCCCGGGAGCCACCTTCGCCAGCATGCTGGGGCCGCTGCGCGTGCCCCGGCCGATGCGCGCGCCCATCACGGTGGGCATGTCCTACGCCGTCCGCGAGATCGGACACCTGCTCTCCCCCGCCACCCAGGCGCTGCCGATGGGCCGGCTGTCCGCCACCGTGCTGCGCCACAGCGGGTTCATGTTCCCGTCGGCCGACGACGAGGTCGTGCGCCGTGCCGTGCGCGAGTTCCTCACCACCGACGTCGACTGGTACTTCCACCTCGCGGTCGCCGCCGCCCGCCACCAGCGTGTCTCGCTACGGGGCATCGCCGTACCGGCGACGTTCGTCGCGGGCAGGCACGACGTGCTGGCGCACAACGCCGACATCCGCTCCGCGGCCGAACGCATCCCCGGAGCGGTGTACCGGGAGCTCCCCGGCTCGCACTTCCTGCAGATGGAGCACCCCGAGCAGGTGCACCGGGAGCTGCTGGACCTGGTACGCCGGGTCGACGACCTACGCCGGACCGGCCCCCGCAGCCGCCGCGAGGTCTCGTAGCCGCTCACCTGGCGCTCACTAGCATGGCGGCATGTTCCGCAGCCGCGCGTTGCCCGGCCTGGCCGTACTCCTGCTGGCGCTGGCCGGCTGCTCGGACCAGGAGCCCTCCGCGCCGGAGACGCCGGCGCCCGACAACACCGCGATCACCGCACCCACGCAGTCGCCCTCCTCACCGTCACCCGACACGTCCCGGACGCCCGAGCAGTCGCCCACCCGCACCGGCGGCACCGCACGGGCCGACGGCCGGCCGCGGCCGAGGGTCGCCGGTGTCGTGACGCGCAACCTCGACGTGCCATGGGGCATCGACTTCCTGCCCGACGGCGCTGCGCTCGTGACCGAACGCGACGAGGCGACGATCCGCCGCGTCGCCCCGTCGGGCCGGGTGACTCGCGTCGGTTCGGTCTCCGGCGTGGTGCCCACGTCCGAGGGTGGCCTGTTGGGGCTGGCGGTCTCGCCGACGTACGAGCGGGACAGCTGGATCTACGTCTACTTCACCTCCGGCAGCGACAACCGCGTGGTCAGGATGACCTACGACGGCCGTCGGCTGGGGCCGCAGCGACCTGTCCTCACCGGCATCCCGTTCGGGGAGATCCACGACGGGGGCCGGCTCGAGTTCGGCCCCGACGGCAAGCTGTACGTCTCGACCGGCGAGGCCGGCGACGAACAGCTCGCGCAGGACCCCGGCTCGCTGGGCGGCAAGATCCTGCGCATCAACCCGAACGGGTCGGTGCCCGCCGACAACCCGGACCCGGACTCGCCGGTGTGGACGATGGGGCACCGCAACGTGCAGGGGCTGGCGTTCGACGCGAGGGACCGACTGTGGGCGACCGAGTTCGGCTCGGACGTCTGGGACGAGCTGAACCGGATCGAACGCGGCCTGAACTACGGCTGGCCGGCCGCCGAGGGCGACGCGAACCTCGACGGCTACACCGACCCGCTGGCGCAGTGGCGTCCGGACAACGCGTCCCCGTCCGGCCTCGCGTACGCGGACGGCTCGCTGTGGGCGGCGTCCCTGCAGGGCGAGCGGCTGTGGCAGGTGCCGGTGCGCCCCGGAGGCGGAGTGCGCCGGCCACGACCGCTGCTGGTCGGAGACTACGGCCGGCTGCGCACCGTCGTGGTCGCCCCGGACGGATCGCTGTGGGTCAGTACCAGCAACCAGGACGGGCGCGGTGATCCCGCACCCGCCGACGACCGCATCCTGCGCATCGCGCTGGACTGACCCGTCCGCACAAGTGCCGGGATCGACGCCTCACCCTCACACCCAGGGGCCGTGACGCGTCAGTCTCTGCTCAGCTGAGGCGCTCGAGGATGAGCTCGCGGACGCGGCCGGCGTCGGCCTGGCCTCGCATCTCCTTCATCACCGCACCGATGAGGGCGCCGGCCGCGGCGGCCTTGCCGCCGCGGATCTTGTCGGCCACGTCGGGGTTCGCCTCGATCGCCCGGTCGACGGCCGAGCCGAGCGCCGAGTCGTCGGAGACGACCTCGAGGCCCCGCGCGGTCACCACCTCCTCGGGCGAGCCCTCGCCCGCGAGCACACCGTCGAGGACCTGCCTGGCCAGCTTGTCGTTGACCCGGCCGGAGTCGACCAAGTGCTGCAGCTCGGCGACCTGTGCGGGGGTCACCGGCAGCTCCGTCGGCTCCACCCCCCGCTCGTTGGCCCGCCGGGCCAGCTCCGACAGCCACCACTTGCGTGCCGCCTGCGGCGCACAACCCGCGGCGATCGTCTGCTCGACCAGCGCCAGCGCGCCGGCGCCGGCCACGTCGCGCATCTCCAGGTCGGAGAACCCCCACTCCTGCTGCAGGCGGGCACGGCGCTCCCGTGGCGGCTCCGGCAGGGTGGCCCGCAGCTCCTCGACCCAGTCACGGCTCGGGGCGATCGGCGCCAGGTCGGGCTCGGGGAAGTAGCGGTAGTCCTCGGCCTGTTCCTTGCTCCGGCCCGATGTGGTCACGCCGGTGTCCTCGTGCCAGTGGCGGGTCTCCTGCACGACCTTCTCCCCCGCCGACAGCAGTGCCGCCTGCCGCGAGATCTCGTAGCGGACCGCCCGCTCCACCGAGCGCAGGGAGTTGACGTTCTTGGTCTCCGACCGGGTCCCGAACGGCGCCGACGGGTCCCGGCGCAGGGACAGGTTGACGTCGCAGCGCAGGTTTCCCTGCTCCATGCGTACGTGGGAGACGCCGAGGGCGAGCAGCAGCTCGCGCAGGTGCCCGACGTAGGCCCGCGCAACCTCGGGGGCCTTGGCCCCGGTGCCCTCGACCGGCTTGGTGACGATCTCGATCAGCGGCACGCCGGCACGGTTGTAGTCGAGCAGGGAGTGGTCGGCGCCGTGGATGCGCCCGGTCGCCCCGCCGACGTGCAGCGACTTGCCGGTGTCCTCCTCCATGTGCGCGCGCTCGATGCCGATCCGGAACCGGTCGACACCGCCTCGCCCGTCCTCGACCTCGATCTCGGTCCAGCCGTCGAAGGCGATCGGCTCGTCGTACTGCGACGTCTGGAAGTTCTTGGGCATGTCCGGGTAGAAGTAGTTCTTGCGCGCGAACCTGCACCAGTCGGCGATCGAGCAGTTCAGCGCCAGGCCGATCCGGACGGCGGCCTTGACCGCCTCGCCGTTGAGCACCGGCAGCGCGCCGGGAAGGCCCAGGCAGACCGGGCAGATCTGGGTGTTCGGGTCGGCGCCGAACGTCGTGGAGCAGCCGCAGAACATCTTCGAGGCGGTGTTGAGCTCGACGTGCACCTCCAGCCCCAGCACCGGGTCGAAGGCCGCCAGCGCCTCGTCGTAGGACATCAGCGAGGGCGTCGTCGCGGTCATGCGTGTCCTCCCAGCTCCGGGGCCTTGGCCAGCAGCGGCCCGCCCCACGAGGCGTTCAGCAGGCCCTCCACCGCGGCGCCGATGCGGTAGAGGCGGTCGTCGGCGGTCGCGGGCGCGAGGATCTGCAGCCCGGACGGCAGCGCGTCCTCGTCGGCCAGGCCGTTCGGGATGGAGACGCCGGGTACGCCGGCGAGGTTGGCCGGGATCGTCGCGATGTCGTTGAGGTACATCGCCACCGGGTCGTCGAGCTTCTCCCCGAACCGGAACGCGGTCGTGGGCGCGGTCGGGGACACCAGCACGTCGGCCTGCTCGAACGCGGCCGCGAAGTCACGCGAGATCAGCGTCCGGACCTTCTGGGCCTGGCCGTAGTACGCGTCGTAGTAGCCGCTGGAGAGCGCGTAGGTCCCGAGGATGATGCGCCGCTTGACCTCGTCGCCGAAGCCGGCCTCCCGGGTCGCGGTCATGACCTGCTCGGCGCTGGGCGCGTCGACGCCGTCGGGGAGCACCCGCAGGCCGTAGCGCATCGCGTCGAACTTCGCCAGGTTGCTCGATGCCTCGCTCGGCAGAATCAGGTAGTAGGCGCCGAGGCCGTACTCGAAGTGCGGACAGGAGACCTCGACCACCTCGGCGCCGGCGTCCACCATCAGCGCCACCGAGTCGTCGAAGCGCGCGCGCACGCCGGCCTGGTAGCCCTCGCCGCCGAGCTCCTGCACCACACCGACCCGGACTCCCCGCAGGTCGGGGTTGCGCGCGGCCTCCACCAGCGGCGGCAGCGCCTGGTCGATCGAGGTGGAGTCCATCGTGTCGTGGCCGCCGACGATCTCGTGCAGCAGGGCGGCGTCAAGCAGCGTACGCGTGACCGGCCCGGCCTGGTCGAGGCTGCTGGCCAGCGCCACCAGGCCGTAGCGGGAGACGCCGCCGTACGTCGGCTTGACCCCGACCGTGCCGGTGACCGCCGCCGGCTGCCGGATCGAGCCACCGGTGTCGGTGCCGATCGCCAGCGGTGCCTCGTACGCCGCCACCGCGGCCGCCGACCCGCCCCCGGACCCGCCGGGGATGCGCTCGAGGTCCCAGGGGTTGCGCGTGGGGCCGTAGGCCGAGTGCTCGGTCGACGAGCCCATCGCGAACTCGTCCATGTTGGTCTTGCCGAGGATCGGCAGGCCTGCCTCCCGCAGCCGCGCCACCACGGTGGCGTCGTACGGCGGGACCCAGCCCTGCAGGATCCTGGACCCGCAGGTGGTCGGCATCCCCTTGGTGGCCAGCACGTCCTTGACCGCCACGGGGACGCCGTCGAGCACCGACGACGTACGGCCGGCGGCGCGCCGCTCGTCGGACGCACGCGCGGCCCGCAGCGCCCCGTCGGTGTCGACGTGCAGGAACGCGTGCACGTCACCGTCGACGGCCGCGATGCGCTCGAGGTGGGCCTGCGTCACCTCGACCGACGTCGTCTCGCCGCTGTTCAGCGCGGAGGCGAGGTCGGCCGCACTCTGGTGGACCCACTCGCTCATCACGCCTCCTCCCCCAGGATCCGAGGCACCCGGAAGCGCTGGTCCTCGGCCTCCGGCGCGCCCGCCAGTGCCTCCTCGGCCGTCAGGCCCGGGCGCACCTCGTCGGGGCGGAACACGTTGGTCAGCGGGACCGCGTGCGAGGTCGGCGGGATGTCCTCGGCCGCGACCTTCGACACCGAGGCGACGGCCTCGAGGATGACCGCGAGCTGTGGAGCCAAGTGGTCCAGCTCCGCGTCGCTGAGGTCGATGCGCGCGAGGTGTGCCAGGTGCGCGACCTCGTCGCGTGTGATCGCGGGGGTGTCCTGCTCAGCCATGCAGCTCTTCGCTCCGGTCCGGTTCGGCGGGTGACGCGGCAATCCTAGAGGCCCACCGGCCGCAGGCTACGGTGGCCGCATGTCCGACAACGCCTACAGCTTCCTGGCCCTCGCGGTCTACCTGCTCGGCATGCTTGCGATCGGCTACTGGGCATACCGGCGGACGGTGGACCTCGGCGACTACATGCTCGGGGGGCGTGGTCTGGGCCCGGCGGTGTCGGCGTTGAGCGCCGGGGCCTCCGACATGTCGGGGTGGCTGCTGCTCGGACTGCCCGGAGCGGTGTACGTGTCCGGGCTGGACGCCGCCTGGATCGCGGTGGGGCTGACCATCGGCGCCTGGCTGAACTGGAAGTACGTCGCGCCGCGGCTGCGCACCTACACGCAGGTGTCCAACAACTCGATCACGGTGCCGAGCTTTTTCGAGAACCGGCTCAAGGACCGCTCCCGGCTGCTGCGCGTCGTGTCGGGGCTGATCATCCTCCTCTTCTTCACCTTCTACGTCTCGTCCGGCATGGTCGCCGGCGGCCTGTTCTTCGAGAGCGCGTTCGGCACCGGCTACCACTCCGGGATGCTGCTGGTCGGCGCCGTCGTGGTCGCCTACACGCTCTTCGGCGGCTTCCTCGCCGTCAGCTACACCGACTTCGTGCAGGGCACGATCATGCTGCTCGCGCTGGTGCTGGTGCCACTGCTCGGCCTGTTCCTCACCGGTGGTCTCGGCGAGACCGGCGAGAGCATCCGCAGCGCCCAGCCCGACGGTCTCAGCATGTTCGCCGGCGTCACCGTGCTGGGTGTCATCTCCGCGGGCGCGTGGGGCCTGGGCTACTTCGGCCAGCCGCACATCATCGTGCGCTTCATGGCGTTGCGCGGCCCCGGCGAGGCGAGGAGCGCCCGCCGGATCGGCATCGGATGGATGGTGGTCAGCCTCCTCGGGGCCGTGGCGACGGCTCTGGTGGGCATCGCGTACTTCCGCCAGACCTCCGGCGCCACCCTCGACGACCCGGAGGCAGTGTTCATCGCGCTGGGCCAGGTCATCTTCCACCCGCTGATCGCAGGGGTCATCCTGGCCGCGGTGCTGGCGGCGATCATGAGCACGATCTCCTCGCAGCTGCTGGTGAGCTCGTCGGCGCTGGTGGAGGACCTGTACAAGGCCGTCTTCAAGACCGACGCGTCCGACCGCCAGCTGGTCCTGCTGGGCCGACTCGCGGTCCTCGCGATCTCCCTGGTCGCGACCGTCCTGGCCTGGGAACGCAGCACCACCGTGCTGGAGCTGGTGGCCTACGCCTGGGCCGGCTTCGGCGCCTCCTTCGGCCCCGTGATCCTGCTCTCGCTGTACTGGCGCAGGCTCACGGCGACGGGTGCGCTCGCCGGCATGATCACCGGCGCGGTCACCGTGGTCGTGTGGGGCAACGTCGAGGCGCTGACCAGCACGATGTACGAGATCGTCCCCGGCTTCGTCCTGAACCTCCTGGTCACGGTCGTGGTCAGCAGGCTCACCTACCGGCCACAGCCTCGGATCGAGGAGGAGTTCGACGAATCGCTCGCCCTGCTGGAGCCGGCGTACTCGCCGGCCGAGCGCTGATCGCCGGGGACTCGCGGTCCATCCCGCCGACATCGCCGAAGTGACCCCCATCCACAAGGGCCAGTACTGCCAGCTCGACGGGAGGGTTGTGGCCAACGGGCGTGGAAGGCGAGCGGGTCAGGCGTCGGCGGACTGGGTGCCGGCCTCGGCGACCTTGCGGGCGGCGTCGGCGCCCTGGTCGAGCAGGGTGCGGAAGCCGTCCTCGTCGAGCACGTGGACGCCGAGCTCGACGGCCTTGTCGTACTTGGAGCCGGGCGAGTCGCCGACCACGACGAAGTCGGTCTTCTTCGACACCGAGCCGCTGACCTTGCCCCCGCGGGCGAGCACGACCTCCTTGGCCTCGTCGCGGGAGAAGCCGGTGAGCGAGCCGGTGACGACGACGGTCAGGCCCTCCAGCGTGCGCGGGACGGACTCGTCCACCTCGTCCTCCATCCGCACCCCGGCCGACCGCCACTTGCTCACCACCTCGCGGTGCCAGTCGACCTCGAACCACCTGCTGATGGCCTCGGCGATCGTGGGGCCGACACCCTCGACCGCGGCGAGGTCCTCGGTCACGCCGTGCCGCGCGATCTCCTCGATGCGGTCGAGCGACCGCAGCGAGCCGGCCAGCGCCCGGGCGGCGGTCGGTCCGACGTGCCGGATCGAGAGCGCGACCAGCACCCGCCACAGCGGCTGGTTCTTCACCTGCTCGAGGTTGGCCAGCAACCGACGGCCGTTGGCGGACAGGGAGCCGTCCTTCCTGGTGAACAGCGGCACCCGCAGCAGGGTCTGCTCGTCCAGCGTGAACAGGTCTCCCTCGTCGTGCACGACCCCGGCGTCGAGCAGCGCGGTGGCCGCCTCGTAACCGAGCACCTCGATGTCGAAGGCGCCGCGTCCGGCCACGTGGAACAGCCGCTCGCGCAGCTGCGCGGGACAGGAGCGGCTGTTGGGGCAGCGGATGTCGGCGTCGCCCTCGCGCTCCGGCCGCAGCGGGGTGTGGCACTCCGGGCACTCGGTCGGCATCTCGAACTCGCGCTCGGACCCGTCGCGCAGGTCGACCACCGGCCCGAGGATCTCCGGGATCACGTCGCCGGCCTTGCGCAGCACCACCGTGTCGCCGATCAGCACACCCTTGCGCCGCACCTCGGAGGCGTTGTGCAGCGTGGCCATCTCCACGGTGGAGCCCGCGACCCGCACCGGCTCCACCACCCCGAACGGCGTCACCCGGCCGGTGCGCCCGACGTTGACCTCGATGTTGAGCAGCTTGGTGTTGACCTCCTCCGGCGGGTACTTGAACGCGATGGCCCAGCGCGGTGCCCGCGACGTCGAACCCAGCCGGCGCTGCAGCGACACCTGGTCGATCTTGACCACCACGCCGTCGATCTCGTGCTCGACGCCGTGCCGCTGCTCGCGGTAGTGCTCGATGAAGTCGTGTACGCCGGCCAGGTCGGGCACCACCCGAGCCCGGTCCGACACCGGCAACCCCCAGCTGCGCAGTGCCTCGTAGGACTCCGACTGGCGCACCGGCTCGAAGCCCCGACGGGCTCCGAGCCCGTGGCAGACCATCCGCAGCCGCCGGCTCGCCGTCACCTTGGGGTCCTTCTGCCGCAGCGATCCGGCGGCGGTGTTGCGGGGGTTGGCGAACGGCGCCTTGCCCGCCTCGACCAGCTGGGCGTTGAGCGCGGCGAAGTCCTCGACCGGGAAGTAGACCTCGCCACGCACCTCGACCAGCTCCGGCACGGGGTAGTCGGCGGTGCCGCTCAGCCGGTGCGGCACCCCGTCGATCGTGCGCACGTTGGCCGTGACGTCCTCGCCGATCCGGCCGTCGCCCCGGGTCACGCCGCGCACCAGGCGGCCGCCCTCGTAGGTCAGGTTGATCGCCAGCCCGTCGACCTTCAGCTCGCACAGGAACTCCGCGTCCTGGACGCCCTCGCGCTCCGCGCGGGCGAACCACGCGCTCAGCTCCTCCTCCGTGAAGGCGTTGTCGAGGCTCATCATCCGCTCGCGGTGCTCCACCGGCGTGAACTCGGTGGACACCGCGCCCCCGACCTTCTGGGTAGGCGAGTCGGGGGTGCGCAGGTCGGGGTAGTCCTCCTCGAGCCTCTCCAGCTCGCGCATCAGCGTGTCGAACTCGGCGTCGCTCGCGGTGGGACGGTCGAGGACGTAGTAGCGCCAGCGGTGGTCCTCGACCAGCTCGGCCAGCTCCTGGTGGCGCTCACGCGCCTGCGCGGGGGCCGCCGCGGGCGCCTCGACGGTGGCCTCCGGGATCTCGTCGGTCATGGCCTCATCCTGCCGCCTGCCGCGGACAGGTGGCGGGCCACCTGACCGGACAGCCGGAGGGCATGACGAGCCCACCCGGGGGAAGCCCCGGCCAGACCGCAGGCGGGCGTGACCACGCACCGGTCCCCCGCCGTCTCCGGGTCGACGCCGAGGTCCTCGAGCAGGCGCTGAACCCGCCGGACCACCTCGCTGTCCCGCGGCGCCGGGTCGGCGTCGGTGGCGGGTACGGCGCCCAGCCACAGCGAGATCCCCTGGTCGAGAAGCTCCACGTAGCCGTCGTAGTCGCCGGTGTTGACACGGGCCATGTCCACCGACACCGCACGGGCCCCCGCCCTGGCGAGCACCCGCACCGGCACGGTGTCGGCGCAGCAGTGCACGACCGGGACCGCGCCGCCCTCGGCCACGGCGTCCAGCACCCAGGCCAGCGTCTCGACCGCCTCCGGCACCCCGACGGAGCGGTGCCGGTGGAATCCGCTGGCCGTGGGCACCGCACCGGCGAGAACCGCCGGCAGCGCCGGCTCGTCCACCTGCACGACCAATCGGGCCCTCGGCAGCCGCCGGCGTACGTCGTCGACGTGCCCGCCGACGCCCTCGGCCAGCGACTGCGCGAGCTCGCGGCGAGCGCCGTGGTCGGCCAGCAGCCGGTCGCCGCGCGGGCGTTCCATCGTGGCCGCCAGCGTCCACGGCCCCGCGACCTGCACCTTGAACGCACCCGCGTAGCCCTGGGTCTGCTCCTCGAGCACGTCGAGGTCCTGGGCCAGCAATGAGCGGGCGCGCCGGTGGTCGCGTCCGGGCCCGTCGGTGAGCCGCCACCCGGCCGGCTGGAGGTCCGCGCCGAGGTCGGCCAGCATCGCGACCGCCCGGCCGGTCATCGAGGCGGCCGCCGACCGCTCCGGCAGCTCCGGCAGGTGCGGGAGGTCGACGATCTCGCCGAGGACCACGCGCACCGCCTCGGCGAAGTCGTCGCCGGGCATCGACCCCACCCCGGTGGCGACCCCGGTCGGGGGCATGACCTGTGCGGTCACGTACGCGCGGGCGCTTCCGTGCGGTCGATCGTGGCGCTGCCGACGACGCGGCTGCCGTCGTAGATCACCACCGCCTGGCCCGGGGCGACGCCCTGTGCCGGCCGGTGCAGATCGACAGTGACGCGGTCGTGCTCGACCTGGGTGGTGGCCGGGAACTGCTCGCCGTGTGCCCGCAGCTGCACCGTGCCCGTCAGCGGCCGGTGCGGCATGGCACCGCACCAGCGCGGCCGGATGGCCACGATCCGGTCCACGTCGAGGGACTCTCGCGGGCCCACGGTCACCGTGTGGGTGGCCGGCTCGATGTCGAGCACGTACCGCGGCCACCCGTCGGCCGCCGGCGTGCCGATCTGGAGGCCGCGCCGCTGGCCGACCGTGTAGGCGTAGGCGCCGTCGTGGCGACCGAGCACCCGCCCGCCCTCGTCGAGGACGTCGCCGGGCTCGGGGCCGAGGCGGTCGCGGAGGAACCCGGCGGTGTCGCCGTCGGCGATGAAGCAGATGTCATGACTGTCCGGCTTGGCGGCCACCGCCAGCCCGCGCTGCGCCGC
>DATABY010000219.1:0-13840 GCA_036259355.1 Nocardioidaceae bacterium
GTTCCACACCAGCAACGAGCGGGTGTGGAACAGGTGGGCGCCGTACTTGTGCACCTCGATGCCGGTCTCCGGCTCGGGTGCGCTATAGGCGTTGCCGCCGATGTGGTTGCGCCGGTCGAGGACGAGCACCTTCAGACCGAGCTGGGTCGCGCAGCGTTCGGCGATCGTCAGCCCGAAGAACCCGGAACCGACGACAACGAGGTCAGTCACACCCGCTCCGTTCATCATGCTTCAGACATCAGTCAGTGGCTTGCGTGCTGTCATGGAGTGCGGCGGTGCCGACGGGCTCCCACCGACCGCGGAGGATCCTTCGTGACTCCCGCCACCCGCGCAGGAGCGCACCGGTGCCGTGCACGGAGTGCTCGACGTAGACCAGACGCAACTCCTCCTTCAGGAAGGTTAGCGCGGTGCCGAGGGCGAAGCCCAATCGCCGGTAGCTGCCGAGGTGCCGCAGGTAGTGGGCCAGGTAGCCGCGGTTGCGCATGACGTGGAAGCGGAACAGGTCCGAGGCGTCGTTGAGATGACGGACCGCGAGCGAGACCTGCCGCTGCTCACGCTGGCGTTTGAGCGAGAAGTGGTCGACATAGACCACGCGTGTCTGCCGGGACGCGACGAGCGCGTAGACGGCGTCGTCCCAGGTGATGAAGAACCGGGGGTCGGGGGGGCCGATGCGCGACACCACGTCGCGGCTGACCAGCATGCCCTCGAAGACGCCGGAGTTGGTCTCGAAGACCTTCTCGCCCTCCGCGAACGGGTCGCGAAGGTACGGCAGCGGAATACCGAGGAACTCGTTCATCCGAGGCTGCCAGAAGAACGGGCCGCCGTGGAAGTCGATCCGGCGGCCGTGGATGCAGCCGGCTTCCGACCCGAACGCAAGCAATCCTTCGAGCCCGTCGGGAAGAGCGGTGACGTCGTCGTCCATCAGCCAGAACCAGTGATGCCCGTCGAGGTAGGCCTGGCGGACTCCGGCGTAGAAGCCCCCGGAACCGCCGGAGTTGGTCTCCAGGCGCAGGTTGCGGATGACCGGCTCGTCCTCGTACTGCTCGGCCAGGAAGTCGGGGGTGCCGTCGGTACTGGCGTTGTCGACGACGTAGATGGCGTCCAGCGGGCGGCTCTGCGCCAGCAGCGTGGGAAGCAGGCCCGCCAGGTAGTCCTTCCGGTTGTACGTGACGACCACGGCAGCAACCGACCCGTGCTCGTCCCGGCTCACCTGGCACACCTCCATCGTCTGATCCGGTGCAGCCTAGACCGTGTGGTCGGGTCGGCGAGACACGGCGAGCCGTGATTCTCCTGACAACGCGGGTCAGCAGGAGCCGGTCAGGGCCGCCGTGTCGTTGGCGTCGTGGGGGTCTGCGGAGTCCGAGTCACCGGCCGGCGCGGCGGCTGCCGGCTCGCCACCGCGGGCGCGTACAGGTGCGGGACCGCCGCGCGGCCGTTCGTCGGCGGCCTCCGCCCGCCCGATGGCCGTCTCGACCATCTCCTCGATGTGGTCGTAGTCGGGGTCGTAGGTCTCGACCTTCGGGGGCACGAACGACACCGTGGACACCGGTAGCCGCCGGGCCTTGTTGGCCAGCTGCAGGAACGTGTTGAGCTCGGCCGCGGGGATGTCGGTGGTGACGATCTGCTTGCCTGCCTCGGCGATGTCCTGGAACTGCGTCAGCACGGTGCGTGGGCTCAGCTGCGACAGCATGGCCCCCATCACACACTTCTGCCGCGCCATCCGCGAGTAGTCGTCGGTGGTTGCGCGGCTGCGTGCGAACCACAGCGTCTCGTGGCCGTCGAGGTGCTGCCGACCGGCCTCGATCCAGCCCTTGACCGGGCCGCCGACACCGCCTATGGGCAGCCGCTCCGGCACGGTCACCGTGACGCCGCCGACCGCGTCCACCAGGTCCTGGAAGCCGCGCATGTCCACCATGGCGTAGTAGTTGATCTTGAGCCCGGTGCTCGCTTCGACGGCCTGCTTGGTCGCGTAGGCCCCGACGTCCCCGACGTCGTCCGGGAACCGGTCGCCATCGCGTTGCGCAGCGTCGGTGGCCCAGGTGTAGACGGAGTTGAGATAGCACCCCTCGCAGTCGAAGCCGTACGGGAACTCCTCGTGCATCGGGGTGTCGTCGGGGAAGGGCACCTGCTCGAGATTGCGCGGCAGCCCGAACAGCACCGTGCGGCCGGTGTCCTCGTCGATGCTCGCGACCGTGATGCTGTCCGGCCGGAGTCCCTCGCGGCTGCGGCCGGCGTCGCCACCGAGCAGCAGCACGTTGTAGCGCCCGCCGTCCGTGGCCGACACCGTGCCGCTGCCGAACATGTCGACCACCAACGAGCGCTGCACGCCGACCAGGTGCGCCCCGAACAGCAACGCGGCGGACACGGCGACGCACAGCACGCCGTTCAACGAGAACACCGCGAGTCGCTGCCGCTGCCGCAGCGCCAGCGGGTTGCCGATCCGCCAGGCGTCGACGAACAGCGCCGCCCACCCGACGGCGAGCAGCACCAACCCCGCCCGCAACAGGGCGAGCACCCACGGGTCGAAGAGCAGAGCGGACACGCCGGTCGGCCACAGCTTGGCGACCACGACCAGGACCACGGCCGCGAACAGCAGCATCCCCACGACCCGCACGGCGACCCGGCCCCACCGCCTGCGGCCGGCGACCAGCTGCGCCGACCCGGGAAGCACGAGCGTCATGAGCAGCAGGGCCACGGCCCTGCGGAAGCGGACCCGGTCAGCGGGTGCGAGCTCTGGCATTCCCGTCCTTCCCGTCCATGACCGGTGCAAGTATCACCGGCCGCCGCTTGCGGGACGGTGGCGGCGCGCCGACGGTGTACGGCTTCGGCGGTGTGGGCCGGTAGCCTCTCGGGCATGGCTGACCGCCCCAAGGATCCCGGCGATCGCGGCTACGGCTGGTTGTACGGCGACGAGGACGACGAGAGGACCCGGCGCATCCCGACCTCGCGTCGGCAACGCCCACAGTCCCCTCCCCCGCGCCGTGACGACGCCGACGGCACCAGGGTCATGCCGGTTCGGGGCCACGACGGGCCACGGGACCGACCGCGGGAGCGCCCGTCCCGTCCGTCCACTCCGCCGCCACCGCCGCCAAGCGCCCGGCGCGCCGCGAGCGCGGGAAGCCGCCGGCCCGGCACGCGTCCGCGCTGGGGCCGCATCGCGCTGCTGGTGCTGCTGGCCTGGGTGCTGTTCCTCGTCATCGTGCCGATCTGGGCGTTGTCCACCATCGAGGAGGTCGACGCCGAGCCCGACGGTGACCGCCCCGGCAACACGCTCGGGTCGACGTACCTGCTGGTCGGGTCGGACAGCCGCGAGGGCCTCACCCGGCAGGAGCGGCGGCAGCTGTCGACCGGCAACGCGTCCGGCCAGCGCACCGACACGATCCTGCTCCTGCACGAGCCGCTGTTCGGCGGGGAGACGCTGCTGATCAGCCTGCCGCGCGACTCCATCGTCGACATCCCCGGCTACGGCAGCGAGAAGATCAACGCCGCCTTCGCGTTCGGCGGGCCGGAGCTGCTGGTGGAGACGGTCGAGTCGGAGACGGGCCTGCGCGTCGACAACTATGTCGAGGTGGGCTTCGGCGGGTTCGTCAACGTCGTCGACGCGGTCGGTGGCGTGGAGATCTGCCCCAAGCAGGCGATGCAGGACAAGCAGGCCGGGCTCGACATCGAGAAGGGGTGCCAGGAGGCCGACGGCGCGACGGCGCTGGGATACGCGCGTTCGCGAAAGCTCTACGACACCGGCGACATCGGCCGTGCCCGCGCCCAGCGGGAGGTCCTCGGCCAGGTCGCGCGCAAGGCGGCATCGCCATGGAGCGTGATCAACCCGTTCCGCTACGTCGCGCTCAACAACGCCGGGTCGGACGCCCTTCGGGTGGGCGAGAACGTCGGCCCGATCGACCTGACGCGGTTCGCCTGGGCGATGCGCAAGGTCAGCGGCGGCAACGGCAAGACGTGCACCGTCCCGATCGCCGACTTCGCGGTGAACTGGGACGACCAGCGCGCCAGCCGGCTTTTCGATCTCATCCGCGAGGGCGACACCGACGAGGTGGGCCCCAGGCTCTGCAGCCGGACGGGTCTTCCCCGCTGACCTCTCTGGAAAGGAGAGCCGCCACCGATGAGCTCAGCGAACCCGTGGCAGGACCCGGACACGATCCGCTGGATCCTCGCCGAGTGTGAGACGTGGGCGGTCGTCGGTCTCGGGGACAACCCGTTCCGTGACGCGCACCGGGTCGCACACTTCCTGCAGCAGCACGGCAAACGCATCGTCCCGGTGCATCCCGACGCCGCAACCGTGCTCGGGGAGAAGGGGTACGCCGAGGTCGGCGACATCCCGTTCGAGGTCGACTGCGTCGACGTGTTCCGGCGCGCCGACGCCGCCGGCGAGTTCGCCGACCGTGCGGTCGACATCGGCGCGAAGGCGGTGTGGTTCCAGCTCGGGGTGATCGACCAGTCCGCGTTCGCGCGCACGACCGAGGCCGGGCTGGAGATGGCCATGGACTGCTGCCCGGTGATCGAGTGGCCGATGTACGGTCCTCCCGCCTGACCGCTTCCTGCCGCCGTCTAGTGGGTGAAGCCGACCCTCGACTGTCCGTGCTGGGCGGCCGCGTCGCGCACGCTGGCACCTTTCGCACGGGCCTTCTCGCCCAGCTGCACCTGGAAGTCGCTCATCGCCGCGCGGAGGTCGGGGTCGCCGGCCGCGAGGATGCGCACGGCCAGCAACCCGGCGTTGCGCGCGTTGCCGACGGCCACCGTGGCCACCGGCACCCCCGCCGGCATCTGCACGATCGACAGCAGGGAGTCCAGCCCGTCGAGGTGCCGCAGCGGCACCGGCACCCCGACCACCGGCAGCGGCGTCACCGCCGCGAGCATGCCGGGGAGGTGCGCCGCGCCGCCGGCCCCCGCGATCAGCACCCGCAGGCCACGGTCGGCCGCGCCCCGCCCGTAGTCGAGCATCTGCTGGGGCATCCGGTGCGCCGACACCACGTCGGCCTCGAACGGCACGTCGAACTCACGCAGGGCGGCCGCGGACTCCTGCATCGTCGGCCAGTCGGAGTCCGAGCCCATCACGATCCCCACCAGGGCGTCGGTTGCGGGCCTCGCCTGCTCGGCGGTCTCGTTCATCGGTCGCGCTCCTCCTGGGTGGCCTGCTCGTCGGTGTCGCCGCGGAACCAGGCAGCCGCGTGCCGGGCTCGCCCACGCACGTCGTCGAGGTCGTCGCCGTACGCCGTCACGTGCCCCACCTTGCGGCCGGGCCGGACCTCCTTGCCGTACAGGTGCACCCGCAGCTCGGGGTCCCGGGCGAACGCGTGCGGGTAGCCGTCGTAGAGGTCGCCCACGTCGCCGCCGAGGATGTTGACCATCACGGTCCACCGAGCCCGCGCCGCCGGCGACCCGAGGGGCAGGTCGAGCACAGCCCGCAGGTGGTTCTCGAACTGCGAGGTGACGGCGCCGTCGATCGACCAGTGGCCGCTGTTGTGGGGGCGCATCGCCAGCTCGTTCACGAGCACCCGTCCGTCCGGGGTCTCGAACAGCTCGACCGCCATCATGCCCACCACGCCGAGGTCGCCCACCACCTTCAGCGCGATGTCCTGGGCCTGCTCGGACACGTCCTCGGTCAGCCCGGGCGCGGGCGCGACGACCTCCGCGCAGACGCCGTCGACCTGCACCGACTCCACCACCGGGTAGACCGCGCACTGACCCGACGGGGAGCGCGCCACCATGATCGCGAGCTCGCGCGCGAAACCGACACGCTCCTCGACCAGCAGACCCACGCCCGAGTCCACCACCGGCGCGGCCTCCGCCGCCGACGAGACCAGCCACACGCCCTTGCCGTCGTACCCGCCGCGGGTGGCCTTGAGCACGACCGGCCAGCCGCCGACCTCGGCGGCGAAGTCCTCGACCTCCTCGAGTCCGGACACCAGCCGGTGCCGTGGGGACGGGATCCCGAGCCCGTCCAGGCGGGCGCGCATCACGCCCTTGTCCTGCGCGTGCACCAGCGCGTCGGGACCGGGCCGGCACGCGACGCCGTCGGCCTCCAGCGCGTGCAGGTGCTCGGTGGGCACGTGTTCGTGGTCGAACGTCATGACGGCGCAGCCGGCGGCGACCTCACGCAGGGTGGCCAAGTCGCGGTAGTCGCCGACGCGGGTGTCCGCGACCACCTGGGCGGCGGAGACGTGGGGCCCCTCGGCGAGAAGCCGCACCGGCACGCCCAGGCCGATCGCGGCCTGCTGGGTCATGCGCGCCAGCTGACCACCGCCCACCACAGCCACCACGGGAGTCGTCACGCTGCGAAGGGTATCCAGCGCCCGCCGGTAGGCTGCGGCCAGTCCCGTCCCCGCTCGCCAGGTGGTCCGTGTCCCCGTCGTTGTCCCGCTCGAGGTCGACCGGTGCCGGGTCGACCGGTGTGAGGTCTCGCGCGCGTCGCCTCCGGGAGGAGGTGCTCCGGTTCGGGATCGTCGGTGCGCTCGCGTTCGTCGTGGACGTCGCGGTGTTCAACGCACTGCGCTTCGAGGGCGACGTCTGGTCGGGGCCGCTGTCGCACAAGCCCATCACCGCGAAGGTGCTCTCGGTGTGTGTCGCGACCGCGGTCTCCTACACCGGCAACCGGCACTGGACGTGGCGCGACCGAGCGCGTCGCGGGGTACGCCGGGAGGTCGCGTTGTTCGGGGTGCTCAACGGCATCGGCATGCTGATCGCCGTCCTGTGCCTGGCGATCTCGCACTACCTGCTCGGCCTCACCAGCGCCCTGGCCGACAACATCTCGGCCAACGGGGTCGGTCTCGCGCTCGGCACGGTGTTCCGGTTCTGGTCGTACCGACGGTGGGTGTTCCCGCGCGCGGGACCCGAGCGCCAAGCCGGACCGCGGGGCAGCGCGCACGGCCGCGGGAAGCGTTAGGAGGTCTTGGCCTCTGCGTCGGCCTCGGGAGCGAGCTCGAAGCGCAGGCCGCGACCCCGGACCGTGGTGATCATGCGCGGGTGCCGGGCGTCGTCGCCGAGCTTGCGGCGCAGCCATCCGACGTGCACGTCGATGGTCTTCGTGGAGGTCCAGAACGACGTCTTCCAGACGTCGTGCATCAGCTGCTCGCGCGACACCACGCGGCCGGCGTTGCGGATCAGCGCGTACAGGAGGTCGAACTCCTTGGCGGTGAGCTGCAGGTCCTCACCGTTGAGCCAGGCCCGGCGCGCGGACGCGCTGACCTCCACCCCCTGCACTTTGCACATGAGGCAAGTGTGGACTGTAAAGACGTGGTGCGTGGACGCTTTTCGAGAAATGCCCGTATCCGTGGAGGCGCCGCTCAGCGAACCGGCACGCCGAGTGACGAGGCCGCCACGGAGGTCAGCGCTCAGGCGAGCGGCGGCGTACGGCGACCGGCTCAACGGAGCCGAAACCGTGCAGCGGCCGCGCGGTCAGCGTACGCACCTCGAACTGGTCGCGCGGCAGACGGAGCGCGGTGTCGTGGTCGACGATGACCCGGTTGCGCCGGGCGACTGCGGTGAGGCGCGCCGCCAGGTTCACCGGTGACCCGAACACGTCCCCGAGGCGGGACACGACGGGCCCGGTGGCGAGGCCGACGCGTACGTCGGGAAGCCCCTCCTCGGCCGACATGGCGTCGACGATCTGCAGCGCCGTCTCGACTCCCGCGGTGGCGTTCTCGGTGACGAACAGCACCGAGTCGCCGAGGGTCTTGATCACCCGGCCGCCGAGCCCGGCCACCAGGTCGGCCGCCTTGGACTCGAACGACTCCACGAGGAAACCCAGCGTGCCCACGTCGAGGCCGTTGGACAGGCGGGTGAACGACACCAGGTCGGCGAACCCGACCGTGAGGTTGACGGTGAGCAGCTCCTCCTCGGCGGCCCCGAGCGCCTCGACCCGGGTGACGGCCGCGGCGAGGTGACGCCGCCAGGCGTACACCAGCAGCCGCTCGAAGGTCGGCTCCACCTCGTGCGCCATCTGGAAGGCCGTCAGCAACCGGCTCCCGCTGGCGTCGTCGCCGGCCTCGACGTTCTCCACCCGCTCGGCGAGCGTCGCGACCTGCCAGTCGGCGAGCCGGGCCACGGTCTGCCCGACGGCGCGGGTGAGACGCAGCGCCGTGTCGAAGTCGACCACGTCGCCGCTGGTCAGCTTGGCCACCAGCGTCAGCGCATCGAGGTCGGCGTCGGTGAACGCCGGGTCCTCACCGGCGTCGGGGAAGCCCAGCGCCCGCCACAACCGGCGCGCCGCACCCAGGCTCACCCCCGCCGAGTCGGCGACCTCGGTGCTGGTGTGGCGGGGGATGTCACCGAGGATCGCGCGTTCGAGGTCGTCGCGGTCCAGCGGCAGCGGCCACTCCTGCGCCTCGCCGCCGGGACCGGTCGGTGCGTCGCTCACCGTCGCCGCCTCGGCTCGGACTCGTACGGCGGGTCGTCGTCGTAGTCGTCGTAGTCGTCGTGGTCGTCGTCGCGGTCGACATGGTCGTCGTGGTCGTGGGAGTCGTGGGAGCGCCCGCCGGTGAGGAGCTCGGTGATCCGCAGGTGCAGGTGCTCCACGTTGGGCACGTCGGGCAGCACGACCTCGCCCCGCTCGCTGGCCGCCGAGACCACCAGCGTGCCGCACCCCAGCACTCGGTCCAGCAGCCCGTGCTCGTACCAGACGTCGTTGACCCGGCGCAGCGGGATGTCGCGGCCGACCCGGGTGAGGACGCCGTGCCGCGTGACGAGGCGGAGGTTGGTCACGGTGTAGGAGGCGCTCAGCCAGTCGAGGAACGGCCACAGCACCCACTTGGCCACGGCGGCCGCCGCGATGCCCCACACCAGCCAGACGAGCAGCGGCGGATCCTGCGGGACCATCCCGGCCACGAAGCCCGCCACCCCGCACACCACGATCAGCAGCAACGCCGGGAGCAGCAGCGCCTTGACGTGCGTGCGGCTGCTCACCACGACGTACTCGCCGTCCGCCAGCAGCCGCGATGAGATCCCCATGGGCTCCTCCTCACTCGGCTGGTGCGTGCGGACGCGTCACGAGTCTAGGGCCGGTCGGACGTGTACGACGTCGCCGGCGCCGACCGCCTCCTCGCCGGCCCCCGTGCGCACCACGAGGCGGCCGTGCGGGTCCACCCGCACCGCCTCGCCCGTGAGCGTGCTTCCGGTCGGCAGCGCCACCTGCACGGTGCGGCCGAGCGTGGAGCACCGCCGGGCGTAGGACTCCGCCAGGCCGGCGCGCGGATCGCCGGACAGGCCGACCCACTCCGAGAACAGCCGGTCGAACACCCGCAGCACCTCGCGCAGCACCACGGTGCGGTCCGTGGTGGCGGCGTGCTCCAGCAGCAGCGACGTCGCGTCCGGCGTCGGCCGCTCGTCGCGGCGCAGCGTCACGTTGAGCCCGACTCCGACCACAACCAGCGAGGACGCCCGCGTCTCGATGCGTTCGGAGAGGAGTCCGGCGAGCTTGCGGTCGCCGACGAGCAGGTCGTTGGGCCACTTCAGCGTCGCCTCGACCTCGGTCACGCGGCGTACGCCCTCCACCACCGCGACACCGGCCAGCAGCGGGATCCACGGCCAGCGCTCGGCCGGCACCCCCGCCGGCTCCACCAGCAGCGACCACGTCAGCCCCGAGCGCGGTGGCGCCGTCCAGACGCGGCCGAGCCTCCCCCGGCCGCCGGTCTGGTGCTCCGCGACCAGCACCAGACCCGGCGCGGCGCCGTCGCGGGCCCGTTGCGCCAGGTCGGTGTTGGTGGAGGCGATCTCCTCGACCACCAGCACCTCGCGCCAGCCGGACCCCGGGGCCGTCAGGGCGCGGGTGAGCGCGACCACGTCCAGGGGCGGGCGGTCCAGATCGCTGTACGCCGAGTCCACCCGACCCACCGTAGGGCTACTCTGACGCCCGTGACTGAGGAAGCGACAGCGTCAGCGCAGGAGCCCGAAGGGCCGCAGATCGACATCCACACGACGGCGGGCAAGATCGCCGACCTCGACGCGCGGATCGACGAGGCCGTGCACGCCGGCTCCGCCCGCGCCGTGGAGAAGCAGCACGCGAAGGGCAAGCTCACCGCCCGCGAACGGGTGCACCGGCTGCTCGACGAGGGCACGTTCGTCGAGGTCGACGAGTTCGCGCGGCACCGGTCGACGGCGTTCGGGCTGCAGGAGAACCGTCCGTACGGCGACGGCGTGGTCACCGGCTGGGGCGAGGTCGACGGCCGGCAGGTGTGCGTGTTCGCGCAGGACTTCACCGTGTTCGGCGGCAGCCTGGGTGAGGTCTACGGCGAGAAGATCACCAAGGTGATGGACCTGGCGATGCGCACCGGATGCCCGATCGTCGGCATCAACGAGGGCGCCGGCGCCCGCATCCAGGAGGGCGTGGTCTCACTGGGTCTGTACGGCGAGATCTTCCGCCGCAACGTGCACGCCTCCGGCGTGATCCCGCAGATCAGCCTGATCATGGGCACCTGCGCCGGCGGCCACGTGTACTCCCCCGCGGTCACCGACTTCACGATCATGGTCGACCAGACCTCGCACATGTTCATCACCGGTCCCGACGTGATCAAGACCGTGACCGGTGAGGAGGTCACGTTCGAGGAGCTCGGCGGGGCCCGCACCCACAACGCCACCAGCGGCAACGCGCACTACATGGGCACCGACGAGGACGACGCGCTGGAGTACACCAAGGCGCTGTTGTCGTACCTGCCGCAGAACAACCTCGAGGACCCGCCGGTCTACGACGACGCTGCGGACCCGTCCTCTCTGACCGTCACCGACGACGACCGGGCGCTGGACACGCTGATCCCGGACAGCCCGAACCAGCCCTACGACATGCACATCGCGATCGAGGGCGTGCTCGACGACGGCGAGTTCCTCGAGGTGCAAGCGCTGTACGCGCCCAACATCATCGTCGGCTACGGCCGCATCGAGGGCCGCTCGGTCGGCGTCGTCGCCAACCAGCCGATGCAGTTCGCCGGCACCCTCGACATCGGTGCGTCGGAGAAGGCGGCGCGGTTCGTACGCACCTGCGACGCGTTCAACATCCCGGTGCTGACGTTCGTCGACGTACCGGGTTTCCTGCCCGGCACCGACCAGGAGTGGGACGGCATCATCCGTCGCGGCGCGAAGCTCATCTACGCCTACTCCGAGGCCACGGTCCCGCTGGTCACCGTGATCACCCGCAAGGCGTACGGCGGTGCCTACGACGTGATGGGTTCCAAGCACCTCGGCGCCGACATCAACGTCGCCTGGCCGACCGCGCAGATCGCGGTGATGGGCGCACAGGGCGCGGTGAACATCCTCTACCGCAAGGAGCTCGCGGCCGCGGAGGACGTGGAGACCCGCCGGCAGGAGCTCATCACCGACTACGAGGACACGCTCGCCAACCCCTACGTGGCGGCCGAGCGAGGCTACGTCGATGCGGTGATCGCGCCCCACGAGACGCGGCTGGAGGTGGTCCGGGCGCTGCGGATGCTCCGCAACAAGCGGGCCACGCTGCCGCCGAAGAAGCACGGGAACATTCCGCTGTGAGCGAGCCAGGAAGCGCCCGGCCGGTGCTGCGGATCGTCAAGGGCGACGCCACCGACGCGGAGATCGCCGCGCTGGTGGCGGTGCTCTCGGCACGCGCGGCGGCCACGGCCGCGGCCGAGACGCCGGCTCCGCGCCGTTCGGAGTGGGCGGGCCACGAGCGGCGGATGCGCCGCCCGGTGCACCCGAGCGCCGGCGGCTGGCGAGCGAGCGCCTTCCCGCGGTGACGGACCGGCGACTGGTGCTGGCGTCGGCGTCTCCGGCACGGCTGCAGACGCTGCGTCGGGCAGGGCTGGACCCCGAGGTAATGGTGTCCGGCGTCGACGAGTCGGCGGTCGAGGCGGAGAGCCCCGGTGACGTGGCGGCCGAGTTGGCACAGCGCAAGGCGCGCGCCGTGGCGGAGCGGCTGGACGGGCCGGCCCTCGTGGTCGGCTGCGACTCCGTGCTGGAGCTGAACGGCGAGACACTGGGCAAGCCCGGCTCCGCGGAGGACGCCGTACGCCGGTGGAGGGCGATGCGCGGGCGGTCCGGTGCTCTGCACACCGGGCACTGCGTCGTGGACACCGCGACGGGCCGGACCGAGTCGGCGACGGGGTCCACGACCGTGCACTTCGCCGACCTGACCGACGCCGAGATCGACGCCTACGTCGCGACCGGCGAGCCGCTGCACGTGGCCGGCGCCTTCACGATCGACGGCCTCGGTGGCGCGTTCGTCCGCCGCATCGAGGGCGACCCGCACAACGTGGTCGGCATCAGCCTGCCGCTGCTGCGCGAGCTGGTCGCCGCGCTCGGTGTCTCCTGGACCGACCTCTGGGGCTAGCCACAACGAACCCCGTTCGGCGCAGGGGTCCCCAACAACGAACCTATCGGTGTGGGGGACCCCCGCACCGAAACGGGATCGGACCGGAGTGACCCATCGGCGCTCTACTCGACGGGGAGGCCGAGGCCGCGGGCGATGAGCATCCGCTGGACCTCGGAGGTGCCCTCGCCGATCTCGAGCACCTTCGCGTCCCGGTAGAACCGCGCGACCGGGTACTCCTCCATGAACCCGTAGCCCCCGAACACCTGCGTGGCGATCCGCGTCGCGGTCACCGCCGACTCGGTGGCGTAGAGCTTGGCGATCGCCGCAGCCTGCTTGAAGTCCTGCATCGACCCGCCGCCGTCCTTGGCCGCTGCCGCCTTGTACACAAGGGTGCGCGCCGCCTCGGCCATCACCGCGAGGTCGGAGATCTGAAACGCCACGCCCTGCTTGCGCCCGATCGGCACGCCGAAGGTCGTGCGCTCCCCGGCGTACTGCAGCGAGTGGTCCAGGCACGCCTGGATGCAGCCCACCGCCAGCGCCGCGATCGCCACCCGGCCGTCGTCGAGCGTCGCGAGGAACTGCGCGAACCCGCGGCCGCGCTCGCCGAGCAGGTGCGACTCGGGCACGTGCACGTCCTCGAACGTCAGCGGGTGCGTGTCGGACGCGTGCCAGCCGAGCTTGTGGTACGCCGGCTCGACGGTGAAACCGGGCGTGCCGTTGGGCACGATGATCGTCGAGATCTCGGCCTTGCCGTCGCCCGCCTGGCCCGTCCGCGCGGTGACCGTGCACACCGAGGTGATGTCGGAGCCGGAGTTGGTGATGAACTGCTTGGCGCCGTTGACCACCCACTCGCCGTCGCGCAGCTCCGCCCGCGTCTTCGTCGCCCCCGCGTCGGAGCCGGAGCCCGGCTCGGTGAGGCCGAACGCCGCCAGCCGCTGTCCGGCCACCAGGTCCGGCAGCCAGGCCTCCTTCTGCTCCTCGGTGCCGAAGGTCAGGAGCGGGTTGATGCCGAGCCCGACGGCGGCCTCGAGCGTGATGCCCATCGACTGGTCGACCCGGCCGATCTCCTCGATCGCCACGCACAGGCTGGTGAAGTCGCCCGCCGCGCCGCCGTACTCCTCCGGCGCGGTCAGCCCGAACAGCCCCAGCTTGCCCATCTTCTGCACGGTCTCGACCGGGAAGTGGTGATCGCGGTCCCACTGCTCTGCGTACGGGGCGATCTCTGCGTTCGCGAACTCCCGCACGCTGCGGCGGAACTCCTCGTGCTCGCGGGACAGCTCGAAGCTCATGGGGTACTGGCCTTCCGGTCGAGAGTGCTTTACGCTTACGTAAACGTAAGGCAACCCCAGGTCGCCGGTCAAGGAGTTCCGTGATGCCCACCTGGTCCATCACCGACATCGCCGCGGAGTACGGCGTCACGCTGCGCACGATCCGCTTCTACGAGGACCGCGGCCTGCTGTCCCCCGAGCGGCGGGGCACCACCCGCGTCTTCCATCCCCGCGACCGCGTCCGACTCGGGCTGATCCTGCGTGGCCGGCGGCTCGGCTTCTCCCTGGA
>DATABY010000220.1:0-26323 GCA_036259355.1 Nocardioidaceae bacterium
TCCCGCGCCGGCCCCCGCGCCGGCGCCCGCACCGCAGACGCAGTCCGGTGCCAGCTGAGCAGCGCTTCCGGGCGATGGGCAGCGAGGCCCACGTGCTGGTGAACACCACGGACACCACGTTCGTAGAGCAGGCGCGCACGCGCCTGGCCGCGCTCGAGAGCCGGTGGTCGCGGTTCCTGCCCGACAGCGAGCTGTGCCGCGTCAACGACGCAGCCGGGCGCACTGTCCGCGTCTCGCCCGACACGGCGCAGGTCATCCGCCGCGGCGTCGAGGCCTGGCAGGTCACCGGCGGCCTGTTCGACCCCACCGTGCTGCCCGCCGTCGAGGCGGCCGGCTACGACCGCAGCTTCGAGCGGGTCGCGCCCGAGGCGGGCGGCTCGCCGGAGGCGGGTACGCCGACGGCCGCGCCCGGCTGTGCCGGGATCACGGTCGACGGTGACGCGGTCCGGCTGCCGCCCGGGGTGCGCCTGGACCTCGGTGGCATCGGCAAGGGGTACGCCGCCGACCTGGTCGCCCACGAGCTGCGACGGCTCGGCGCTGCCGGCGTCTGTGTGAACCTCGGTGGCGACGTCCGGGTGAGCGGACCCAGCCGACTCGGGGCCGGCTGGACGGTCGGCATCACCGACCCGTTCGACCCGCGGGCGAACCTGACCACGGTGACCCTCGACGAGGGCGCGGTGGCCACCTCGAGCCGGCTGCGTCGGCGCTGGCGGCGCGGCACACGGGAGCTGCACCACCTGATCGACCCGCGCACCGGCGAGCCGTCGCGGAGCACGCTGGCGGCCGTCACCGTGGTCGCGGGTCAGGCCCACTGGGCGGAGATCCTGGCGAAGTCCGCTCTCATCGCCGGCAAGGACGCCGGTTCCCGGCTACTCGAGGCGCACGGCCTCTCCGCGCTGCTGGTGACCGGCACCGGCGACGTCGTGCGCGTCGGCTCGATGGAGGAGTACGAAGGATGGACGAGAAGCTCTGGTGGTATCTCGCCCGCGCCGGCGGTCTGACCGCCTGGTGGCTGCTGTGCCTCGCGGTGCTGTGGGGACTGCTGCTGTCGACGCGGCTGCTGGGTGACCGCACGCCGCCGGCGTGGCTGCTCGACCTGCACCGCATGCTCGGCGGCTTGGCGCTGGTCTTCACGGGTCTGCACATGACCGGCCTGTTCTTCGACGAGTGGGCGGGGTTCGGCTGGTCCGACCTGCTGGTGCCGATGGCGTCGGAGTACCGGCCCGGCGCCGTGGCCTGGGGCGTCGTGGGGCTCTACCTCCTGGTCGCCATCGAGCTCACCTCGCTGGCCAAGCGCCGCATCCCCGAGACCCTGTGGCGCTGGGTGCACCGCAGCGCGTTCGCGGTGTTCGTGCTGGCGACGGTGCATACCCTCACCGCCGGCACCGACGCGGCCAGCCGCTGGATCCAGGGCGGCGCAGTCGCCGTGGGACTCGGGTTCCTGTTCCTGCTGGTCTACCGGCTCTCGACCGGCCGCCGCCCGCGCGAGCCCCGCGGACCCGGCGTCGCTCCGGTCACCGAGGCCTCTGGTCGCCCGGCCGAGCCGGAGCCGGTGCTGGCCGGGGTAGCCGCCGGAGCGTCGGCTCCCGTCGGCGGCACCGAGACCGTGCCGCAGCAGGCCGTCGCGAGCCCTACCGCGTCGTCGCCGCCGGTCCAGCCGCGGCCGGTCTTCCACAGCCTGCGGGTCAGCGAGATCATCCGTGAGACCGCGGACGCGGTCTCGGTGGCCTTCGACGTGCCCAAGGAACTCGCCCCGGCCTTCCGGTTCGACCCCGGCCAGCACCTGACCCTGCGCACGCGGCTGGGCGGTGACGAGGTACGGCGCGCGTACTCGCTGTGCAGCGGGCTGGCCGACGGGCACCTGCGGATCGCGGTGAAGCACATCGACGGCGGCCTGGCCTCGCCGTGGGTGAACCGTCGGCTGGCGGTCGGCGACGTCGTCGAGGTCGCCGCCCCGGCCGGACGCTTCCGCACCGAGGTCAACCCCTTGCACCAGCGGCACCTGCTCGGCATCGCCGCCGGCAGCGGCATCACGCCGATCCTGTCGATCCTGAAGAGCGTGCTGGCGCTGGAGCCGCGCAGCCGGTTCAGCCTGCTGTACGGCAACCGCGACGCCGACTCCACGATCTTCCGCGACGAGCTGGCCCAGCTGCAGCGTCGGTACGGCGAGCGCCTGCAGGTCGTGCACGTGTTCAGCCGCTGCGAGAAGGCCGAGCCACGGCTGCGCGGGCGCCTCGGAGCCGACAAGCTCGACGAGCTGGCACACCTGCTGGACCTCGCCAGCGTGGACGACGCCTACCTGTGCGGTCCGCGGGCGATGACCCTCGAGCTGCGCGACGCGCTCGTCGCACACGGGGTGGACCGCGAGCACGTCCACGTCGAGCTGTTCGGCGGGCCGAAGGCGACTCCGTCAGCCGCCACCGGTGGCACGTCCACCGAGCGGCAGTCACCGGCCGCCGCGGGGGCGGGCCACAGCGTGGCCGTAATCGACCGGGGGGCCCGCAGCGAGATCGCCGTGCGCGCCGACGAGACCGTGCTCGATGCCGCGCTGCGCGCCGGCCTGGACCTGCCGTACTCCTGCCGCGACGGGGTCTGCGGCACCTGCCGCGCCAAACTCGCGTGCGGCCGGGTGCAGCAGGAGGGAGCCGACCTGACCCGGGCCGAGATCGACGCGGGGTACGTGCTTACCTGCCAGGCGCGCCCGGAGTCGGACGGCGTCGTGATCAGCCTCGACGACGCGTGAGGTGGCTCAGGCGCCCTTGGCGATCACTTCGTCGATGCGCCCGGCCATCTCGAGGTCCTTGTCGGTCACGCCGCCCTCCGAGTGGCTCACCAGCCGGAACGTGACGTTGGTGTAGCGGACGTCGATGTCGGGGTGGTGGTTGAGGCTCTCGGCCACCACCGCGACCTCGTCGACCAGCCGGATGCCGCCGAGGAAGTCGGCCGCCTTCACCTGCCGGGCCAGAGCGCCGTCGCGGTACTCCCAGTCCGGCCGGTCCGTCAGCGCGTCCTGGATCTGCTTGTCGTCGAGTACGCCACCCATGGGCCCACCCTACGACGGGAGCCAGTCGTCGGCACGCAGCGCGAACACGACGCGGTGTCCGGCCCACTCGGTGAGCGACCACAGCCGTCCCTGCGCCGACCAGGCGCTGAGGTCCTCGGGACCCCTCGGAAGCGCCATCAGATGCCGGCGGAAGCCGCGCGACGCGCTGCCGACCCACAGGTCGCCGCGCAGGAAGCGGCTGCGACTCGAGGTCACGAAGTAGGTGCCGTCCACGCAGGCGACACCCTGCATCCGGGGCACCTCGAGACCGAACGCGGCGACCGGGACGCAGGGATGGTCGTCGTCGCCGTGCAGGTGCCCGCGCGGCTCGTCGAGGGCGAACCTGGCGATCTGGGTCGCCGCGCGACTGCGGGCGTACTCACCGGCCACCAGGCAGGCCGGCGTCGACGTGCGGTCCACGGAGACGAACGAGTAGCGCATCCGCCCCGCCGGGTCGCCGGTGGGCCGGTAGGCCCAGCGCTGCGGCAGCAGGTAGCGGTGACCTCCGTGCTCGGCCGGGTCGACGCAGACCAGGTCGTCGAGGTGGAAGACCCGGAGACCGGTGTACGTACCGGCGACGTAGAGCAGGTCGCCGTACCAGACGACGCCGCCGGCGTGGACGGGCACCGGCAGGGTCGTCGGCGCGCCGGTGTCCCATCCCGGCTCCACCAGCAGCACGTGCCGGTAGCGCGGACTGCTCGGGTCGGTCACGTCCACGAACGTCACGCGGGCGCCCTCTGTCTGCCCGGCCACCCTGGGGGAGTACCAGCTGGTCAGCAGTACCCGGCGGCCGTGCACGGTGCCGGACGAACCGGCGTCGGCAGAGGTGGTGATGCCCTGCGGCACCCAGGCGCGGGTGTGGCTGTCCTCCTCGTCCCATTGCAGGGCCGCCGCCGTCGGTCTCCAGCGCAGCCGAGCGGGGCGCGCCGACCGGTCCAGGTCCTGCAGCAGCTGCGACAGCGTCGTCTCGGCACCGATGCGTCGCAGCCAGCCGGCGAGCAGGTCAGGGTCGGTCGCCGAGCGGGTCAGGCCGATCGACCGGCTGCTACGGGTCGTCGGCACGACTCGTCCCGAGAGTCCGAACATGGGCTCAGGGGAGCTGGGCGGAGGACCAGATGTGCCCGGAGTCGGTCACCAGCTCGATGGCGTTGAGGTCGCCCTGCGGAGCCGGCATCACCCAGGTGCCGCCCGCGGCCGACGAGGCCTCCCACCGGCCCAGCACCCGCGCGTTGCCCTCGGCGAGACGCACCCGGCAGCTGTACTGCACGCCGACGGGCGCGTCGCTGACCGCCACCACCAGCACCCGGCTCTCGTGCATCCAGGCGAGCGCCGCGGTGCCGACCCGCTCGCCGTCCCCGGTCGTGAGCACGGTGGTTCCCTCGGGCAGCGCGCCCGGAGGGGCGGCCACCTGCGTTCCGTCGCGGTCGAGAAGCGTCGTGGCTCCGAAGACGGCTGCCAGGGCCACCAGCACCACGGCTGCCGCGGCCAAGAGCACCCGCGACGAGGCGTGACGGGTCAGACGCTGGACAGGGCCGGGTGACTCGATGCCGATGGCCGTGAGCACGCGAGCGTCGAAGCCGGCCGGAGGCTGGACCTCCGGGGCGGCGGGGACGGTGGCGTCGATGGCATCGACGAGCTCGCCGTACGCCGTACGACAGCGCAGGCAGCCGGTGAGGTGTGACAACAGCTCGCTGCGCCGCGGCTCGGCGACCTCGCCGAGCGCCAGCTCGACCAGGTCGTCCTCCCACCCGCGGTGCTCACTCACGGGAGTCCTCCTGCATCGCCGTACGCAGCCGTCTGAGGCCGGTGCGGATCCGGGTCTTCGCGGTCCCCAAGGGGATGTTCTCGTGCTTGCTGACCTCCGCCGCGGTACATCCTCCGACCACCGCCAGGACGACGGCACGCGCCTGGGTCGGGTTCATGGCGGCCAGGTGTTCCATGGCCCGCGTCGAGTCCAGCCGATGGATGGCAGCCTCCGCGGTGTCGCTGCCGGCGAACGTCTCCTGGACGACCTCCTCCAGCAGCTGCGGCGATGCCGGGGAGCTGCGCCGAGCGCGGACCGCGTCGATCGCGGTGTTGCGGGTGATCGTCAGCAGCCACGTCGCCACTGACGCCCGTCCCGGGTCGTAGGTAGCCGCCGACTTCCACGCACGCACGAACGCCTCCTGAGCCACATCCTCGGCAAGTGCGCGGTCCCGCGTGATCGACAGCGCCAGCCCGTAGACGTTGCCCTGGAACCGTCGGACGAACGCCGTGGCGGCTGGTGGGTCTCCCACGCCGAGCCCCGCGACCAGGGCCGCGTCGGCGGCCCGGTCGGCCCGCGCAGACAGTTGCACGCCTGGTGATACGTCCGAGTCGTCCGCGGGGATTGCGGCGGCGTGCAATCCCTCTTCGTGTTCGGCTCGTACTTCCTGCGAACGTGACGCGGCCGAGCGCCTCCGGCGTAACCGAGCCATCTGTCACCTCGAACCCAGGGAGGGACCCGTGAACCGTCTGATTCGCCGTAGTGCCACGGCGGCTTCGGTGCTGCTGCTGCTCACCGCGGCCGCGTGCGGGGGCGGTGGCGACAGCAACGGCTCCGCCGAGCCTGCTGAGCAAACCACATCCCAGTCTCCCACGCAGCAGGCGGCGACCACGGTGGAGACCGCGCGGTCGGACTTCGGCCCGATCCTGGTCGACTCCGAGGGGATGACGTTGTACATGTTCGACCCCGACCAGGGTGGTCAGAGCACGTGCGAGGGTGACTGCCTGGTGGCGTGGCCTCCGGTGGAGGGGCCGGCCGAGGCGGGTTCGGGTGTGGACGACTCGCTGCTGGGCACGACGAAGGCCACCGACGGCACGACGATGGCGACGTACAACGACTGGCCGCTGTACTACTGGGTCGACGACAAGCAGCCCGGTGACGTCACGGGGCAGGCTGTCAACGACGTGTGGTGGGTGCTGACCCCTGACGGCAAGCCCATCCGCGAGATGCCGCAGGGCCAGTAGGCGACCCCGGCCGCATCGCGCGAGCGGGTCTTGCGCCCGGGACTGCAGAAGTGCGCTGCCCCCCACAAAGTTCTGTAGACCCGGCGCGAGCGCCGTGGCCGGCGCGAGAGCCTAGGGCTCTTCGCGCCGGTCGCGGCGAGAGATCTTCGACCCCAGCCAGACCAGAGGGTCGTACTTGCGGTCGGCGACGCGCTCCTTCATCGGGATGATCGCGTTGTCGGTGATCTTGATGCCCTCGGGGCAGACCTCGGTGCAGCACTTGGTGATGTTGCACAGCCCGATGCCCGCGGCGTCCTGGGCGAGCTTCCGGCGGTCGTTGGTGTCCCACGGGTGCATGTCGAGCTCGGCGTAGCGCAGGAACATCCGGGGCCCGGCGAAGGCGGGCTTGTTGTCGTCGTGGTCGCGGATGACGTGGCAGACGTCCTGGCACAGGAAGCACTCGATGCACTTGCGGAACTCCTGGCCCCGCTCGACGTCGGACTGCATCATCCGCCGCTTGCCGTCGGCGTCGGGCGGACCGGGCGAGAACGCCGGGAGCTCGCGCGCCTTCTCGTAGTTGAAGGACACGTCGGTGACCAGGTCGCGCACGACCGGGAAGCCCCGCAGCGGCGTCACCGTGATGGTCTCGTCCTCCTCGAAGTCGGACAGTCTGGTCATGCACAGCAGGCGGGGACGTCCGTTGACCTCGGCCGAGCACGACCCGCACTTGCCGGCCTTGCAGTTCCACCGCACGGCGAGGTCTCCGCACTGGGTGGCCTGCAGGCGGTGGATGGCGTCGAGGACGACCTCGCCCTCCTCCACCTCGACGACGTAGTCGCCGTGGTCGCCACCGCTCCTGTCGCCGCGCCAGACGCGCAGCGCGAGGTCGTATCCCATTACTTCTCCTCGAAGAGTTGCTGGAGCTCGCCGGGCATCACCGGCAGCGGCTGCTCCCTGACGGAGATCTCGTAGTCTGGGGAGGACGTCAGCACGAGGTTCTTGCTGCCCCACTCGTCCGACGCGGCGGGGAAGTCGTCGCGGGTGTGGCCGCCGCGCGACTCCTCGCGCTCGAGTGCCGCCCGGGCGATGCACTCGGAGACCAGCAGCATGTTGGCGAGGTCGAGCGCGAGGTGCCACCCCGGGTTGTACTGCCGGTGCCCCTCGACGGTGAGGTGGCGGGCGCGCTCGCGCAGCTCGCCGAGCTCCTTCAGCGACTCCGCGAGCTCGTCACGCTTGCGGATGATGCCGACGAGCTTCTGCATCGTGGCCTGGAGGTCCTTCTGGATCGTGTAGGGGTTCTCACCGCCCTCGTCGGAGAACGGCTCGAGCGCCGCCTCGGCCGCGGTGGTGACGTCCTGGTCGGACACGCTCGGTCGCGCACCGCTGATCCGTCCCGCGTGGTAGGCCGCGTTGAGGCCTGCCCGGCGGCCGAAGACGAGCAGGTCGGACAGCGAGTTGCCGCCCAGCCGGTTGGACCCGTGCATCCCGCCGGCGACCTCGCCCGCGGCATACAGGCCGGGTACGACGGAGGCGCCGGTGTCGGCGTCCACCTCGACGCCGCCCATCACGTAGTGGCAGGTCGGTCCCACCTCCATCGCCTCGGCGGTGATGTCGACGTCCGCGAGCTCCTTGAACTGGTGGTACATCGACGGCAGCCGCCGCTGGACGAACTCCGCGCTGCGCCGGCTGGCGATGTCGAGGAACACCCCGCCGTGCGGGGAGCCACGGCCGGCCTTGATCTCGGAGTTGATGGCGCGCGCGACCTCGTCGCGGGGGAGCAGCTCCGGCGGCCGGCGGTTGGTGGCCTTGTCGTCGTACCAGGCGTCCGCCTCCTCCTCCGTGTCGGCGGTCTCCTTGATGAAGTACTCGGGGATGTAGTCGAACATGAACCGACGGCCCTCGGAGTTGCGCAGCACACCGCCGTCGCCGCGCACCGACTCGGTCACGAGGATGCCCTTGACCGAGGGCGGCCAGACCATGCCGGTGGGGTGGAACTGCACGAACTCCATGTTGATCAGCGAGGCGCCGGCCCGCAGCGCCAGCGCGTGGCCGTCGCCGGTGTACTCCCAGGAGTTCGACGTCACCTGGTAGCTCTTGCCGATGCCGCCGGTGGCCAGCACCACAGTAGGCGTTTGGAAGACGAGAAAGCGGCCGCTCTCACGCCAGTACCCGAATGCGCCGCTGACCCGGCCGTCGGAACGCAGGATCTCGGTGATCGTGCACTCCATGAACACGTCGATGCCCAGCGCGACGGCATGTTGCTGCAGCGTGCGGATCATCTCCAGGCCGGTGCGGTCACCGACGTGTGCCAGACGTGCGAACCGGTGGCCGCCGAAGTCGCGCTGGGAGATCAGGCCGTCCTTGGTGCGGTCGAAGAGCGCTCCCCACTCCTCCAGCTCCATCACCCGCTGCGGCGCCTCCTGGGCGTGCAGCTGGGCCATCCGCCAGTTGTTGAGCATCTTCCCGCCGCGCATGGTGTCGCGGAAGTGAACCTGCCAGTTGTCGTCGGACCAGACGTTGCCCATGGCGGCGGCGATGCCACCCTCGGCCATGACCGTGTGTGCCTTGCCCAGCAGGGACTTGCAGACGATGGCCGTGCGTGCTCCGGCGTCGTGCGCGGCGATGGCGGCCCGGAGCCCGGCCCCACCGGCACCGACGACGACCACGTCGTAGGAGTGCGTCTCGAACTCGTGCGCCATGTCAGAAGAACCTCGGGTCGCTGATCGTGCCGGTGGCCAGGAGGTACACGTACAGGTCGGTGAGCGCCACCGAGAACAACGACAGCCACGCCCACATCGCGTGGCGGGCGTTGAGCTTGGAGACCCACCCCCACATGCGATAGCGCACCGGGTGCTTGGAGAAGGTCCGCAGCCGTCCGCCGACGATGTGGCGGCAGGAGTGGCACCCGAACGTGTAGCCCCACAGCAGCACGATGTTGGCGATCATGATCAGCGTGCCGAGGCCGGCGTGGCCCCACTCCCCGGTCTCGTCGCGGAACGCCAGGATGGTGTCGAACGTCAGGACCCCGGCGATGAGCACGGCGGGGAAGAAGAACCAGCGGTGGAGGTTCTGCAGAAGCAGCGGGAACCGGGTCTCTCCCGTGTACCTCTTGTGTGGTTCGGCGACGGCGCACGACGGCGGCGACAGCCAGAACGACCGGTAGTAGGCCTTGCGGTAGTAGTAGCAGGTCAGCCGGAAGCCCAGTGGGAAGATCAGGATGAGCAGTGCGGGGGACAGCGGGAACCAGCTGATCGGCTGGCCGAAGTCGCTCGCGTCCGGCACACACTCCGTGCTCAGGCAGGGCGAGTAGAACGGCGAGAGGTAGGGCTTGGAGTAGTAGAACTCGCCGACGAGCGCCCGCCACGTCGCATAGATGACGAAGGCGAGCAGGACGGCGAACGTGATCGCCGGCGTGACCCACCAGCGGTCCTGGCGCTGGGTGCGTTCCTGCACCCGCGCACGGCCGGAACCGAGCACTCCTGTGGACATCCGCGCCCCGCCGATCAGGGCGCGTGCCGGTCGGGGGCGCCGAAACCCTCTTGGTCGGCGTCGGACCACATGCTTGCGTCGTACTCCCGGTCGGGGATCTCCTCGAGCTCCTCGAGGCTGGGGCGGGGCCGGTAGCCGGGCTGCGGGTCGCCGAGCTCGTCGAGGTCTGCACTGAGCCGCTGTACGTCGGAGGTCAGCCGCCGGACGCCGAGCGTGTCGCCGTACTCGGCCCGCAGCCGCTCCGCGGCCTGGTTCAGCCGCAGGAGTGCCTCCCGCACCCCGGCGACCGTCGTGTGCGTACTCGATTGCATCTGACCTCCAAGCACGACGCCGATGTGATGCCCGCTGAGGCGAGTCTGGCCCGAATAGCCGCAATCCGAAAGAGGCGCGCCGCAATCGGTTCCGGCGGGAGGCAAGGGCGCCGGACAGGTGGTCCGGTGTGCCAGGCTGGCTCACCGTGACCAGCTCCCTGGGGCCGAGCATGCCCGCCGTGGTCGTCGGTGCCGCGATCATCGCCGAGGGGCGGCTGCTGGCCGCCCGGCGCGTGCTGCCGTCGTCGATGGCCGGCGGGTGGGAGTTCCCGGGCGGCAAGGTCGACCCGGGCGAGAGCGTCGAGGACGCCTGCGTGCGGGAGGTGCGCGAGGAGCTCGGGTGCGGCATCGAGGTCGTGGGCCGGATCCCCGGTGAGCAGCCGCTGAGCCCCGGCTTCGTCCTCCACGTGCTCGAAGCTCGCCTGGTCGACGGGGAGCCGACTCCCAGCGAGCACGACGCCCTGCGCTGGCTCGGCCCGGAGGAGCTGGACACGGTGCGCTGGCTCGGTGCCGACCGGCCGTTCCTGGACCCGGTGCGTGAGCGGATGCTGGACGGGGAGCGGCTGCCCGGCGGCAACGTCGGGGGAGCGGTGCGGATCGGCGCGACCGTGCGCCGACCCACGGGTGCGTGGACGCCCGCGGTGCACGCGCTGCTCGACCACCTGCACGGGGCCGGTGTGCCGGCGATCCCGCGGGTGCTCGGCTACGACGAACGTGGCCGTGAGGTGCTCACCTACCTCCCTGGGGAGGTGGTGTACGTGCCGAAGGGCCGGCTGGCCGACGAGCAGCTCGCCGACCTGATGCGCTGGCTGCGCCGTTTCCACGAGGCATCGGCGGAGTTCCGCCCCGCCGGCGTCGTGCCGTGGCGGTTCGGGGCACGGGCCCTCGGCGACGACGAGATCATCTGCCACCATGACGTCGGCTGGTACAACCTGGCGTTCACCGGCCCGCGGCTCACCGGGGTGTTCGACTGGGACGTCGCCGGGCCCGGCGTACCGCTGGACGACCTGGCCTTCGCCGCCTGGAACGACGTACCCCTGGTGCAGATGCCCGACGACCCCGACGACACCGCACGGCGGCTCCGGCTGATGGCGCAGGCGTACGGCGGGGTCGACGCCCGCGGCATCCTCGACCACGTGCGTCCGCGCATCGAGGGCTCGCGGCGGCGGATCACCGGCGGCGCCGAGGCCGGCGACCCGGGGATGCAGCGGCTGATCCGCAGCGGCGTGCTGGACAAGATCGACAACGGCCTCGCGACCCTGGACCGCGAGCACCCCCGCATCGCCGCGGCCTGTGGCTGAACCACCACGGGCGATCCGACGCCTTCTGTCAGCCGCACGGACCGGCACCCGTAGATTGGGCGCATGGCGATCGACCCCTCCGACCGGCGGCTGCTGCTGGTCCACGCGCATCCCGACGACGAGTCCATCAACAACGGCGCCACGATGGCCAAGTACGTCGCCGAGGGCGCGCAGGTCACGCTGGTCACCTGCACGCTGGGCGAGGAGGGCGAGGTGCTGGTCCCCGACCTGGTGCATCTCGCGGCCGACAGCGAGGACACGCTCGGCGAGCACCGCATCGGTGAGCTGGCCGCGGCGATGAAGGAGCTCGGGGTCAGCGACCACCGCTTCCTCGGCGGGCCCGGGCACTATCGCGACACCGGCATGGCCTACGACGAGTCCGGGTCGGCGGTCGCGCCGCCGACGGTCAAGCCGGGCACGTTCTGGCGGGCCGACCTGCGGGAGGCGGCCGACCTGCTGGTCGAGGTGATCCGCGAGGTCAGGCCGCAGGTGCTGGTGACCTACGACGAGCTCGGCGGCTACGGGCACCCCGACCACGTCCAGGCGCACCGGGTGGCGACGTACGGCGCGGCGCTCGCCGCGGCCCCGTCGTACCGGCAGGACCTCGGCGACCACTGGGACGTGTCCAAGGTCTACTGGGTGGCGATGTCGGCGACCCGGTTGCGCGAGGGCCTCCGTCGGCTGCGCGACGCCGGTGACACCACGGCGTTCGAGGGCATGGACCCCGAGGGGCCGCTGCCGCCGTTCGCCATCGAGGACGACCAGATCACCGCCGCCATCGACGGCAGCGCCCACGTCGAGCAGAAGCTGGCGGCGATGCGGGCCCACGCCACGCAGATCGCCGTCGACGGGCCCTTCTTCGCACTCTCCAACAACCTGGGCAACGAGATCTGGGCGACCGAGTTCTACCGCCTCGTCAAGGGCCGGGCCGGGCCACGGGCCGGCGAGAACGGTTGGGAGACCGACCTGTTCGACGGCCTGGACTGACGGGCGGCGGATGCGCTGGCTGTGGGCACTGCCCGCCTTCCTGTTCGGGGGCGGCGTGGGGCTGTCCGCGCTCGCCGTGCACCGGCACGCGATCTGGGTCGCCGGCTGGCCGCTGCCGTGGGGCGCGCTGCTGGCGCTCGCCGCTCCCACCGCGGTGGGGCTCTGGCTGCGCGGACAGGTCCCGGTGCTGCTGGGCTTCCTGCTGGGCTGGCTGCTCGTCGTCCTCGGGGCGCTTGCCGAAGGACCCGGCGGCGACTTCCTGCTGGTCTCGGACGTGCTGGGGTGGGGGTTCCTCGGCGCGAGCGTGCTGCTGATCGGCGTGGTGCTGGCGGTGGGCGTCGCCGCGCACCGGGGCGCGGCTGAGGCGGGCGGCCGGTGACGGCACCGGAACCGGACCTCTTCCGGGAGGCGATGAGCCAGTTCGCCAGCGGGGTCTCCGTGGTCACGACCCTGCAGGGCGGCGTCGACCACGCCATGACCGCGAGCGCGTTCACGTCGGTCTCGCTGGATCCGCCGCTGGTGCTGGTGTGCGTGGACAAGTCCGCCCGCTTCCACCAGGCGGTGGCCCTGTCGCGGTTCTGGGGCGCCTCCATCCTCGCCGGTTCGCAGCTGGACACCGCCCGTTGGCTCGCCACCCGCGGCCGGCTTCTGGCCGGCCAGCTCGACGCGATCCCGCACCGCCGCGGCGTGCACACCGGTGCAGCGCTGCTGGATCAGGCCCTGTGCCAGCTGGAGTGCCGCACGTGGGAGATGTACGACGGCGGCGACCACACGATCGTGGTCGGCGAGGTGATCGGCCTGGACGTCGCAGCCGGCGACGAACCGGCCATGGTGTACTTCCGCAGCGCCTTCGGCGTCCTCGCGGGCTTACACTGGGACGACCGTTGGTGACCAAGGCACGTGCCGCGAGCCGGCACGTGCTGTTGTCTGAGGAGTGTCCTCGGGGTGGGTTGGATGCGTGGGCGCGGCCGTGCCGCGACGCCAGGAGACGGGCGGACCGGCCGGTGGTTCGCCGTCAGCTTCTTCCTGGCGATCCTGCTGCTGCTCGGTGGGCTGTACGCCGCCGGGTACGCCTTCACCAGTGACCGGGTGCCCCAGGCCGTCGCCGTCTCCGGCGTGGAGATCGGCGGGCTGAGTCCCGGTGAGGCGCGCCGCAAGCTCGAGCGCGAGCTGGCGCCTCGCGCCGACGAGCCGATCGTCGCCCGCGACGGTGCCGACACCTACCGAATCGATCCCGCCGACGCCGGGCTCCGCCTCGACGTGGCCGAGACCGTGGAGTCGGCCGGCGGCGGCCGCAGCCTCAACCCGCTGCGGATGGTCCGGGTGCTCACCGGCGGCGAGGACGTCGAGCCGGTGGTGGACGTCGACGCCTCCGCGCTCGAGACCGCTGTCGGCGACCTCGCCGACCGGGTGCGGCGGGAGCCGGTCGAAGGGGCGGTCAGGTTCACCCGCGGCCGGGTCAAGCCGGTGTACCCGACGCCGGGCCGGACGCTCCACGAGTCCGCGACGACGCGGGCGCTGCGGGAGACCTTCCTCGACGCCGAGCAGACCTTCGACCTGCCGGTGCAGCGGGTGGCACCGGTGCTCACCGGCCGCGACGTCGACCGCGCCGTCGACCGGTTCGCCGAGCCGGCGATGTCCGGCGCGGTCAGGATCACCGTGGGTGGGCGCAGCCGACGGCTCTCGGCCGCCCGGATCGGCGCGGCGCTGAGCATGCAACCGCGAGACGGACGGCTGGTGCCCAGGCTCGACCCCGAGCGGCTGCAGAGAAGCGCCGCCGCGACGCTCGACCCGCTCACGAGGCGCGCCCGCCCGGCCACCGTGGTGCTGCGCGGCGGGTCTCCGCAGGTCGTCGCCGGCCGGACGGGGACCGCGGTGAGCCCCCGGCGGCTGGCCCGCAAGGTGCTGGGGGTGCTGACCAGGACCGGCAGTGCCCGGGCGGTCACGCTCAAGGCCCGGCCGGTCCGTCACGAGTTCGGTGTCCGGGACGCGCGCAAGCTGGGCATCAAGGCGGTGGTCTCGGAGTTCACGACGTACTTCCCGCACTCGAGCTACCGCAACACCAACCTCGGCCGGGCGGCGGAGAAGATCAACGGCACCGTCCTCAAGCCCGGCGAGTTCTTCAGCCTGAACCGCATCGTGGGCGAGCGCACGGCGGCCAACGGCTTCGCCCGGGGCTTCGTGATCAGCGACGGTGTGCTCGTGGAGGACTTCGGCGGTGGTGTCTCGCAGGTCGCGACCACCGTCTACAACGCGGCGTTCTTCGCCGGCCTCAGGGACGTCGAGCACCACCCGCACAGCCTGTACTTCGACCGGTACCCGATGGGGCGGGAGGCCACGGTCGCGTGGGGTGCGCTGGACCTGCGGTTCCAGAACACCACCCCGTACGGCGTCCTCGTCCAGGCCTGGGTCGAGCCGAGCACGCCGAGCTCCGAGGGTGAGATGCACGCCCGCATGTGGAGCACCAAGCACTGGGACATCCGGGCGGGCCTGTCGGAGCAGTACGACTTCACCGATCCGGGCGTGCGCTACGACGACTCCGAGGACTGCGTGGAGCAGACCGGGTTCAGGGGCTTCGAGGTGGACGTGTTCCGCTACTTCCACCGCGGGGGCGAGCGCGTCCGGACCGAGAAGGACCACGTCACCTACGACGCGGCCGACACCGTCCACTGCGAGCCCGAGCCGAGCCCGACTCCGACACCCGGCTCCGGCTGAGGCGCGGGGTTGCGGCCGGGCTCGCTAGCGGCCGCGCCGCGTCGGCGGTGGCGGCACCGTCTTGGCGGCCACGACGTCGGCCAGCGCGATCCGCACGGTGCTGTCGTCCTTGCGGCGTACGACGAGGTGCTCGTCCTGCCACGCCTCGAGCACGCCGATGACATCGGTCAACGCCGCGCCGCCGCTCGGTCCACGCTCGCCGGGGAGCATCCGGCGTACCACCACGCGGCTGCCCACGTCGGCCGGAGTGAGGCGCACGAGACTCCCAACAGATGGACCTGACCGAACGGTGGATCACTCGAACCGTGATACTAGGCTGGTGCCGTTGGTGCGGCGCCTCGCACCCGGATGGAGGAGGATTCAGGTGACATACGTCATCGCGCAACCCTGCGTGGACGTGAAGGACCGGGGCTGTGTCGACGAATGCCCTGTCGACTGCATCTACGAGGGCTCGCGGATGCTGTACATCCACCCCGACGAGTGTGTCGACTGCGGGGCGTGCGAACCCGTCTGCCCGGTCGAGGCGATCTTCTACGAGGACGACACCCCCGACCAGTGGAAGGACTACTACGCGGCGAACGTGGAGTTCTTCGACGACCTGGGGTCTCCCGGCGGAGCGTCCAAGATGGGTGTGATCGACAAGGACCACCCGATGATCGCGGCGCTGCCGCCGCAGAACCAAGACTGAACCTGTCGGTGCACGACCGCAACGCGCCGCCCGTCCTGCGTGGAGGGGCGGCGCGTGTGTCTTCCCGGCTGCCCGACTTCCCGTGGGACGCGCTGATCCCGTACGGCGAGCGGGCCCGCGCGCACCCCGGAGGCATCGTCGACCTGTCGATCGGCACTCCCGTCGACCCGACCCCCGACCTGGTGCAGCGCGCGCTGCAGGACGCGGCGAACGCGCCCGGCTACCCGAAGGCGGTCGGCACCACCGAGCTGCGTGACGCCGCGTCGGGCTGGCTGCGCCGGAGGTTCGACGCCATCGAGCTGGGGCGGGACTGTGTCATCCCGACCGTCGGGTCCAAGGAGCTGGTGGCCTCGCTGGCGTCCCACCTGGGCCTGGGCGCCGGGGACACCGTCGTGGTCCCGGAGCTGGCGTACCCGACGTACGACGTGGGCGCCCGGCTGGCCGGGTGCGACGTCGTCGCGGCCGACGGCACTCTGAGCCTGGGACCGCGTCCCGTGGCGCTGTTGTGGCTGAACTCCCCGGCCAACCCGACCGGGCGGGTGCTGCCGGCCGAGCACCTGCGCAAGGTCGTGCGGTGGGCGCGCGAGCGCGGGGTGCTCGTGGTCTCCGACGAGTGCTACCTGGAGTGCGGCTGGGAGGCCGAGCCGGTGTCGGTGCTGCACCCCGACGTGTGCGAGGGCTCGGCCGAGGGGCTGCTCACCGTGCACTCCCTGTCGAAGCGCTCCAACCTGGCCGGCTACCGCGGCGGCTTCGTGGCCGGCGACTCCGCGGTTGTCGCGGAGCTGCTGGAGGTGCGCCGGCACGCCGGCCTGCTGGTGCCGTGGCCGGTGCAGCAGGCGATGCGGGTCGCGCTGGACGACGACGCGCACGTCGACGAGCAGCGGCAGCGCTACGCCGCCCGGCGTACGGCGCTGCGGGCTGCCCTCGAGAGTGCGGGCTTCCGGATCGACCACTCGCAGGCCGCGCTGTACCTGTGGGCCAGCCGCGACGAGCCCTGCTGGGAGAGCATCGGCTGGCTTGCCGAGCGCGGCATCCTCGCCGCGCCGGGGGACTTCTACGGCCGGGCGGGGGCGCAGCACGTGCGGGTGGCGTTCACCGCCACCGATGAGCGCGTCGCCGCCGCGGTCGACCGCCTCACAGGCTGAGTCCCCTTGCCCTGGGGTTCGTTGCGGGGGTCCCCCACAACGATAGGTTCGTTGCGGGGGACCGCCGCGCCGAATCGGCCGCGCCCGAATCGGCCGAGCCGAATCGGGTGCGGGTGGCACTGTCAGTCGCCGTCGAGAACCTCGACATGCACGTGGTCGCGGTGCTCGAGGATCTCCTGGTTGGGCCCGGAGGGCTCGTCGTACTCCCGCCAGCCCGCCTCCGAGCGCAGGCCCGCGCTCCAGATGCGGTCGTCGTAGATCACCGTCTGGACGCCCAGCGAGTCCGCGCGCGCCACGAGGTAGTGCGCGACTGCCCACCCGTGCCGCTGGTTCGCGTCGGTCACCGGCCGGAAGAAGACGTCGATCGCACGGCCGTCGTAGTGCGCGGACCCCTCGATGTGTCCGCTGGTCACGCCGCCGGGCTGGAAGCCGCCCATCGGCAGCCGACCGAACGTGCGCCGCAGGTCGCGGCGTACGGCGTTGGCCCGCGGCGTCAGCCCGTTGCGGCGCATCTCCTCCGCGGCGACGTCGTCGTGGCGCACCACGCATGTGAACCCGGCGGGGCTGTACCCGGTGAGCGTCGAGGCGAGGAGCCGTGCGTCGGCCTCGTGGTCGGCGTACGCCTCACCGAAGGCGGAGCGCTGCACCTCCTGGGCCGCCTCGGTGATGACCATGTTCTGGTACCCGCGGACCTTCTCCAGCGCGTCGTAGAACCGGTTGGTCGCGTGGTAGCGGTCCTGGGTCTGGCCCGGCGTACCCCATCCCTGCGAGGGCCGCTGCTGGAAGATGCCCAGCGAGTCCCGGTCACCGTGGTCGAGGTTGCGGATGTCGGACTCCTGGTACGCCGTCGCCAGGGCGATGCTCACGGCCCGGGCGGGCAGCCCGCGGCGGACCGCGATCCCGGCGATCACGGCGGCGTTGTCGGCCTGCTCGGGGTCGACGCGCACGGACTCACCCCCGACGCTCGCCGTACAGCCCTCCCGGTCGGGGATCGGCCCTACCCCGAACCACAGCAGCGCGAGGACGACGGCGCCGGCCACGAGCAGGCCGAGCAGCCCGAACCCGACGTTGCGCCCTCCGGAGGCTCGCTGTCGGGTCATGGTGGGCACAACGCGTGCCGCGGTGACGGTGTTCCACCGGGGAGCATCGTCTGGGGGCCTACCGTCTAGTTGGCGTGCAGGGCTGCGTTGAGCTCGATGCCCCGCCCCTGCCGGGGGACCGCCTCGATGGCCCCGGTGACGGAGTTGCGCCGGAACAGGATGCCGTTGCTTCCCGACAGCTCCCGGGCCTTGACCACGTCGCCGTCAGGCAGGGCCACCTTGGTCCCCGCGGTCACGTAGCAGCCGGCCTCGACGACGCAGTCGTCACCGAGCGAGATCCCGATCCCGGCGTTGGCGCCGAGCAGGCAGCGCTCGCCGATGCTGATGATGTCCTTTCCGCCGCCGGACAGCGTCCCCATGATCGAGGCGCCGCCGCCGATGTCGGAGCCGTCGCCGACGACCACCCCGGCGGAGACCCGTCCCTCCACCATCGAGGAGCCAAGCGTGCCGGCGTTGAAGTTCACGAAGCCCTCGTGCATCACGGTGGTGCCTTCGGCGAGGTGCGCGCCGAGCCGGACCCGGTCGGCGTCCGCGATGCGTACGCCGGTCGGGAGCACGTAGTCGGTCATGCGCGGGAACTTGTCGACGCCGAACACCTGCACCGGGGCGCCGGCCGCCCGCAGCCGCAGCCGCGTCTGCTCGAACCCCTCGGGGTCGCACGGACCGGCGCTGGTCCACACCACGTTGGCGAGCTGCCCGAAGAGGCCGTCGAGGTTCTGCCCGTGCGGGCGCACCAGTCGGTGGCTGAGCAGGTGCAGCCGCAGATAGGCGTCGGCGGCGTCGGCCGGCGCGGCCCCCAGGTCGACCTCGGTGAGTACGACGCTGCGGCCTACGCCTCGCGCATCGTCCTGGCCCTCGAGCGCCTTGAGCTCCGGCGGCGCCTGCTCCGTCGTCCTCTCGCCCACGCCGGGCGCGGGGTACCAGGTGTCGAGGACCTTGCCGGCGCTGGTCGTGGTGGCCAGGCCGAAGCCCCAGGCAGTCGTCGGTGTGGCTGTTGCGGTCACCGGGGAAGGCTACCCAACGGCGCCGCGACCCCGTCGATACGGTCGGCCACCGACGATCGCCCTGGGTCAAGGACCTCTGCGTCGACACGACGGGCGCGAGGACCTCGGCTGAGGCACAATCGCGGCCATGACCTCCCTCGATCTGAGCCAGGACGTCGTGTCGCTGACCCACGCGCTCGTGGACATCGAGTCGGTGAGTGGCAACGAGGCGGAGATCGCCGACGCGGTGGAGCACGCGCTGCGCCAGCTCCCGCACCTGCAGGTGGAGCGTGACGCCGACACGGTGATGGCGCGCACCGACCTGGGCCGACCGGAGCGGGTGGTGCTCGCCGGACACCTGGACACGGTGCCGGTCAACGACAACTTTCCCGGCCGGCGGGAGGACGACAGGCTCGTCGGGCTGGGCTCGTGCGACATGAAGGGCGGCTGTGCGGCGATCCTGCGGACGGCGGCCACGCTGCTCGAGCCGAACCGCGACATCACGTTCTTCCTGTACGAGTGCGAGGAGGTCGAGGCGGAGCGCAACGGGCTCAAGCGGCTGTCCCGCACGCGTCCGGAGTGGTTCGCCGCGGACTTCGCCGTGCTCATGGAGCCCACGTCGGCCGCGGTCGAGGGCGGCTGCCAGGGCACGATGCGGGTCGACGTGGTCGCTCGCGGCGTGCGCGCGCACAGCGCGCGCTCGTGGATGGGTGACAACGCGATCCACAAGGCCGCCGACATCCTGCAGCGGCTGCGCGAGTACGAGCCGCGGCGGCCGGAGGTGGACGGGCTGACCTACCACGAGGGGCTCAACGCCGTGCACATCAGCGGCGGGGTGGCCGGCAACGTGGTCCCCGACGAGGTGCGGGTCAGCGTGAACTACCGCTTCGCGCCGGACCGCAGCGAGGACGAGGCGATCGAGTTCCTGCGCAGCTTCTTCGACGGCTACGAGGTCGAGGTCAGCGATGTCGCGCCGGCGGCGCGGCCGGGACTGGACCGCGAGGTCGCCGCGGCGTTCGTCGGCGCGATCGGGTCCGACCCGCGGCCGAAGCTGGGCTGGACCGACGTGGCGAGGTTCACCGAGCTCGGTGTGCCCGCGGTCAACTACGGCCCGGGCAGCCCGATGATGGCGCACAAGCAGGACGAGTTCGTCGAGATCGCCGAGCTGCACGAGTGCGAGGAGCGCGTCCGTGCCTGGCTGTCGGCGTAGGCCGGTGCGTCCCCCGACGTGGGCGCTACAGCGCCCGGTACACCGGACGTTAGCGTTTCCCCATGAGTGAGCAGTCGGACCAGTCGATCCATCCCGACCGGCCGTCCCAGCCGGAGGACCGGCCGGCGCAGAAGAGCCGCGGGCCGATCGTGATGCGGCGCCGGCAGGTGCAGACGAGCACCACCGACCAGCGGCTGCTGGACTCGCGCGGACCCTCGGAGTGGGTGCACACCGACCCTTGGCGGGTGCTGCGGATCCAGTCGGAGTTCGTCGAGGGTTTCGGCATGCTCGCCGAGCTCGGGCCGGCCATCAGCGTGTTCGGCAGCGCGCGCACCGGAGCCGACCACGCCGACTACGACAGGGCTGTGCAGCTGGGCCGGGCGCTCGTCGACGCCGGCTACGCGGTGATCACCGGTGGCGGACCGGGTGTCATGGAGGCGGCCAACCGTGGCGCGAGCGAGGCAGGCGGCGTCTCGGTGGGGCTCGGCATCGAGCTTCCCTTCGAGCAGGGCCTCAACGACTGGGTGGACGTCGGCATCAACTTCCGCTACTTCTTCGCCCGCAAGACGATGTTCGTGAAGTACGCCCAGGGCTTCGTCGTCCTGCCCGGCGGCTTCGGCACGTTCGACGAGGTCTTCGAGGCGCTCACGCTGGTGCAGACCCGCAAGGTGACGTCGTTCCCGATCGTGCTGATGGGCTCGGACTACTGGCGTGGGCTGGTCGACTGGCTGCGCGACACCGTGCAGGCCGAGGGCAAGATCCACGAGGTCGACCTCGAGCTGCTCCGGCTGACCGACGACGTCGAGGAGGCCGTGAAGATCATGACCGAGGCGAGCCACCACCGCGGTTCCTCCGTCGACGCCGAGGCAGCCGAGTCGCGGGACCCGCACAGCCCCGACTGACCTGCGCGACCCTCTCGCCGGACGGGCACGACGCGGCGTGGGAGCATCGGGTCCGTGGTCTGGTTCCTGGGCGTCGTCATCGTCCTCGTCGTCGGGGCGGCCGTCGTCGTCGCGCTCGGCCGCGGTGGCGCCATGCGGCCGGTGTACGACGACCGGCCCGACGCGCTGGTCCCGGCCGACCGGCCGCTCGGCGGGGAGGCGTTGCGCACGGTGCGGTTCTCGGTCGGCCTGCGCGGCTACCGCATGGACGAGGTCGACGCGCTGCTCGCCCGCCTGGCCGACCAGCTCGACGAGCAGCACGACGAGCAGCACGACGCCGAGGAGCGCAGATGAGCACGGGTCTGGTCCGTGAGGTCATCGACATCGCCGCGCCGCCGGAGCGGGTCTGGCGCTACGTCGTCGACTGGCCGCGGCAGTCGGAGTGGCTGCCCGCCACCCACGTCTGGGGTGTGGCCGAGGGCGCCGGCGTGGGTACCCAGATCGAGGCGTGGACCGGTCTCGGCCGGTTCGGCTACCTCGACACGATGACGATCACCGCCTGGGAACCGCTGCGCCGCTGCGAGGTGCTGCACACCGGGCGGCTGGTGCGCGGGGAGGGCGGCTTCGTGCTCACCCCCACCGGCGCCGACCACACTCGGCTGGAGTGGTGGGAGCGGTTCCGCCTCCCCGGCGGGCCTGCCGGCCGTCTGGCCTGGCCGGCGGCGCGGCCGGTGGTGCGGACGGCGATCCGCCGCGCGCTCCGCTCCCTCAAGCGTGGCGTGGAGTCGTGACGGCCGCCGTACCCGGTGACGACGGACGCCTGCGTTGTCCGTGGGGCCTCAGCACACCCGAGTACGTCGCCTACCACGACCAGGAGTGGGGCCGACCCGTCCGCGACGACGTCGGCCTGTTCGAGCGGCTGACGCTGGAGGCCTTCCAGTCGGGCCTGTCCTGGCTGACGATCCTGCGCAAGCGCGAGGCGTTCCGTGCCGCGTTCTCGAGCTTCGACCCCGCCGCGGTCGCGGCCTACGGCGAGGCCGACCGGGAGCGGCTGCTCGCCGACGCCGGCATCGTCCGCAACCGCGCCAAGATCGACGCCGCGATCGGCAATGCCCGTGCCCTGCTCGACCTCGACACCCCGTTCGCCGAGCTGCTCTGGTCGTTCGCTCCGCCGCCCGGCTCCCGTCCGCCGCCGGCAACGTTGGCCGACGTGCCCGCCAGGACTCCGGAGTCCACGGCGATGGCCAAGGCACTGAAGCGCCGTGGCTTCGTGTTCGTCGGACCTACGACCGCCTACGCGCTGATGCAGGCCACCGGCATGGTCGACGACCACCTGGCCGACTGCTGGGTCAATACCGACAATTAGCAGTTCCGTGTTGCCAGAAGTGCACCGTTACAGCACCATGTGCGCGTGACGCTGTCGGAACTCGCCTGGATGCTGACCGCCCTGGCGGCCGTGGTCGTGCTCCTGACCCGCATCCGGCTGGCGTCCCCGACCCATCGTCCGGCGGGCCGCAGCGACTTCTCGAAGTCGGTGCTGACCACCCACACCGCCGCCGGTGTGGTCGCGCTGCTGCTGTGGGTGCCGGGGCTGCTGCTGACGTCGGTGCCGCTGGCGGTGCTGGGCCTGCTCGCCTGGTGGGTGGTCGCTGCAGCCGGCCTGCTCCTGCTGGCCCGGTGGCTGCCCTCCGGTGGGCGGCATGCCGGAGACGTCGTGACCGACGAGTGGTCGCAGGGGCCGGGATTGTCCCTGCTCGCCCATCTGGGCATGCTGGTCGGTGCTCTCACCTTCACCTGGATCGTGTTGGCGCAGGGCATCTGACCCGACGTCGGGTCGGACGAGGGCCGGCGGTGCCGGCGGAAGAGGGTGGGGGATGGGACGAGACACGAGGCGGACCCGTTGGTACGTCGGCGCCGCGACGTGCGCGCTGGTGGCGCCGGTGGCCGTGGCGTCGGTGCCGGCCGCGTCGCACGCGGGCGGCTCGGGCCGACCGGCGGTGGTGGAGAAGCGGGTCATCGGGCACAGCATGCAGGGTCGGCCGATTCGTGTCTGGCGCCTGGGGGACCCGGACGCGCGCCAGACCGTGGTGGCGATGGCCACGCTGCACGGCAACGAACCCGTGCCCCGGCGGACGCTGGGGCGCCTGCGCGACGGCGCGCCGATCCGCGGCGTGGACCTGTGGGTGCTGCCGACCGCGAACCCCGACGGGTTGGCCCGTGGCTCCCGCTACAACGCCAACGGCGTCGACCTCAACCGCAACTTCCCGGTGCGCTGGCAGCGGCAGGCCCATCACGGCCGCGGTCCGGCGTCGGCCCGTGAGACGCGGGTGCTGATGCGGTTCCTCGGCAACGTCAGGCCGGACCGGATCGTGTCGTTCCACCAGCCGCTGCGCGGGGTCGACACGCACGGCTCCAAGCGTCCGCGGTTCGCCCGCCGGCTCGCGGACAACCTGCGACTGCCGCGCAAGCGGTTCGACTGCGGCGGTGGCTGCCACGGCACGATGACGCAGTGGTACAACCGGCGCTTCCCCGGTGTCGCCATCACGGTGGAGTACGGCCCCCGCCCACGAGACCGCTACGTCAACCGGGTGGCCCCGCGCGGACTGCTGCGGTCCGTCGGCGGCCGCCGCTGACCCAGGGGCCCGCGGTCACAGCCGCTTCACGAACCGGTGCGGTCCCATCGCCACGCGCGGCCGCTTCGCCGGGTCCAGCCACCGCACCAGCCACCGCATCGGGCGCACGCCCATCGACACGCAGCCGGCGGTCGCTCCGCTGCCGTTGACGTGGAGGAAGATGCCGCCGCCCCGGGAGGTGTCGGCACGCTGGCGGGCCACCCACTGCCGGCGGGCCCGCGAGTAGTGCACCCCGCTGGGCAGGTTGAAGCCGACCACGACGGCGTAGCGGTACTGCGCCCGGAAGTCCCACAGGCGTTCGCGGTAGCCGCGCCGCCAGTGAGTACCGGCGGCCTGGTGCCGCTGGTAGACGTTGTAGGTGGCGGGGTCACGCGGCTCGTACGGCCAGAAGTCGTTGCGGTCGAACCGCCGGTACGGCGTCGTGCCGCCGGGGTCGGCGCGCGACCCGAAGGCCCGTGGCAGGGCGTACTTGCCCGCGGGGCTGGTGCCGGTGCCCTGGCGGCGCGCCGGTCCGCGGACCCAGCCGCCGTACCCGATGCGGACCGGGACCGGGCCGCGCACCTGGCGCCACCGGCCGCCCGGCGGGCGTTGCCAGGCGCGAAGCGTCGCGCGGGTGGTCCGCCACCCCGGCGACGTCACCGTGACCATCTGCCGCACCCTCGGGCTGGTCTTGACGTGCGACGGAAGCGGGCGCGCCACCGCGCTGCTGGTGGTCGCCGCCGTGGTCACCGCCGTGGTCGTCGGTGCTGTCGCCAGCACCCCGGCGACCAGCGCGAGCACCGTGCCCGACGCCGTGCCCGCCAAGGGGCCCAGCACGGCGGTCCTGGGATGCCTCCCCATGCCGGCCTCCTCCTCAGTGACCCTCGAAGCGCGGTTGCTCCTTGGCGATGAAGGACTGCACCGCGTTCTGGTGGTCGGCGCTGCTACCGGTACGGGCCATCATGTCACCCTCGAACGCCAGCGACTCCGTCAGCGTGTGGGTGGCCGCGAAGCCGACCGCCCGCCGTACGGCCCCGTAGGCGACGGTCGGCCCCTGCGACAGCGTGGCCGCGAGCGCGGACACCTCCGCGTCGAGCTCGGCGGCCGGCACCACCCGCGTCGCCAGCCCGAGCTCCAGCGCCTCGGCCGCGGACACGGTGCGCGGCATCATCAGGAGCTCGAGGGCCTTGTCCGGACCGACCAGCCGGGGCAGCGTCCACGAGGCCCCGGTGTCACAGGACAGCCCGATCCCGGTGAACGCCGTGTTGAACCCGGCCGTGTCGGCCACCACGCGGAAGTCGCACAGGAACGCGATCGACGCCCCGGCACCCGCAGCCACCCCGTTGACCGCGGCGATGACCGGCTTGTCCATCCCGGCCAGGCCGGCGGCGATCGGCGCGTAGTGCTCGGGCACGGTCGACCAGACCTCCTCCATGGACCTGGTGGAGATGTTGGTGATGTGCTCGCGCAGGTCCTGCCCCACGCAGAACGCCTTCCCGGAGCCGGTGACCACCACGACCCGCGCGGCCGGGTCGGTGCCGGCCTGCTCCACCGCCGACTTCAGCGCCTCCTTGGTGGTCAGGTCCAGTGCGTTCATCGCCTCCGGCCGGTTGAGCGTGATGGTCGCGACGCCGTCGGCGACGGCGTACTGCACCGGTGCGGCGGGGTCTGTCATGTGGTGTCTCCCGATCTGTGGTTGGTCTCCGTACGGTCCAGGCAGGTCGTGACGAACCGCTGGGCGCCGGGCAGCAACCGGCGCGCCTCGGTGTCGAAGAGCTCGGCGGCGTCCTCCCCGGGCCACCTCGGCGGCAGCAGCTCCCGCGGCAGCCCCGGGTCGGCGAACAGGAACTTGCGCCACTCGTGCAGCAGCCGTGACCGTACGGCGAACGACAGCTCGTCGCTGGGCGCGTCGCCGGCCTCGGCGACGAGCCGTTCGGCGTCGGTGCGCCACCGGTCGTAGGAACGGCCGAGGCCGGCCAGATCCCACGTGCTGGCCGCCAGCCCCGCCGGGTCGCCGTCGAGGCGGGCCACGAACCGGTGCGCATGCACGCTGTCGGAGGCGAGCAGCGCGTCGACCTCGTCGGACTCGCGGGGCCCGACCCAGGTGTTGTCCGAGAGCGGCGCGTAGCCGAGGAACGCCAGCCCGGCCCGGACCCGCTCGCGGGTGCTGCGGTCGCCGGGTTGTTTGAGCACGAGCATGTGCCACTGCCCGTCCCAGGCCTGGTCCCGGGTGCGGTAGATCCGGGTGGCGGCCTCGTCCAGCCGGCTGTACGCCTTACGGGTGAGCGCGTAGCCGGGGCCCGAGCCGAGACGCACCGGTTGCAGCCAGCCCTGCCGCACCATCCGCGAGACGGCGGTCCGCACAGCGGGGGCGGCAACGTCGAGCGCGCCGAGCAGCCGGATCAGCGCGGCCACCGGAGCCTCGCCGCCGCGGTGGCGCAGGTGGTCGCCGTACAGGTCGAACAGGGCCGAGCGCGCATCCACGGCCACGAGTCTGCCCTAATCGTCACGCCGACGCCGGGACGGTCACGGCGTCGGCACGGGCAGGGGTCACGAGCACATCACCGGATGGGGGATAATGGGTTCACTGACGTGCGTCATGAGCACCTTGGCCCTTCGGGAGCAGGCGGCTGCGTGACGTTCTACATGACGGAAGGGGTAGACGCATGGCGGCGATGAAGCCGCGGACGGGCGACGGTCCGATGGAGGTCACCAAAGAGGGGCGCGGAATCGTCATGCGGGTCCCGCTCGAGGGTGGCGGGCGGCTCGTCGTAGAGCTCAACGCCGACGAGGCGAAGGAGCTCGGGGACGAGCTCAAGGCTGTCGTCCCCTGACGACCTCCCCGATGAGGGCGCCGACGGCGCTCTGATCCTTTCCGAAGACAGCCGGGG